>JASLPZ010000013.1:39784-40104 GCA_030744725.1 Pirellulaceae bacterium
TTTCGATGTGTCCATCTGTTTCTCGCCGCTTCGGCCCGGTCGATGTATCCATCGTCGTTCCGATCGTGGCTACGCATGGTCCGATCAGCGAAATCCAAGTCAGCTTGCGTGTACGGGTATTTAACTCTCGTCAAGCCAAATTCCGGCACCAACGGTTGGTCCGGATCTGTACCGAAAGGCTTCACGCTGCTTTCACCTTCGGGGCGGACATCTGAACCCTTAACACCGTTTTGCAATGCGGAATAGGCCCGGGCAGCCTCTTGCAGTTTGTCGATCTCGTTGGGCCGGTCGATTGACATCCGCAGTGCCCGCGTGATCCG
>JASLPZ010000140.1:0-17265 GCA_030744725.1 Pirellulaceae bacterium
CGCCCCGGCAGGGCCACCCTGAGACGAACCAGCTCAACCAGACAGGCCGCCTGAACTACAATTCCTGACATGCACCCCGCCTGCTGGCGCCGGCTGCCTGGTGAGCACGCCCGCTCCTGCGTGACAGCAGTTCTACCGTCGTTCGCGTGTGCCCCGAGGGGTGGGTGGTCTGGGCGGAAGCTGAAACGCGGAATCAACTGTCAGATTTTGCTACGCGATTCAGGTAATATCGGCAAACGGCATTCGTAATCCCCGCCACGATCACTGAGGCTCGTCCATCACGCATAAAGAGCAAGCCGGACACCTCGTTGGTGTCCGGCTTGTTGTGCTTGCAAATCACGCCGCACTGCTGGGCGTCGTTAGATCGTCACGGTCTTACCCGGAACTGGAATTGGGTACTTGCCGTTGTCGTCCGGTTTCACGGGCGCTTCGTCCGACATTGCCTGGAACGCATCGAAGTCGGCGAGCGTTTTCTTCGTGTTGATCGCGTCATCCCATTTGATGACTTTACCCGAATATGTCGCGTCGCGACCCAAAACCGCGGTCATGGTGCTCTTGGCGCCATAGTCGGCTTCGTTGGGACGTTCACCTTTCCGAAGTGCCGCGAAGAGGTCGTAATGCTCTTCTTGGTGACCACCGCCGCCACCCTTGCCATAGGCCCAGATTTTGTCGCCTTTCGCGTCGAAGATCTCGCCGCTCAGATTGGCGGAACCTTTGGTGCCGTGAACGTGTTCGGAAACGTTGTTCCAGCAACCCTTGATGTGACGGCACTGGCTGATCATTTTCGCGCCATTCTCGTACGTGTACTCGCAGAAATGGTGGTCGAAGATTTGGCCATGGTCAGCGCCGTTACGGACTTCGCGACCGCCCATGCCATTGCATGAAACGGGATAGGCCTGTAATAGCCAATTGCTGACGTCCAGATTGTGGATGTGTTGTTCGTTGATGTGATCGCCGCACAACCAATTGAAGTAATACCAGTTTCGCATCTGATACTCGAGTTCAGATTGTTGATCGTTGCGGGGTCTCACCCACACGCCACCACCATTCCAATAGACTCGTGTGGTGACGATGTCGCCAATTGCACCGTCCCAGATGCGGTTGATCGTCTCGATGTAGCGCTTTTCGTGGTGCCGTTGCAATCCGATTGCACATGCCAGGTCCTTCGACTTGATCATCTCGTTTGCAGCCAGAACTCGGCGAACACCAGCGGCGTCTGTACCGAGCGGTTTTTCGGCAAAGATATGCTTGCCGGCTTTCGCCGCGGCCTCGATATGCACTGGACGAAAGCCGGGCGACGTGGCCAGGATCACCAGGTCAATGTCGCATTCAAGCACCTGCTTGTAGGCGTCAAACCCTACGAACTGCCGATCTTTCGGTACATCCACATGGGCACCATGAGCACCTTTGATCGACCGATAAGAGCCCTGCAGACGATCGGCAAACGCATCAGCCATAGCCACCAGCTTAACTTCACCGTTGGGCTGGATATCGGTCTTCTTCATCGTGTTTAAGGCTTGCGTCGCAGCGCCTGTACCGCGACCGCCGCAACCAACCAGACCGATCTTAATCGTATCACTACCAAACGAATGTGCGGCGCGGGCAATATTCAGGGAACCGCCGACGACCGTACTGCCAGCCGCCACAAGCAATGACGACTTCTTCAGAAAATCGCGTCGCGACGATCCTGCGTCGGTCTTGTCCTGTTTCTTTTTAGTCATCCTGGTCATCTCCTTCAAAGCAAACCGTGTGTATTTCCGATTGGGTCGTTGTTTCTTGCTCTTTAGCATACCCGCAGAACGAGATAGGTTCAATCAACCGACATCGACCAGTCGAGGGGGAAACGCGTACAGTTCTGGTTTAAGAAGGCCGACTGGCTGGAACTTCGCGAGCCCGTTCGCTTCGAGATCCTTGCCCAACAGAGTAACGACCGACTACGCTGGAGGCAGGTCGTGTCATCCGCCATCTGTCTTGTTTGGCCCAAAAACGACGGAGTTTTCGTTGCCATGTCAGCGTCCTTTAATCTTGGTGCCTTGTTTCTGCTGGTAGCCGCCGGAGTGGGCGAACCGCAGCTCGAGCGATTTCAGGACGCTAGGGTCCACATGGGGACTTCGTTTCAGATTGTCGTGTATGCCGCCAACGAGTCGGAGGCCGCGGCCGCATTTGAGCGTGCTTTCTCGCGAATTGCTGCATTGGATGACCTGCTCAGCGATTACAAACCGGAGTCGGAGGTGAGTCGATTGAGCGCGGCATCGCCCACGCGGCGTACCGTGGACATCGATCTGTTTGCTGTCTTAGCGCGTGCGCAGCATTTCAGTCGACTGACCGACGGCGCATTTGACATAACTGTGGGGCCGCTCACCAAGTTGTGGAGACGTGCGCGGCGGCGAAAGCAGTTGCCTGATCACGCGCTGTTGGCGGAGGCCAGGCAAGCCGTCGGATACTTGTTCATGAAGCTGACAAACGACGAGCGTACGGTGGAATTGACTCGTCCAAACATGCGACTGGACTTGGGAGGAATCGCCAAAGGCTACGCGGCGGACCAGGCAAAAGAAGCGATGCGACGACTGGGGGTGACGCGTGTCCTGATTAATGCAGGCGGAGACGTTGTGACAGGCGATCCGCCGCCAGGGCAACCGGGGTGGCGCGTGGGTGTTGCGCCTTTGGACACGAGAAAACCACCGAGCCAAGTCTTGCTGGTCCAGAATGTGGCTGTAGCGACGTCGGGCGACGCCTGGCAGTTTGTAGAATTGAACGGAAAACGCTATTCGCACATCATTGATCCACTGACCGGCCTGGGTTTGACCGATCGCAGTAGCGTTACCGTGATCGCACGAGACGGCACGACAGCGGATGCACTTGCCTCGGCGCTTAGCGTGATGGGCGTCGAACGGGGAATGCCGTTCATTAACGCGTTGCCCAATGTCGAAGCCATTATGGTCCGAATCGAAAACGGGCAGGCCAAAAGCCACACTTCAAAGTGGGGAGGCAACTAACCGTGTCATCTGCCTGTTGCATGGTGAGACGCGCGATATCAGAATGAAGTTCAAACACAATCAAGAGAAACAGCTCAAAAGGAAAACAAAATCATGAAGTCTTGCCAAGTTGCATCGGTCGCGTTACTCATGTTTCTGTTGGCCGACGTCACTGTGGCTGCGGACAAGCCCGAGTGGATTCAGCTGTTTAACGGTAAGGATCTCCAGGGGTGGACTCCCAAGATTACCAAACATGAGGTCGGTGAGAACTTTGGTAAGACGTTTCGGGTCGTCGACGGATTGCTGACCGTTGGCTACGACAAATACGAACAGTTCGACGAACAATTCGGGCACCTGTTCTACGACAAGGAGTTTTCGAACTACCATATGCGATTGGAATATCGGTTCATCGGCAATCAGGTCTCCGGTGGGCCAGGTTGGGCAATCCGCAACAGCGGCATCATGGTGCACGGGCAGTCGCCGCAATCCATGGCAAAGGATCAAAAGTTTCCTGTCTCGATTGAAGTGCAGCTCCTGGGCGGCAATGGCGTCGATAATCGCAATACTGGTAATCTTTGCACACCGGGGACTAATGTTGTGATGGACGGGAAGCTGGTTACACGACATTGCACTAAATCGAAATCAAAGACGTATCACGGTGACCAGTGGGTCAGGTCTGAGATCGAGGTTCGCGGCAATCAAGTCATCAAGCACATCATCAACGGCGAAGTGGTTCTGTCTTACGAACAGCCGCAGCTGGACAGGCGTGACAAGGATGCAAGAAAACTGATTCGTGACGGTGAACTCATGCTGTCAGGTGGCACGATTTCGCTGCAGTCAGAGAGTCATCCAGTGCAGTTCCGCAAGATCGAACTGATGCAGCTGAGCGACTGATTCTTCTGGTGCACCAGGGAAGATGAGTTTTTAGGGGGGTTCCTGCCGAGTGTGCACAATTGGTTCGTCCGACCATTCAACTGAGACGCGCCGCCGATTATAATCGGACCGTCCTTCCCCAGTGATCGCGCGATTGCCGGACCGACGCCACGCCCTTTCTTCGGAGACACTGTTACCGATGACAATCAACACAACGAGATTATTGCTATCAGCTTTGGCCTTCGGGCTGTTGATGACTGCGATGCCGATCCAAGCCGTGGAATTGAATTCACTTTCCGATGGCGAACAGCGCGCGGGATGGAAACTTCTATTCGATGGCAAGACAACCGAAGGCTGGCGTAACTTCGCCAAGGATGGGATTTCTGACGGCTGGAAGGTTGTCGACGGAGCCTTGACGCGTGCCGCTGGTGGCGCCGGCGACATCGTCACGATGGACAAGTACGACAGTTTCGAATTGTCGATCGAGTTTAATATCTCCAAGAGTGGTAACAGCGGAATCATGTTCCACGTGGACGAAAGCGACAGACGCGCGCCCTACTTCACGGGGCCGGAAATTCAAATTCAAGACAACGTTGATGGACACGATCCACAAAAATGTGGTTGGCTCTATCAGTTGTATCCGGCACAGGTTGATGCCACCAAACCGGCCGGCCAATGGAACCACCTACGGATTCGGATTACACCGGACGAGTGCTCGACGTATATGAACGGCGTCCGCTACGCCCGTTATAAGAAAGGCAGCGACGACTGGGACCGCCGTGTCGCCAAGAGCAAGTTTTCCAAATGGGAGAAATTCGGAAAGGCCACTAACGGTTACATTTGTTTGCAGGATCACGGCAATCAGGTTGCCTATCGCAACATTAAGGTCCGCAGACTTACCGGTCAGAACGACCAGCTCGATCCAGTTGACGGCACGCTGGCATTTAGACCGGCAGTCGCTTTCCCAGATCTGAAATGGAGTGGGTGGAAACCGGTTAATGCGGCAGGCAAGGCCGAACCGTTGCGACCGATTGTTCTGACGCACGCAGGTGACGGTAGCGATCGCGTATTCGTCGCCACCCAGCGCGGCGTGATTCACGTATTTGAAAACGATCAGAAAGCCACGAAGACCAAGGTTTTTTTGGATCTTTCAAAGAAAGTGAAGTACAGCGATAAGCAGAACGAGGAGGGATTCTTGGGGCTGGCTTTTCATCCGAACTACAAAGAGAACGGTCAATTCTTTGTGTATTACACGCCGAGCAACCGGTCGCAAGTGGCCGTGATCGATCGATACCATGTCTCCGCCAGTGATGCCGATCAAGCCGATCCCAAATCTGTGGAGGAGGTCATGGCGATCGAGCAACCATATTGGAATCACAATGGTGGTTCGATCGCTTTTGGTCCCGACGGCAAGATGTACATCGGCCTGGGCGATGGTGGAGCAGGCAATGACCCACACGGCAATGGTCAAAACAAAGGGACGCTGCTGGGGTCCATTTTGCGAATCGATGTCGATCACAAGTCCGACGGAAAGAACTACGCAATTCCCAAGGACAACCCATTGGTCGGCGATTCGAAAGCCAAGGGCGAGATTTGGGCTCAAGGGCTTCGAAATGTGTGGCGGCTTGGATTCGATCGGCAAACTGGTGATCTCTGGGTCTCTGATGTTGGTCAAGACACGTGGGAGGAGATCAACATTGTCACCCGAGGCGGGAATTACGGCTGGAATCTCCGCGAAGGAAACGCCATGTTTGGTGTCAACGGGAGCGGCCCAAATTCCAGGCTGACTGATCCGATCTGGGTCTACGATCACGAAGTTGGCAAATCGATTACTGGCGGATATGTGTATCGCGGCAAGCGGGTTCCTGGACTAGAAGGAGCGTATTTGTACGCGGACTACATTACCGGCCGCTTGTGGGCCTTGCGGTACGATCACGAGAAAAAGGCCGTCATTTCGAATCACGCCTTACAGAGCGACGGACAGGCCGTCATCTCCTTCGGCGAAGCGGAAGACGGTGAAGTCTATTTTATGGTCGTTGACAGTGCCGGTCGTGGCATCCATCGTTTCGTGCCAGCGAAGTAACGGAGGTAACAGAGTCTGCAGATTATTGGCATTCTAACCCCTTACCTGGAGCCCGTGATTGCTCTATCGTTGCGGTTGGTCTCGGAGTCGACGGGATGGCCGCTGGTCGTGCAAATGACGAGAGGAAAGTCCGGGCACCGCAGGACAGGGTGGTCGGTAACACCGACCGGCCGTGAGGTCAGGGAAAGTGCAACAGAAAGTACACCGCCGATGGCCGTCCCGAGTTCGCTTGGAACGGAACAGGCAAGGGTGAAATGGTGCGGTAAGAGCGCACCGGCAGCTGAGGTGACTCGGCTGGCCCGGTAAACCCCACCCGGTGCAAGGCCAAACAGAGGGCAAGCGTGGCTTCGGCCCCGCTGCGGTCCGGTCCGGCCCGTTATCGACTCTCGGGTAGGCTGCATGATGTGTCGAGCAATCGGCACACTAGATAAATGGTCATCGCGTGCCGCGAGATTTGCGGTACGGACAGAACCCGGCTTATGAGTCGACTCCGAGCCATTTTTTTGCGGTCGATTCGAACTTACACCCCCCCTCCTGTGGATACAGGTGCGGCAATAAGACCGCAGCTTCCGTGCCGCGGTGTCAGGAATCTGTCGCAGACCGTCTGCGAATCAGTCGGATGGAACGAGTTCGTTGTCGATCACCTGGAGTAGCTTGGAGATGCACAGCTGATTCATGCTCGTCCGACGATCGTGCGCCTCGGCACGGAGAGATTCGTGCAAGCTCTTGGGAAGGCGAACGGTGATGACTCGCGTAGGTTCGTTGCTTTCAGTTTGGTTCTTCGATCGTTCTCGCAGCTTGGCGACCATTTGCTGGATCTCTGTATACGTATCTCCTTGCTCGAATGCATTCAGATCTTTCGGATGCTGGAATGTCTTGCGGACGACTCCGTCGACACCCAGGAACTCGCGGAAGAATGTCACCCAATCCGGGCTCTGACGAAATCGTTCGTAGGCCACTTGATACACTTCGCGTTGGCGGTCGGGGCCCTGGTCTTCGCTTTCTGGCTGTATCGAGTTGGTCTGGGACGCTGTCTGCTGAAACAATTCGGACATTTCGGTTCCTTCCTTCATGTGAAACTCGGCAGGTGCTCGGCCAGCTCGTAATCTGGCCCATAGATAAAGACCCGCAGTGACGGAATCATTTGGCGGGAGTCAAGGGAATCACGGATGTCATTGCAATGCTTGCACTTACGGAGATCCGTGCAGGCTGCTCATTCGGCAGGCAAGTCTGCCCGATTTGAAGCAACGGCCTAGTTGCACAAAAAACAGGCAGTTGACTTTTTCACATTGACTAAAGTGTCTACTGGAATTAGCCGGAGCACCGGACTATAGAGAAGCTGGGTAAACGGAAAGCGACACGGGGCCGCGCGGTAGTAAAGGGTGTTAGCTGGCAGCACAACTTTCATCATCCGCAACAAATCTGTCTGTGTCACTTGGCCCCCATCGCCACCCAACAACATCGGTCGTGAGGCGAACCCAGTGCAACCGGTGTCTGTCTTCGATCGTACGGGGCACCTGATTATTCTTGATCCTCGGAGGTTGTGCAGCTTTTGAGTCGGCAACCAGTCCTGTGCGATTGGCAGGAGTCTTCGCAGACAACTTGCCCCGTGATGACCATATTCCTGGAGCCGAAATCCAGAGATTAGAATAGAATGGTACTGTTCGGAAATTCCACCCCACGGCAGGTCATAGGTGCACGAAATAGAACGAAGTCAGAGTTTAACCAGCGAACGGGCCATCCTGATACGCGTCATCCTTCCCGATCAAACGGTTGAGGATGATCCTTTGGAAGAATTGCGAGGGTTGGCGACGACGGCGCAGGCCGAAGTTGTGATGGGGGTTACTCAGAGGCGCAGTCGGCCTGATGTCCGCACCTATGTCGGCAAGGGAAAACTGGAAGAGCTGGCGTTGCAGGTCGATGCCCACGAGGTGGACGTTGTCATCTTCGATAACGACCTCAGCCCAGCGCAGACCAGTAACCTGGAGAAGACGTTGGAGATCAAAGTCCTTGATCGCACCGAGCTGATTTTGGACATTTTCGCCACGCACGCGCAGACCTACGAGTCACGGTTGGCCGTTGAACTGGCGCAGCTCGAGTATTCACTGCCGAGGCTCAAACGGATGTGGACTCACCTCTCGCGTCTGAAGATGGGGATCGGCATGCGTGGGCCCGGCGAAAAGCAATTGGAGGTTGACCGCCGTTTGGTCGAGAAACGGATTCATGACTTGCGTTCTGAATTAAAGTCCGTTGAAAAGCGGCGCGAGCGACAAGTCGCTTCGCGCAGCTCGAATATGACCGTATCGCTGGTCGGATACACCAATGCGGGAAAGAGCACGCTGATGAATGCGTTGACCGACGCAGGCGTCGAAGCAGCCGATAAGCTCTTCGCGACCTTGGATACGCGCACGCGCCGCTGGCAGTTGCCGCATTGGGGGCCAGTCTTGTTGAGCGATACTGTCGGGTTCATTCGCGATCTACCTCACCGACTGGTTGCCAGTTTCAAGGCCACATTAGAAGAGTCACGGCAGGCTGACTTGTTGATTCATGTGGCCGACGCAAGCAATCCTGCAGTACTGGATCAGATCAGTGCCGTGTCTCATGTGCTCGAGGATCTAGGCATCGACGAAAAGGACGCCTTGCTGGTCTTGAACAAGACCGACCGGCTGCCGTCGGAAGCACTGTTGCAGAAAATCCTCGCACGGTATCCTAACGCGATTCCAATCAGCGCCGCCACACGTCAAGGTCTTGACAAGTTCGCCTTGGCGGTCAGCGATGCGCTAAGCAGAACCTTTCGTGACGTGGATATCGAAACGGGAGTCGACAACGGCAAGTTGATGGCGTATGTGGCTGCTCATGGCGAGATTCTGTCGCGGCGATATAACGAGGCGCGGGTGGTGATTCACTGTCGCATGCCTGAGAAATTCTTAGGCCGAATTAACGAGCAAGGTACCGACGTTCGACCGCACACGGCGCCGGCGCTGGATGGCGACTCGGATCGCGTCCCTGGCAGCGATTCCAGCGACACTGCGCTGCCTCCGGTGGAAGACGTTGCGTAGCTCATGGCCAAACGCAACCTTGGTACCGCGCGGGCCGTTGTGACGGGTGCTTCGAGCGGCATTGGACGTGAGACGGCACTCGAGTTGGCCCGTCATGGTACACGCCTGGTATTGACCGCGCGGCGCGCAGAGAGACTCGCCGAACTCAAAGCCGAAGTGGGGGCTCTGGGGAGTACAGCGGTCATCGTACCAGGTGACATCACAGACGGCGCCGTGCGTCAACAAGTATTGGAGCACGCGGTAACGGAATTCGGTGGCCTGGATATCTTGGTGAACAACGCAGGCATTGGTGCGATCGGTCCATTTGTGGCGGCGGACGTCGAGCGATTGCGGCGTGTCATGGAGGTTAACTTCTTTGCCCTGGTGGAAATGACACGAAAGGCGATGCCGTTACTCCAGCAAGGCGACCGGCCGATGATCGTCAACATCAGTTCCGTGTTGGGTCACCGCGCCGTTCCCAACAAGAGTGAGTATTGCGCGAGCAAGTTCGCCGTACATGGATTTAGCGACGCGCTTCGAGCCGAACTGGTCTCGCAGGGAATCGATGTGTTACTGGTTAGCCCCAGTACAACCGCTAGCGAATTCTTTGATCAAGTGATTGACAAAGATGCCGACCTGCCGGCGATGGCGGCAAGTGCTATGTCACCACGCGATGTGGCGCGCAAAGCTGTCAAGGCGATTCGCAGTGGCAAGCACGAGGTTATTCTATCGCCAGGCGGAAAACTGCTCGTCTGGATTGATCGGCTTTGTCCAACGCTGGCCAATCGGCTGGTCGCTCGTTTCGGGTGAGCAACGCTCTGTTTCTGCAATCCGACTCTCACCACGAAGTCGCCTTGTCTGCAACTCTCAGGGAGACTCGCCTACGCGGTCGGTCCACCGAGTTTTCCATTTACGGCCGCCTGGCCCAGGTTGGTTGGATGCGCGAAACGTGGTATCAACGCACCATCAAAAACGGAGTCTCCTAACCATGCGCCCTCGACGTGGCCATTCCCTGCTAACTCGTCTCGCCGCTGCGGCGACGATGGTGATGATGTTGTCTGGATGCCAGCGCGATGACTCGGTGGAGTCTTTTCCGAGCCGTCCCATCAAATTGATTGTGCCATTTTCCCCTGGTGGCGGAGCGGACACGTTTGCCCGTGTCATGAAGAAGGCCATCGAAGACAACGAGCTTTTGCCACAGCCGATCGTGATCATCAATCTTGATGGTGCCGGCGCGACCATAGGAAGTCGTCGAGTAAAAAATGCACGGCCCGATGGTTACACGATCTTGTTACTTCACGAGGCGATCGTCACGGCGAAATATTCGGGGAATGCTCCCTATGGCCCGGAAGCCTTCGAGCCGATTGCCGGGACTGGACGAATGGGGCTGGTATTTGCCGTTGCTGAGGATTCGAAATACCAAACTCTGACGGATCTGGTCGAGGCTGCGCGGCAGCAACCAGACACGCTGGTGTTCGCGGCGAATCTTGGTGCCCCGGTTCACTTTGTTGGCCTGATGTTGGAGCAACAGTGCCCTGGTGCAACCTTTCGGTTTACCCAGACCGGCGGTGGAACCAAACGCTTACATGCGCTGAAGGGTGGACACGCGCAGGTCTCGGCGTTTTCCCTCGAAGAATACTCGCGATTCAAGTCCGTCGGTCTTCGCGCGATTGCGTATTGCGACCCAGAGCGGCATCCGGCGATCCCGGAAGTGCCCACTAGTCACGAACAGGGGATTGCCGTGACGCACATCAACATGCAGTTTTGGTGGGCTCCGAAGAACACACCGCAATCACGTGTGGAATACTTGGGTGACGTATTGGAAAAAGCCATGCAGACTGATTCCGTCCAACAGCGCATGGCCCAGATTCAGTCCGATCCCGTCGTCGTACGAGGCGCCGCGATGCTAGAGGCAGTCGAAGAGCGGCGAGCGGCGATTTCCAGCGTTGATCTGCGAAAGACCCAGGCCTTGCCCAACGTGCCCGCTTTCGTGATTCCGCTGGTCGTCGTGATGAGCGTTGTGGTGTTCTTGAAGTCACGCCATCAACTGCCTTCACCCGCTGAGGAAGTTCCAGCCGCTCGCAACGATCTCGCCAGCTGGTGTTTGCTGGCGACTGTTGCATATCTGGTCGTTCTTTCGTCGAGCTTCGTGGATTTTCGGTTTGTGACGTTTGTCTATGTGCTGACGGTCGGGGGCGTGCTCACTGGCTGGCGTCCTCGGCGATTGGCTGCATTGACCGCGGTAGCAGCCGTCATGTCGCTTGGCGTGCATTTCCTGTTCACCCATGTTTTCGATTTAGTGCTTCCGTGACTGACACGAGCAACGCTGCCTGGCGCAAGGAACGGTGATGGACGGTTTGCTGACGACACTTCAGAATCTGCTGCCGGCACTGCAGAATCTGGCGACTCCCTGGCCCTGCTTCCTCATGGTGCTGGGCGTTTCGTTGGGGATTATTGTGGGCGCGATTCCCGGGCTCACCGGGGCTATGTTGATTGCGCTGACGTTGCCGCTCACCTTTTCAATGCAGAATCCAGCTGACGCGATGGTGTTGCTGGTCTCCATGTATGTTGGATCAATCAGTGGCGGTTTGATTTCAGCGACATTGTTGCGGATGCCTGGCACGCCCGCTTCGATGATGACCACCCTGGACGGATATCCAATGGCCGTTGGCGGCCAGCCGGGTCGCGCGTTGGGGTTGGGCGTGACCGCGTCATTTGTGGGTGGAGTGATCTCGTGCATCTTTCTGGTGTTGCTGGCCGAGCCGATTGCCAATTGGTCAACGCGTTTGGGGCCGTTCGATTTTTTCTCATTGACGCTGATGGCGTTGATGCTGATCGCCACGGTTTCGGGGGAATCGTTGAGTCGAGGTGTTCTCTCCGGATTGCTCGGTGTCTTGGCAACGATGCCTGGCGTCAATCCGGCAACAGGCGAACTACGCCTAACGATGGGTATCGCCTCGCTGAGTGACGGATTGAAGTTGTTGCCGGTCTTGATTGGCTTGTTCGCAGTCAGCCAGATAATTCAGGATATCCAGCGCCTCGATGTGAGGAACGAACAAGCAGCTTTTACTCGTCGCGGTATGCTGATGGCCGGGCGAGATTGGATCAGTCAGGCAGTGAATCTGATTCGATCGTCCCTCATCGGTGTTTGGGTTGGGATCCTGCCAGGAATTGGAGCGAATATCGGATCGGTGATTGCATACTCGTCTGCTCGCGCCATGTCACGGCATCCGGAAGAGTTTGGCCACGGTTCCGAGGAGGGAATTGTGGCATCCGAGGCAGCCAACAACGCCACGGTCGGCGGTGCACTGATTCCGTTGATTGCCCTGGGGATTCCCGGCAGCGTCATCGACGCAATTTTGTTGGGTGCGTTAGTGATTCACGGACTACAACCGGGGCCCTTGCTGTTCCGTGATAATCCGGATGTCGTCTACACGATCATGGCGACGGCACTTGTCGCCAACGTGGTCATGGTTGTCTTCATGGTTGCCGCTTTGGGGGTGCTGGCCAGGTTGATGTATGCACCGCGGAACTTCTTGATCCCGATCGTTCTGGTGTTTTGCGTAGTAGGATCGTTCGCCTTGAACAATCGCATGTTTGACGTGTGGGTCATGTTGGCGATGGCCGGTGTGGGGTTCTTTCTGGAACGAAAGAAGATTCCGCTGGCACCATTCGTTATTGGATTTGTGTTGGCTCCCGTCGCCGAAGAGAGTTTGGGTGCCGGCCTGCAGAGTTCCGCCGGCAGCTACTGGCCGCTCGTCAGCAGCCCCTTCTCGCTCGTGTTTTGTGGCATCTCACTCGCTTTAGCCCTTTGGCCGGTTGTTAAGATGAGTCGACTTGGGGGGGCGGGTGAGGCACTTCGCTAGGCCAATTCGCGATGCAACGGGATCGTCTGCTCGGACGTGACGCCGACCTGACGCCCGGCGAATTCGGTTTGACCGCTAGTTGCATCCATTTTTTGCCAGTGCTATCATTCGCAGCGCCCTTCAGGGGGAGTGGTTCGATCGGCTCACTGACTCGCACGAAGACATGCTTGTTATTACCCGAAAGATTGGAGAGAGCTTAATCATTGACGGCGACATCACGGTTACCGTGGTGAAAGTCGCCGGTGGTGGAGTTCGTTTGGGCATTCAAGCGCCATCGGAGTATGTCATCGTTCGCGACGAATTACGAGATTCGTCTACCAACGAAACCCAAGCGTTGCCTGCGCGGTCCAAGAAGAGTTGAGTTTCACGTAACGACCGGTCGCTGCCACAGCAGTTTGATCCGCAGTAGGCAAACAACGGACGTCGAGCTTTGTCACAGCCGCGTTCTTAGAACAGCGGTGCACGCCCAAGTTGGCGGCGTATCACCGCCCACTGTCCGGTGTGCATCATCCAATGCCCGCCTTGCATACTGAAGACCGATCCAACGGTAGGTAGGAAAGCGCGTATCGACTCGGGCGCGGCGTCCGAGAGTTGATCGGCATCCGTCTGTTCTAGGGCAGCCAACGTGCCAGCCCGTTGCTGTTCGTACAATCGCATCAATTCTTCTTTTGAATCGAATGCGGCAGGGTCGTCTGAACCAGCTGTTTCTTTGGTGTATTTTTCAGCGAAGCCTTCCGGCAAGGGAGGCATGGATCCTGGCGCGACGCCGTCGACCATCTTGTGCTCGGAAGCAATGAGATGACCCATCTGCCATTTGATGTGATTGCAGTCCGCATGTGGGCGATGCATCATTTCGTCATCGGTCAAATCGCCTAAGTATGCTGTCGAGATCTTGTTTCCTATATCGATGGCGAACTTGATTGCGGTCTTTGCATCCATGTTGGGCTCCTTTTTCCTGACGTGATGTTAATGGCTGTAGGTTCTGTTCACTCCTGGAAGTCTTGATCGCACAATGACGGGTGCTCAGAGTTTCTTGACGTACGCATAATAAGTTCCAATCGTCATGCCATCGGCCAGCACGAATCTGCCACTCATTCTCGATACTCCCGCTTTCAGTGATAGCTTGAACAGGACTTCGTCCGAATCCGGTGCTACGTCGTGCACGACCTGCTGATCACCGATTTGCAGCGTCGCCTTGACAACGTCGACTTTCCTGCCAGGGCGTGCGCGAAATGGTCGAGCGCCCGGAACGTCGTCTCCCGGCGGCAACGCGGAATCTAGCGCGGCGCCAACTTCTTCGGGCCAGCGACGGAGACGGATTTCATAGTCGCCATCTGTCACAACCTTGACATTCCAAAAACCCGTATTCGCGTTACCGCCCATAGCATTTCGCACGGATGCCTGGTTCCACGGCGTTGAACCAGTGGTGATCCAGTCGTGGCAGGTCAGGCGAGCTGGATTTTCAGCCGGATGGCCTAGGTAGATGGCACAATCTTGGTTGAAGGTCGGTTCCAGTTCGGCCCACCAGGCTTCGTAGAAATCCTGCAGTCTCTTGGTGATACCAGGATTTGAGGCGGCAATGTCTCGCTGTTGACCCGGATCGGTGTCAATGTCGTACAGCTGCTTTCCGTTGATCAGTCGCCAGCGGGTCGTCATCACAGAGCTCTTTCGCCATTTGATAGGGTCTTTGACCCGTTGCGAATCCGTCACCAGGATTCGATCCGGCCACAGTTCAGCAGCCGATCTGCTGCCGAGCAGCAGCGGACGAATGCTGCGACCATCGAACTTGATCCCAGTCGGCGCTGGGATGCCGCAAAGATCGATCAAGGTGGGCAGCACGTCCACGTGTGCTGTGATTGGGCGAACGTCGCGACCACCCATACAGTCGCCGGCGGGCCAGTGAATGAAGAACGGAACGCGGTGACCACCATCGTACTCGCTTCCTTTCTTTCCACGCATACCAACGTTGTGGACTTTGTCTCCGCTGCTCGTTCCGTTGTCCGTGGTGAAGATAAAGATTGTATTCTCAGTCAAGCCTTGCGCTTGCAGGAATGCGCGCAACCGTCCCACATTCTTGTCGATGTTGGCGATCATGCCAAAAAAGTTGGCGACATTTGTACCTAAATCTTCGTACGGTTGGCTTGCCTCTGGAGGTGAGTGCATCGGGCCGTGCGGCGCGTTTGTGCAGATGTAGGCGAAGAACGGACGATTCGCTGCCTGTTGTTTCTTGATAAACCGAGTGGCATAGTCAAACCAGACGTCCGTGCAGAAGCCCTCGACCTTTTCAGGCTTGGAATTGTGAAAATAGGCGCCATCAAAGTAAGCGTTGTCCCAATAGTCAGGCGTCTGTCCGACACCTCCACCTCCGTGGCGCATCACCTCTTGATAGCCACGGTCTTCCGGACGGTAAGGGTAGTTGTCGCCCAGATGCCATTTTCCGAACATTCCGGTAGCGTATCCACCATTGGCAAAGACCTGTCCCAGCGTTGTTTCATCTTCCCGTAACAGCGACCGACCCATGATCGTGTGCCAAACTCCCGTCCTATCGGTCCAATGGCCTGATTGAAGAGCAGCACGCGAGGGCGAACAGGTTGGCGCTACGTGGTAGTCCACTAGCCGCACGGATTCACGGTAAAGCGAGTCAATGTTCGGTGTCTTCAAGATCGGATTGCCATGGCAGCTAAGATCGCCGTACCCTTGATCGTCCGTGATCACTAAGACAACGTTGGGCTTGGCGGCCGCCACGTGTGCCGTACAGGCGAGAATCAGACTGCCGAGGAGCATTAGTCCTCGCGCAGATGCCGCGGTACTCTGACCGTGCAGAGTAGACATTCTAGATGAACCTGAAAGCATGAATGAATTCCTCATGGAGATATCCCGTATTCAAAACAGATGAGTGGACGTTCGTTCGAACAGCTACTCTTCTTCCTCACAATCCGCCTGCCAGCGGATTCGAATTGGCCTGCGATTCTATCGATAACAAGTAAGGCTTTGATATCGCGCAGCCGAAGTTCAAGCTGTGCCATGCACCCGAGTACGCTTGGGTGACGTTGGGCTTCATCTTGGTCAAAACCAAGCTGGTTCGCAATCCGGCACGGCAAAAGAACAGGATTCGTCGAGCAGGGCGCGGCAGGTGATCTGTCGCGGTTCTTGGCAGCCCGTTGATTCCCGCGTAGGCCGGCAACAAGGAGCGGCGACGCACTGCCGAAACCTCGCTTTGCTCGTTCGCTCGCGGCCTACAAGTGCTCAATTTATGAAAATCGACGCACTGTTCGGCCCGCGAGAGTCAGATCGTGCTCAGATTGGTGAGATCCAAGCTGACGCCAATCGGAACAACGCCATAGATGCCGCGAGTAAACACTAGGTCGATGAAGTCATCCATCAGCAGTACTGGGGATTTTGGGACGAGCACGATGTCGGAGTCTCGGATCCAGATTTCGTCGGCCGGCGCTGGACGTTTGCCGATCAACGCGCCGCGCAAGTCGAGCTTCGTCGCCATCAGTTGCCAATCAGCCGTTCGGCGAAAGATGACGATCTCTCGCAAATTCCCGCCGTTGATCCAGCCGCCTGCCAAACTCAAGGCTTGCATCACCGAGGTCGGGCGTTGCAACTGATATTGGCCGGGATTGGGCACTTCACCGAGCACATACACGAAACTCCGTGCCCGGGCTACCAGAACAACGGTGACTTCGACGCCAGCACCGATTCTATCCAGATAGCGCTCTTCGATTTCCTGATGCAACTCGTCAAGCGTCAGGCCGTGTGCGGGCGCGGATTGAATCGCCGGCAGTTGTATCGTGCCTTCCGGCGTGACGGTAGCTTGACGAACCAGGCCACCTTGGCCGAAGCGACCGTCAACCGACTCCCGCAATCCCTCAAGTTTGGTGTTGGTCTTCAGCGGAGTGACTGTAATGGCCGGATCGGTGTAATACCGTAAATAGTGTTCGTCGAGATCCAACCGAATCTCGTCGACCGTTCGACCGGCGACTGGGACCTGACCGACCAATGGCAATGTGACTGTTCCGTCGGACTGAATTTTCAATCCTCTGCCTTGGATCAAGTCGCCTTTGTTTAGTTCAGGGGCCGTAAGTGACTCGATCATGATCTCGTCACCGACAGAAAATCGATAAGGTGCCGCGCTGGCTTCATGTGTAAAACGGTAGATAAATTCCAGCTGATCGTACGGCCGCAAGCGATATTCTTCGACGTGCCGCGTTCGCTCAGGGCCGATATACTCTCCATGACCAAAAATCTGCCAGGGAAGAGGTCTGGCTGCACCCCATTCGGGTTCACACTGCGCGGCGTCTTGGCTGTGGACGCCAACCAATGTCCGCTCGCGAAACTGACACAACTGCACTCGACGTGACGTGATGCGATTTGCGTTCGGCGATTTCTGAAAATCCAGTCGCACCGCCTGCGGAAAGCTGGGC
>JASLPZ010000141.1:0-17053 GCA_030744725.1 Pirellulaceae bacterium
GGTCGAATACCCAGGGTGCGCGTCTTCGACGCGCACCCTGGGCTTTGGAGTACAACCGCTTCGCGGTAAACGCGCCTCAGCAGGCACTTGCATCAATTCTCTCGCATTGCGAACGCCTGGATAACGCTGCAGTGGGAGATAACGATAAAGAGAGCCTGAATCTGGCCTTTTTCATACCCTCCAAAATCTGCGAGCCCCCAGTTTTCCAGGTCCTAGAAATGCTTCACAGCGTTGCCTTTCAGGACGAGCTTCATGAATGTTCCATAATCCCAGGGCGTTGCCCTGGGCTGACATGTTGAGGCCCTTTCAGGGTGAAGATAACGTTGATTTAAACCATGATAGAGAGGATTGTTAGGAATATCCTTTGTCGCAATGTGGCGCTATCCAACTTGGCTTCACATCATATCGAGTGCTCATTCAATAAGCTTCCTCTTGAGCAGTTGCTGGATGCCGTCGGAGAGGATTCGATCCACTTGCGGATCACAGAACGCCACGCCAACCTCATAGCCGCCTTGTGTAAAAGCCTCAGCGGTTGGGAGATACCACGGTCCACCGTCGCCGTAACCAGCTATCGCGACAAACCGTTTTGGAAAAAGCACTTGTGCGCCAAGCTGGTATTCCACAAACGGTTCACCCGGCAGATGCAGCAACGAAACGTCGTTGACGTGCAGTGCGCTGAGCGTAATCGGCATCTTTCGTTCGTATCGTTTGAGCCATGCCAGTGTGAACGCTGGTCGGTTACGGAGGACGACACGCTTAGTTTTGTCGGAGATCTGTCGTTGTATCTCATCTGCGGAGAGATCAGCGCGCGGCGGTGGAAGAATGTCGTGCGTTTGCCAGTGGACGCTACGAATCGGTACAGGCTGCAGTATTGCTGACGCAGCTTCCATCGCTTGGTAAACGCGCTGAGTCAACAGTTGCCGGTTCTCCTTTACGTCACTGTTGTTGTACTTGCCCGTGTTCTGGTTGCCTGCACAACCGGTGAAATAGATGTGCGTGCACGCTGGGTCGTCGTGTTGTTGCTTCAGCCGTCGGGCCAGACCGACGAATTCGCTGCTGACCCGTCCTTCCTGGCAGCAATAGCTGATGGGATGCACGGCATAGTAGTAGCACGCGGTGACTTTCGTCTTTCCATCGTAGAAGGCAACCGCCTTTAGCCAAGGATCGATGACACCAGCTGGCAGATGTCGCACATCGCTGCCGCCGGGAGCAACGCTACGATTCTTGCGCACGAGACCATCGTCGCCGAGGATGCGCCGATTCGAAGTGACCTCTTCGACTTGCGCCTGTGCTTTGGCAACATGCGTGATTTGCCGCGGACTCCCCAGTGCATCCTCGATGGTACTCCGGCCGCGATCAAGGCACCGCTCAAGGAATTCAGAATCGACGTTCGGCGGCAGGTCGCCCTGTTCACGCACGATGCGATCGGTTTCCAGACAGACGAACGGAGCATCGTGCTGGTGGACGCACTGCACGGCGACACGATCCGCTGTCGTGCCGGCCGTCTCAGCCAATGCTTTTCGCCACGCCAGATGCGCCTCGTTGCAAATACCTGTCCAGTCGACGGAACAAACAACGATCGGCTTGCCGGCACCGAGCAGCACGAACCCGATCGCTTCCAGAGGATCGTCGACGGTCGTCACGGATGGAATCCAGCCACCGCAAAGCGAATGTCCTTTGGGTGGCGTGACGTCGAAGCGGAATGGGGCAATGGCGAGGTTCATGTTTCCGTTTCAGATCTACTTCAAGGACAACAAGTATGCGATCAAATCCGCCATCTCCTGGGGCGTGACTTTCTTTTCAAGTCCTTCGGCCATCAACGATTTACCGGAGCTGCGGAACTCTTCAATATCGCTGCGGAGGATCGTCTGCTGTTTACCTTCTGCCTGCCGAAGTGTGATGCTGGTGGGTGTTTCCGACGCAATGATGCCAGTGATGATCCGACCGTCCAGCGTGGCCACGATATACTCTAGGAAATTCGGCGATACCTCGCGATTCGGATCGAGCAGATTCACGAGCAGTTGGGCCGGGCTTCGATTCTGGATCGTTGCCAGATTCGGGCCAACTTCGTGTCCCTGATCGCCGAGCCGGTGGCAGTTGATGCATTCCCGCTTGAACGCGCGTTCGCCGCGCAACCGGTCGGCCCGCAGTGATAATGCCTGCTGATATTTCGCAATCACTTCCTTGCGTGGTCCGGGCAGGTCACGGGAGAACAACCGAACGGCCCGCTCGCGAATCGCCGGATCGGAACTCTTCATATAGATCGCTCGTCGTGCTGACGAGACACGACTAGCCGGAACGATACGTTTCTCGATGGCATCGAACACGGCGAGCAACCAATCTCGACGCATCAGCAGCCTGCCGACGAGTTCCGCCTGCACGTTCGGCGTCAGTGCGGCGTGCTTGTCAAGCAGGATGTCAGCGACTTCCTTATTGGCAAAGCCTGTTATGGCATGGATTGCCGCGGACTGAATCTCGGCCGGTTGTCGCGCGTCGAGCAACTCCACCAGTGTCGCTTGAACCGAGTCGAAGCTGCCGTAGCCAAGCAGATCGATCGCCAGCAGCCGACTCGACAGATCGCCACTGGGCGCGAGCGCAATGCTGAGGGCATCATCGAGAATCTCTGCGACCAGCCGTCCGCCGGGTGTAGTTTTGTCCGCGGCTAATTGATGCAGATCTCGGCGTGCTCGTTTCAACCCGGCTCCGAGATTCTTCATCACCGCCATGTCGCTCGCCGAACGCGTCCCATCGTGGCGCCGAGCCAACGCCGTCAGGACCGAGTTGACTTCATCCGCATTGTTGCGCGCGCCGACGCCAAACGCGAGCTGCCCGATCATCTCGCGACCCGGCTCGCCAGCGGCAAAGTTGGTGTCGGCCAGTACGTTCAGAAGAAACGGCACTTCCGACTCCGACAAAGAGCTGAGCACTGCCGTGCGCGACCACAGATTGGCTGCATCGCGGCGAGCAATCGCAGCCAGCGCGGACGTTGCCTCTTCGGTGCCAACTTCGCCAAGCGTCATAGCTGCCTGAAAGCGAACACGAATACTGTCGTCAGACGCGGCGGCAAGAACTGTCCACAACAGCTCTGGAGCGTCACTCAATCGCGGCTCGGCCAACCGCACCGCGTGCTCGCGTACGTGTGGGTCGGGATCGTCCATCGCAACTTTGAGATCATCGTCGCTTAGCACTTCCAGTCCGTTGAGCGACCAAAGAGCGTGCAGTCTCGCGACGGGGAATTGACTGTCTCGCAGTAACTTGCGAAGCGGTGTTTCGGCCGCGCGATCTTGTCGCTCGAAGATCAACCGATGTGATGTTTCGCGCCACCACGAATTCGGGTTCTCCAACTCGGCAACGAGATCAACAGTCGACGCACTTCCCATGCGAGGCGGCAGCGGCTGTTTGAAACCGAGACCGTACTTCGGCGGCACAAGGCGATAGATTCTTCCCCGGTCGCGGCCGCTCGTCAGATCAACGTGTGCCTTCAAGTCGTCCGGCATCGACCACGGGTGCTCGATAGTCTCCCGATACATGTCCAGCAGGTGCAGTGTTCCGTCAGGCGCATTGACAAAATTCACCGGCCGGAACCAGTTGTCTGTCGAGGCGAGAAACTCGACTTTGTCATGCGCACGCGTTCCTTCAAAGCTGACTCCCGATGGCAAGAGCCGATATCGCATGACGAGATTGCCCGCCACTTCGCCAATGAAAGCATTTCCATGGAATTCTTTGGGGTAGGCTGCGCCACGGTAGATCGTGACGCCGCTGGAAGAGGTCACAAAGCCCTTTGCCACTGTCGAGTCATACGGTGGTTTCGTGGCCGTGTTCGCGGCTTGACGGCGAGCGTTGATCACACGCCACGGCTCGGCGGGACTGATCGGATAGACGGCGATCGTGTCGCCCGATTTCGCAACGTCGTTGATCGATGAAACGACGGGAAGGAACGGGTTGCGGCGGAGATAGCGTGCCGGCAGGACAACGTGTTGGACTGGATTGCGGATGTTGCAAAGGAATCGGTTCCCCCAATCATCCTGTGCATGACCAAAACGAGCGCCGCCGGAAATGGCTTCGAACCGTTCGGCCCTCGGATCGAAACGAAAATCATTCCGCCCGAGGCGGATCGGCTTCGAGGCGTTCTCGTCATTCGCCGTTGACTCGACCATCCCACCATTACTTGATCCGGCGGCGTAGATCCGATGATCGAGTCCCCATTGGAAGTTATTCATCACGGCTTGCACGTTGTATTTGCGAAAACCTGTGAAGACCTTGCGACGGATGTCGGCTCGGTGATCGCCGTTCGTGTCTTTGAAATACCAGACGTCCGGTGTCGCTGCGACATAAACACCCCCCTTCCACAAGGCGACCCCCGACGGCCACGACAGTTTGTCGGCAAACACCGTCGATTTGTCGAACATCCCGTCTCCGTCCAAGTCTTCGAGAACGCGCACGCGGCCGATTGGTTCTGATGTCTGATTCTGCCACGCCTGATCGTGGGATTTATCGGAATACGGGTAGTCGTTCATCTCAACGACGTAAGCCAGACCATTTTCATCGTATTGCATGGCAATCGGATCCGTAACCAACGGCTCGGCGGCAATCAACTCGGCGCGAAAGCCGTCTTGAAGCTGAATCGTCTCCGCCGCAGCGACGGAATCCGTAGGTGGCACCCGCGTCAGGTTGTTGCTGGTTCCGGGCGAGGTCTCGTTGTCCGTTCGCTTCGGTTCGTCCGCACACACTGCCGATGTTGCCGTGCCGATCACAAAGAGGACCCAGAACAGCATCGCATTCTTCATTGTCTTGCCTCTGATATCTACAACACAAACCGGGGTGTGCGAGCGGTGTCTTCATCCGTTACAACGACATAGTTCCTGTGGCCGCGGATATATGTGACAGGGTAGTCATCGCCGGGTTGGCCGAACATAGCCAGCCGCAATACCGTGTTGGCCCAGTCGAGCGAAATCCCGTTGCGGCAGTAAAGCCGAATGCGCTTTGCTCCAAGAAGCTGTCGCATTCCAAGCGTGACTCCTTTGCGAGGATGGCCCTCGAGATTGCCACCGATTTCAGCACGAATCGCGTTGATTGTGCGCGTGAAGTCGTTGAGGTAGACCAGTCGCGGATCAGACTCGCGTACGTTGGGCTCCGGTTCGTTGTAGGCAATGTGACCGTGGATCCCGATGCCGCCATATGTCGTATCGATACCACCAACCGATTCGATGCGATTCTTCAATGTCTGGACGTTGCGATGATCTGGGAAGACCAGTTGTTTGGCCGGAATCATCAAGTTCCGCTTCACGCGGTTCGAGAACATAGCGTCGAACGTGTGGCGGAAGCTGAGTGGATGATCATCAGACAGCGTGATACCATTGTCGTCGCAGTGCTCGTCCATCATGAAGAACCAGCATTGCTTCAGGCTGATCCGCTGGTCGTTGATCATCTCGGCAAGGATCGGATATTGCCCCACGGGGCCAACCGGCAGGATCAGTTTCGTCTGCCGGTTCTTGGAGTTGTTGCCTTTGATCTCTGCGGCGATCGATTCAGCGAAGTGCTGGTGCAATGCGTCAATGTCGGAACAGACTACCAGTCGCCGGCCGGCACGCTTTTGCATCTGTGCAGGCGACAGCTTCAGCAGTTTGCGGATTTCTTCCTGTCGCGTCATTTTCTTTTACTCATTCCCTCACTGGCGAGCGATGTGTTTTCATTGAAGTGGATCTCCCTGTTTCCGAAACCACTCGTCCATCTTTCTCGTAAGACTTGCCATGACCTTGCGATGTTCTGATTGCGATGACAAGTCCATCTGTTCGGTCGGATCGTTTTGCAGGTCGAACAACTGGTACTTGTTCAAGTGCGGGTAAGAGATGAGTTTCCAGCGGTCGGTACGGATCATTCGCTGATACTTGTGGAAGTAGCCGTAGATGACCGGGTAGATTTGACTGGCTGTACCCTGCAGGATCGGCACGAGGCTCTTGCTCTCGACGGACTCGGGGATCGGAATGCCGGCAAGTTCACAAGTGGTCGGATACATGTCGCGCAGGTAGATCTGTGCCTTGGTCCGTTGCCCCTGTGGGATGCCGGGTCCGGCAATGATGAACGGCACGCCAATCGTGTGTTCATACATGTTTTGTTTTCCCATCAAACCATGACTCCCCAGCGCCAGGCCGTGATCGCTGGAGAAAATGATGACGGTGTTGTTATATTGCCCGATTGCTTTGAGCGTCTTGAGAATGCGCCCAATGTGTGCGTCCATGTCATCGATCACGGCGTAGTAGGCGGCGATCTCTTCACGCACATCTCTCTCAGTCCGCGGCAACGGCAACAGCTTTTCATCTCGACTATTGGAGTTGCCATGATCGAACGGATGTTCCCGTCGAAAGTTGTCAGGCAATGCGATCTTCGCCGGGTCGTACTTACCCTCGTAGCCGGGCGGGATGATCAGTGGATCGTGTGGCGCAGTGAAATTGACATGTAGAAAAAACGGTTTCGTCCATTGACGCTCGAGCAAGGCGATCGCGCCATCGGCGATGTACTTGCTTGTATCTCCGACGAGGCCAATTCCCTTTTCCAATTCCGCTGTGCCATCGTTTTGCTTGAACGTCCAGCCACGATAGCCAGTGATCAGCCGGCCCCTTCGTCCATAACGTGGCTCGCGACCCTTCACGCCGGCACCGCCGCTACTGAACAAGCCACTCGTTTCTTCATAACCGCGAGTCTTCGGCGATCCGTCGTTCATCCACTTGCCGCAATACCACGTGTGATATCCGCCGCTGCGCATCGCGTCGGCCCAGAAGACCAGATCTTTCTTCAGCCGCCCGCCGCCAAAGGGGACGCCGTTTCGGAACGACGTGGCACCCGTGAGAATCTCAGCGCGGCTGGGCACGCACAACGGAAACGCACAAGTCGCCCGCGTGAAGACCATCCCTTGACTGGCCAATCGATCGAGGTTCGGAGTATGAATCAGCGGATTGCCCAAGGCATGGATCGTATCGGGGCGCTGGTCGTCGGTGATGATTACCAGAAAGTTGGGTCGTTGCTCGGTCGTCTCCGCCGTCGCGACGGAGAAGGATGGCAACGTGGTCAGTGCGAACACGATCAGACCGATCCAGATGCTAAACGCATTCATATGAATTCAATTCCTTGATCCAGATTCGGCGAAACTGCACGGCTTCACTACGATTCCGGCGTGGCATCCCACGCATTCTGAAAGATCAATTCACCCATGTTTGTATATGGGTTGCGAAAACTGTCTTCGTAGACCGCGACGCCGGCCGTAATGCAATGAGCCCCCGCAATGGCAGCGTCTCCCATTTGAGAAGCGTTGCGGACCGCCGCGGCGATGATCTCGGCTTGGTAGCCGAAGTTGTCGAGCATGGATCGCACTTCGCGTACAAACGTCGAGGCCGAGTCGCCATGCTGGTCCTTCCAGCCGAGGAACGGGCTGATGAACGCGGCTCCTGTCCGTGCCGCGTGCCAGGCCTGGGCCACGGAGAAGATGAGTGTCGCATTGCATCTCACTCCTTGAGCCGTCAGTTCGTGAATCGCCTTGAATCCATCTTCACTCGCACCCACTTTGATCACAAAGTTCGTCGATATTCTGCTCAGTTCGAGCCCCTCAGCCACGATCTGTTCCCAGTCTGTCAGATGTGGATTCACTTCAACACTGACCGGCTTGTCGGTTCCGGCAAACAACTCGGCGATCTCCTCAATCACACATCGGAACGATTTACCTGACGCCTGAACGTGTTTCGGGTTCGTCGTCACGCCGTCGATGTCCCACATGGCAAGCGTATGTTTGATTTCGTCGGTCTTAGCGCTGTCGAGAAAGAGCTTCATTGCCTTACCTCACGAGTGTCGTAGTCCTGCATCATTCGTTCCATCCTCATCCCACCAAAGGAAGATCGAGGCGACGCGGAGGTCGCCTCGGTCTACGCCTCTGGTCCTTTGGGCGGTGCCCGAGTTCGCTCTCCGGCAGAGCCCCATCGTCCGACCAGGCGTTCTCAGTGTATCTCGTGGCAGTGGTGGCGGGAAACCGGCATCCGTTGACAGCTAATGTTCAGTCTTCGCTATCGGCTGCACATCGAAGCGTTCAAGGACTTTTTCAGGAAAATCATGCTGGGTAGATGACTGGGGAAGCAGATCGGCTCAGTATTCGTGACGAGTGTGGCGGGCATTTGCAATAAATGTCTGTCAAGAAAGCGAAACCAAGTTTGAATCCGTCAACCTGCTGGTGTAGAATCTGGGCTGTGTAGCACTACTTTTCGTCGCATGTGGTGTGTACTGTCCAATCAGAGGCTCGTGACGGACACTTCCGGCGCGAATGCGTCTGATCGGAGAGAGACACGTATCGTGGAACCAACAAGACTTAAGGAACACAGGATGAGTAAACCGCAGATTTCAACTCGTCGTGGTTTCATCGCTCAGGGTCTCGGCGTCGTTGGCGTTGGCGCTGCGCTGCCCAACTTTTTGATCCAAACCGCTTTGGCGGGCCCCAAGGCGGAATCTGATTTGCCGATTCTTGTCGTCGTTCAGTTGAGCGGTGGCAATGACGGCTTGGCTTCGATCATTCCTTATGGCGACGATGCTTATGCTCAGAATCGCCCAACCCTGCGTGCACCCGTCGAGAATCTGTTGAAGATCGATGACTACTCGGCTTTCTGCCCCGCCCTCGGTCCTTTCAAGAAGATGTACGATGAGGATCAACTGGCCGTGATTCAGGCAGTCGGTTATCCCAATCCGAACAAAAGCCATTTCACATCGATGGACATTTGGCACGTTGCCAATAACAGTTTTCGCCGTGTTCCAGGCCAAGAAGCCTACGGTTGGATTGGTCGCTATACCGACACAGCCTTCAAAGATGTGATTGACTCCAAATTGTCGATGGCCGTCAACATGGGCAAGTCGCCCATGGCCATGCGGGGCCGATTTCACGCTGGCCTGGCGTTAAAGGACCCTCGTTCCTTCCAGTACATGGCCGCTAACAACGATAAGATGAAGAAGGAACTGTATCGGGAACTCAATGATTCGGATTCCAAGCCATCTAAGGGTTCGTCTCCTCTTGATTTCATTTCGAAAACGTCATCCAGTGCCAATCGAGCGAGTGACGAAATCCTAAAACTGATCAATGCGACAAAGTCCGAGTCTTATCCCGAATCCAGGCTGGCCCAGTCTTTGCAGATGGTTTCTGCGATGATCAAGGGGAATCTGAGCACTCGCGTGTTCTATGTTTCTCAAGGTGGATTCGATACGCACGCAGGCCAAGCAACTCGTCATGCCAAACTCATGACTGACTTCAGTGAAGCCATTGCCGCTTTCCAGGCAGATCTGACCGGGCAGGGCAACGCAGACCGTGTTCTGACCGTGGCCTTCAGTGAATTCGGCAGGGTTGTCAAAGAGAATGGTTCCCAAGGCACAGATCATGGCAAGGCCGCACCCATGTTCCTCTTCGGGCCGAACGTCAAAAGTGGCCTGTACGGGGAGAGTCCGAACCTGACCGATCTCGATGGCGGCGATCTGAAATTCAAGATCGATTTCAGGAGTGTGTATGCCACAGTGCTTGATCAATGGATGAAAGCGCCCAGCCAGAAGATCCTCGGCGCCAAATTCGAACATCTGGGCTTCATGGCATAACCCCGCTCGACGCATGATTATTCCGCTCTGGTTGAGTTGCCGAGTCAGTGGCGGATCTCAGTCACACATTTGCCGTCTGGTTTTGATCACATATTGAGTTCTTTCATGGAGCGATGAATGCCGTGAAAAAGTATGCATGGACATCACGTCTGGTTTTCGTTCTGTTTCTATTCGCGCTTGGCACCGGGTTTCCATGTCAATCCCGGACTCATGGCGTTGAGCCAACCGTTCAGGGTGGGCTCAAGCAATTGCCTGACAAAGACTGGTCATGGGCAAATGCCAGACACCTGCTCGCCCGTGCCGGATTCAGCGGCACTTCGGATCAGATCACCGAGTTGCACCAGATGGGACTCGAAAAAGCTGTCGATTACATGTTGAATTTCAATAAGTCACAAGGAAAGGAAGTCCTGAGTGACGAGTTGCTAGACCTGATTGATCGTGATCCGACTGATCGCAAAAAAGATAAATCTGGTCCCCAACTCGACTTGTTGATCAGAAGTCCTCAGTGGGAGAAGGTGTATAACGAGACCACGATCAAGCCGGACAAGAACCATCCCGTCGCAGATTTTTCCAAAGTGCACATGGTTGATTTGTTGACCAAGGGAAAGGACGGGAAACCGTCACTCGAAAAGAAACGCCTCCTTGAGAGATTAAAGCTCTTCGAGTTTATGCGCGCCGATTGGATGGAGCAGCTCATCACTTCAGAGAATCCGCTCGAAGAAAAGATGGTTCTTTTTTGGCACGGGCATTTCACTTCGGATTACGCCACGGTCGAGGACAGCTACATGCTGTATCTCCAGAACTATCTGTTCCATAAGTATAGTGCTGGCAACTATGGTGAATTGCTTCACGGCATTGTTCACGATCCGGCCATGCTGCGTTATCTGGACAACAACACCAATGTCAAGGGTCATCCGAATGAGAACCTCGCCAGAGAGCTGATGGAACTGTTTTCCATGGGCGAGGGCAACGGGTACACGGAGAAAGATGTCAAAGAAGGCGCGCGTGCCTTGACGGGCAATAAATATGATGCCCGGAACAAGGGGCTGTTCTACTTCGACGAGGATAACCACGACTTCGGTCAAAAAACCATCTTTGGCCATACCGGCAATTACAATGGCGACCACTTTGTCGATCTGATTCTCGCGCAGCCGGAGACAGCGAGTTTCATGGCCGCCAAGTTGTTCGCTTTCTTTGCATACGAGGGCCCTGAGTCCGAGGTCGTCGAACCCTTGGCTCGGACCTTCCGAGAGAATCACTTCGACGTGAAACCCGTGCTTCGGGAGATGTTTCTTTCAGAGGCTTTCTACAGTGAGAAGGCGATTGGGACCCATATCAAAAGTCCCATCCAACTTGTCGTGGGAACGTTCCGCAAGCTCGGACTCGAACAGGGTGATTATTCCAGTATCATCAAAGCATCCAATTTGATGGGGCAGGCACTTTTCCAGCCCCCGGATGTCAAGGGATGGGATGGTGGTAGGACGTGGATTAATGCGACTCGGCTCTTTGCTCGTCAGAATTTCTCCGGGTATCTCGTTGAAGGTAAGGAGACGCTTTTCAGCAACGGTCGGTCAATCGGCAAGCCACGTCCAGGTATTCGTCCGGGCGTGGACATCGTTGGGCTCTTGGACGGCAATGAACTCACAAATTCGTCTGAGGTTGTGGATCATTTTATGAAAAACATGTTCTCCATCTCTGTCCAGGAATCTAAACGGCAGAAGCTGATCAACGTCCTGGACAAAGGTGGGGCGCTGCCTCCCTCTTCTAGATGGAGAAGTCAAAGAACTCGTATCAATGAGAAACTCCAACTGCTGCTGGTCTTGATGATAAGTATGCCGGAATACCAGTTGTGCTGAGTTAGGGCACACTCTGTGTGCCGTAGCGGCGTGGTTTTGGACGTAGAGGTTGTCAATTCGGACAAAGAGGTTGTCACGAATTTTGGTATCGCTGTGCTGGTGTACTAGCCCAGCGATTCTTTACAACCAATGTGCGTGGGATTCCGTGTGCATCCGTCCCCTTGGAACTGTCATAAAAATCGCTGGACCAGCACAGCCTGCACCGTTCTAGTGCCCTTAGAGTGTTCGATCTTTTATTGTCGTCTTTCGCGGAGCGAAAGGCGACTATCGGACAGTAATTCCTCGAACGATCCCAAGGTGGCTCTGCCGAGTCTACACAGTTGCGACGATCAATAACTGGTCAGCCCAGTGTATAAGTCACACAACGAAAATCTCGCAAACAGTAGGGTAAATGCGAAGAACGCATATCATTGAAATGCCACGACGGACGACTTCAATCTGGTTAGAATCAACACTACTCCGGCATCCCACCTAACTTCACAACGGAACCCCACCATGGTTACAACACAGAATCGCCGTTCGTTCATTAAGTCGACCGCAATCGCTGGTACAGCGATCGCTCTCCCTGCGCTTCAGTATTCGCGAGTCTTTGGAGCCAACAGTCGCTTAGGAATCGCCAGTATCGGAACGGGCGGTAAAGGCCGGAGTGATTTGAATGGTGTAGCGGCAAGTCCCGATGTCGAAGTCATCGCGCTGTGCGATATCGACAGCTCAGCCAAGCATCTGGGACAAGCGGCCGAGAAGTACAGTTCGGCGAGACAGTACGCCGACTGGCGGAAGCTGCTTGATGAGTCGAATGACATCCAAGGTGTTCTCGTATCAACCCCAGACTTCATGCACGCACCGATTTCTTTGGCGGCCATGCATTTAGGAAAACACGTGTTCTGTCAAAAGCCGCTCACGCACTCGGTCCACGAGGCGCGGCAAATGAAACTAGCTGCATCGAAGTACAACGCCGTGACTCAGATGTGCAATCAAATTCAATCGCACTCTGCATATCGAACGGCAGTGCACATGGTACACACCGGCATGATCGGCAAGGTAAAGGAAGTCCATTCGTGGCAAGGTGGTAGTCCGCGTTGGCCGAGGCATCTGCCGAGGCCCGAAGGCAATGATCCCGTACCCGCAAACGTGCGTTGGGATCTGTGGCAAGGCGTCGCGCCGGACCGCCCTTACAAGATTGGCATGTACCATCCCTTCAATTGGCGTGGCTGGCAAGCCTACGGTACTGGGCAACTCGGCGATTTTGGATGCCACATTCTGGACCCAGTTTTCAAATCGCTCAAACTCGGCTCTCCAACCAAGCTCAAAGCCGAAGCACCGACGTTGTTTCCCGAGTCGTGGACAGATCAAGCAACAGTGTATTACGAGTTCCCTGGCACTGAGTACACGCTTGGTCCCACCCTACCAGTCACTTGGTATGACGCCGCCGGTGCGTCGCCGCCACGAGAAAACCTAGGCGACATTCCGGCTAGTTACAAACTGCACGGTGCAGGCTCGGTTCTCGTCGGTGAAAAGGGTTCCTTGGTAATCCCGCACGTGGCGATGCCGAAGATATTCCCAGAAGAGAAATTCGCGACGAAGGAATTGCCTGTGATCGAAGGCGTCGACCACTACATCCAATGGGCTGACGCGTGTCGGGAAGTCGGTGAAACCACTTCGCATTTCGATTACGCCGGACCACTGACAGAGACTGTCTTGTTAGGGACGATCGGAATTCGTTTTCCTGGAGAAGAAATCGCTTGGGACGCCAAGGCTCTCAAGCTCAAAAACAACGCAGAGGCTCAGAATTGGGTTAAGAAGCCTTATCGAAAAGGTTGGGAACCAACTTGGGTCTAGGCTTTTGCTACTTTGGTTACGGCCGTCGGCAATATTTCCGAACCCGGAACGGCTCAATCCGCACGGCGTGTGACCTTCACGTAGATGGCGCTGCAGAGCGGTCTGCCATCCTTGTTCATGAACAGGGTTTCGAGCCGGGTCGTGCCGGCCTTTAGCGTCGCGGTGAACCTGACAAACGTATCGTCTGGCGCCGTGTCGGCGGAGCGTTCGACGCCGCCGATTTTCAGGCGGGCTTTGGCGATGGGGCGGGCGCCTCTGCCGTCGAACCGCTTGTTCGTCGATGAGGCCCCCGCGATGAGCGGAAGGTTGGCCTCGGGAGCCCAGCGGCGCAACTCGAACCCATATTCTCCATCCCGCTCGACGATCACATCCCAATACCCGACGGTGTTGGCGGCGAACAGGTTGCCGCCGTTGTCGCAATAGCCGCCGATCCAGTCCTGGGCGTAGAGCATCATGGGGTTAGCTTTTTCCGCGCCGAGGATGATGTAGCGAGGCTTGTCGAAAAGGGGCCGGGCCTCGGCGTGCCATTGCTCGTAATGCTCGGCCATCGCCTTGGCGATCTTGGGGCGCGTTGCGGCGATGTTGGTTGTCTGAGCGGGGTCGGTCTTCAGGTCGTACAGTTCGTTGGGCCCGACCAGCCGCCACGTGCCCCACATCACCGCGGCGGGGTCCCACTTGGCACCGGAGATGCGGTACTGCACGACGAGTTTGCGGTCGGCGAGTTCCTGCTGCGTGCCGAGAAGCAGTCCGGCGAGGCTGACGCCGTCGAACCGGGCGTGAGGCGCGTCGAGCCCGCACAGTTCGATCAGCGTCGGCAGCAGGTCCTGTACCTGCGTCAGTTCGCCGATATCGGCGCCGTGTTGAAGATCGCCGCCAGGCCAACGGACGAAGCACGGCACGCGATGGCCGCCCTCGTACACCTGCGTCTTTTTCCCGCGCATCCCCGCGTTGTACAGTTTCATCGCCTGTGTGCTGCGCGTGCCGTTGTCGGTCATGAAGATCAAGATCGTATCGTCGCGCAGGTTGTTCTTCTTAAGGAACTGTTCGAGCCGGCCAAGATTGTCGTCGATATTTGCGATCTGTCCGTAGAACGCTGCGTGGACCTGTTTGCCATCGTATTTGTCAATGTTTGTATACGGGGCGGCGTCGGATTCGACCACCATGTCCGGGGCGTGCGGCGTGTTGGTCGGCAGGTAGCAGAAGAACGGCTTGCCCGCCGCCCGCTGCCTGCCGATCCAATCCATCGCCTCGTTGAAATAGATATCGGTGCAGTAGCCCTCGTACCTCTTGTCGACGCCGTTGTGGTCGAGCACCGGATCGAAATACGTATTGCCCCAGTGGTCTGCGAGCGAGGTGATGCCCCAGGCGCGGTGGTGTAGCGTCTCGTGGAAGCCGCGGTCCTGTGGGCGGTGGGGGTGGCTGTCGCCCAGGTGCCACTTGCCGAAGTGCCCAGTGGCATAGCCGGACTGCGCGAAGAAGTCGGCCATCGTCGGCAGTTCACGCCGCATCATCGACCGGCCCTGGCAGACGGCGGTGCAGCCGTTGCGCATCGCGTCGATGCCCGTCATCAACTGCCCGCGCGTCGGCGAGCACATCGGAGCCACATGGAAATCGGTGAACCGCGCCGACTCGATGTGCAGGCGATCCATGTGCGGCGTGCGCAGCACCGGATTGCCGTGCGCCGTCAGGTCGCCGTAACCCTGGTCGTCGGTGATCAGCAGGATCACGTTTGGGTGATCGGCGGCCTGCGGATTGCGTTTGGCGGCCACAGCAGTGTGGGTGAGCAGCAGACTGGTGCATATGCCAAACAGGCAGCTTGATAAAGTGAGTGACGGCTTCATGGGATGAGAATCCTATGGGTGTCTCTACGAAAAACTCTACCGACGTTGGTCACCAAGGAGTTGGGTCAATTCAGTAGCTCAGGTGCTGGAGCTATGATTGCCGGTTTTTGTGGCGGATCATAGTGGGGCAAGGCGATGTTTAAGGCGGCGCTGTCGGTTCTGTTAGCGTTGGTGCCTGCGAGCCGGCTTGTCGCTGGAGTGCAAAACAGCGGCCCTACGGCAGGACGGGACGCCGTCATGAGATGACAACATTGCCACAGCAGGCCCGTCGATTGGCCCGCCGTTGTAGGCGGGCCGCTTGACGTGTTGCTTCGACGGCTGGAGACTAAGAATCCGTGTTATAGAAGAAACCGTAAGGACCGGGGAACGTCGCCAGAGCAAACGTACTGAAAGAGGATGACGAGATGAACTCCTACGAACGAGTGATCACCGCCTTAGAGCGGAAGCAGCCCGATCGCGTGCCGTTGTTTGAATGCGTTTTCGATGAGGGAGTGATGGACGCACTGCTGCCGGGGTGCGACTACTACGAGTTCAACGAGTGGATCGGTCTGGACATGGCCGGTCTGAACCGCAGTTCGTGGCGGCGAGACAACGTGGAATACATCGACGAAGAGAAAGGGCTGTTCCGCGACAACTGGGGTGTGATCCGCGCCTTCGGGCCAGAGAGCACACCCTATCCTGTCGAAGGACCGATCCGTACGCCCGATGATATCAAGACGTACGTGCCGCCCGACCCGGAAGCACCGGATCTATTGGGGGAACTGCCGGAAGTCGTCAAACGCTTCAAGGGCAAGAAGGCAGTCTGCGCGATCTGTCGAGACGGGTTCTTCAATCCCAGCTTTTTGCGTGGGCAGGAAATATTCTTGATGGACATGATCGATCATCCAAAACTCGTGCATGAGCTGATCGACGTGGCGCTGAGTTACGATCTACGAGTGGCTGAACGCATGATTCAAGCAGGCGTGGACGTCGTTGTGCTGGGGGATGACTACGCGGACAAGAACTCGCCGATGATGTCGCCGCGTCACTTCGCGGAGTTCATTCTGCCTGGGTTACAACGGGCGGTCGACAACGCGCACCAGGCGGGGGCCTACGTCGTCAAACACAGCGACGGCAACATCATGCCGCTGATGGATATGATCGTCGGTACTGGCATCGACGCGATCAATCCGCTCGAACCGCCCGCCGGCATGGACATCGGTTACGTCAAGCAGCATTACGGCGACCGCGTCGCGATTGTGGGCAACATCGATTGTGGAGAGCTGTTGTGCAACGCGCCGGTTGAAGAAGTCCGACGCGTAACGCGGGAGACGATCGAAGTCGCGGCCCCGGGCGGGGGTTTCTGTTTGTCGAGTTCGAACAGTATCCATTCTTCGGTCAAACCCGAGAATTACATGGCAATGGTCGAGACGCTGCGGGAGTATGGAGAGTATCCGTTAAAGTAGAGTAGAGTGTCAGGTGGTGCTGAATGTCGAGAGTTTCATTCATTTCAACAGGAAAAGTCTTAGTGATCGAGAGCATTGTTGCAAACACTCGTATGACTGGACGCGAACGGCGGGCGAGCGCGGACAGGCGGGACGCCCACTACGCCCAGCGTAGGAATCTCAATACTCAATTGGTCCTGCTCGCCTCTCTGCTGATCGCCGTAGCCCTGCTTGGCAAAGCGCGATGCGACGAGCTGGCGACGGTGCCGGCTCGCGGCGTGTTCCCCCTCATCTGCTTTCCAGGACCGCCGGCAGAAGACAACGTCTTGGCCCACTGGCAAAAGATCAAGGAGGCAAACTTTACAATCGTACTGCCCGTCCACCGGTATACCGACACCGATCAGCAAAGAATGCTCGATCACTGCGAGCAACTGGGTCTCAAGGCCGTCGTAAACGTCAAAAAGCTGGTCCCACCCTC
>JASLPZ010000142.1:0-16854 GCA_030744725.1 Pirellulaceae bacterium
TGAACGGTCACTCGCCACCGGACAAGTGGCAGGCATCAAACGATCGAAAATGGCTGGTTTAAAATGATCGGTCCCAAGGAGTCCGTGACCATGCTGGCCGAAGGCGAGGAAGAGGCTTCCGTCTGCTTTGAGGTCGAACAGATCCCGCTCGACAACATCGCCGCGTCGCTCGTTCGGAATCGTGGAGACTACTTGGATCTGGCGGCGAGGTTGCACACACGCATCGACGTGGATTGGCGACCGTTCGAGCCCATCGCGACGACGACCAAATCGCCGAAATTCGACTAACGAAGTTGCTTGCTTCTCTGGACACGGACTGCTAGCCTTGAGCCGGTTCACGGCCGAACTACGTGCAATTGCACGACGGACATGTTCAGGTCAACCTGATCAAACGCTGGCTGGATGATTGCATTCGTGTGGAAACCGAGGCAATCGTGGCTCGCGATGCCTGGACACACATTGCGGTGACGTACGATGGTTCACGCATGGCTGCCGGCATCAGGGTCTACTTGAACGGCCAACGTGTGCCGTTGAAGGTGAATTACGATTTCATCAACCAGTCGTTTGCTTCGACTGAGCCGTTTCGGATTGGTGGAGGTGGCGGTCCCGCTGGGCGGTTCGTCGGCGTGATCGATGACGTGCGCGTCTACGATCGATGTTTGACAGCGGAACAGGTCATCACGATTTCGCTCGCCGATTCGATCGGTCAGATTCTCAAGGTCCCGGCATCACAACGATCCGATGCGCAGGCGACCAAACTTTCCGCGTTCTACTTGGCTCGATTTGCACCGTCGACGATCCGGCGGGCACACCGGGAACACGCCACTGCCCGTCAACGCCAAGAGACGTTTGTGGAGAGTCTGCCGACCGTGATGGTCATGGCAGAGATGCCCAACCCTCGGCCGACGCACGTCTTGTTGCGTGGCGAATACGACAAACCTGGGGTCAAGGTCACGCCTGGTGTGCCTGGTGTGCTGCCGTCACTTTCGGCCGATGTTGCCAGCGATCGCCACGGTCTGGCGCGCTGGATTGTCGACCCCGCTAACCCGCTCACTGCGCGCGTGGCCGTCAATCGGTATTGGCAAATGTACTTCGGTACAGGGCTCGTGAAGACCGTTGAGGATCTCGGGACGCAGGGCGAGCGCCCGAGTCATCCCCAACTGTTGGATTGGCTAGCGACCGAGTTCATCCGATCGGGATGGGACGTTAAAGCAATGCAGCGACGCATCGTGACAAGTGCTACCTATCGGCAGTCGTCCCGCGTGACTCCGGACCTGATCGCGCGCGACCCGGACAATCGGTTGCTCGCCCGCGGGGCACGCTTCCGGTTGCCGGCCGAGGTTGTCCGGGATCAAGCTCTGGCGGCCAGCGGACTGTTGGTCGAGGCGATCGGTGGACCGTCGGTCAAGCCGTATCAGCCCGGTGATCTGTGGAAAGACATTGCTTCGGACAGCAATTACGAGCAGAGCCACGGTGCGAATTTGTATCGACGCAGCATGTACACTTATTGGAAACGCACGGTGGTTCCACCGGCGATGGCGGTTTTTGATGGGGCTGGGCGCGAAATGTGTCGGGTCCGTGGTGAGCGCACCAACACACCGCTCCAAGCGCTCACGCTGTTGAACGACGTGACCTTTGTGGAAGCTTCACGTGTTCTCGCGCAGCAGGTGATGAAAGAAGCCGCGTTACCGGTTGAACGTCTGAAACGAATGTACCGGCGGATCTTGGCTGACGCACCGAGCGAGAGACAGCTCGCAATTCTGGTGCGAGGTTACAGACGGCAACTCGAGGAGTTTCGCGCTCACCCCGAGGCAGTTGCACAATGGCTTTCCGCGGGCGAGTATTCTCAGGACGAGGACGTTGATCCAGTGGAACTTGCGGCGTTTGCCACGATGGCCAGTTTGCTGTTAAATCTTGACGCCACAGTGATGCACCAATGAGAAAAGGCGAGCCGTGTTGCCACGGTTCGCCTGGTCTTCTCAGATTATAGCCAGTTGCGGTCGCTCGGTCACTTTTTCGAGACACCTAGCTCGTCCAATTTCTTGGCGATATCGGCACCGTGTGAGCCAGTTTTCACCTGCTTATCGATGTAGGCAATCTTGCCGTACTTGTCGATAAAGAACGTCCAACGCTGCGGGAATTTTCGACTGTCGCTGACAACGCCATACACTTTCGCCACTTTGCTGTCTGGGTCACTTAAGATGGGATAATCTAACTTGAGCTCTGAGGCGTACTTCTTGTGGGTTTCAACCTTGTCGCAACTCGCGGTGAAATAAGCAACGTCGTACTTATCAAGCCCCGATCCCGTCGACGCAGAGATGTCGAGTTTCCGGCCACTGGGTGACGTGACGGTAAATGGTGTTTCAATGGCGCTGGCACGCAGCGCGCTACATTGCTTCGTTCAGCCACCGGTAAATGCTTTGGGGAACCAAGCCACGACCACTGGTTGTTTGCCTTTGAAATCGGCCAGTGAATAGGTCTTGCCGTCACTGCCTGCCAGTTTGAAATCGGGGGCTGTGTCGCCAATTTGTAACTCTGCCTGGGCCAAGCCCATCAGAGAAAAAAACGCAATCAGCGCCAAGCCCAAAGCTCGGCGTGGCATTGAAGTCATCGTTTTGCAATCTCCTGATTCAGTGTGATAAGATCGTACGCAGAAGAGGGCGTCCAAGTTACCACACCCAGTGCGCGTCGTCTAATGACCTGCAATCAAAAGCCTGCAGAGGGAGGGACTGAGGTGAAGTAAGCCCTAGCCGCCGAGGTAAGCCCCAGACACCCATGCCGCCCCCTGCACGAATTCGTTACGATACGCGGTTTCTGACAGCCCAATAAGTCGCTTGTCTGCTGATTCTGATGCGAATTGTGATCGTAACACCCGCCGGCACCGGTTCTCGGAAAGGCAACCGCATCACCGCCAATCGCTGGCGAACGCTGCTACGCGAAAATGGGCATCGCGTGACGGTCGCCGATGCGTACGTCGGGCAGTCGTGTGACGTGGTAATCGCTTTACACGCGAAGAAGAGCGCCGAATCGATTCACCGATTTGCGACAAAGTACCCGGATCGTCCCTTGGTGGTTGCGTTGACTGGTACGGACTTGTACAGGGACATCGCGACCAGTCGCGCAGCACAGCGTTCGCTTGACATGGCCGATCGGCTGGTCCTGTTGCAGCCCGATGGCAAGCGAATCTTGAATAAGCGACATCAGCCCAAGGTCCGCGTGATCTACCAGTCGGTACCCAAAGTCCAGCCGTTGGCCCAACCGCTGAAGACGGTCTTTGAAGTTACGGTGATTGGCCATTTGCGCGCCGTCAAGGATCCGTTTCGAACCGCGCTGGCAGCACGGCGACTGCCCGCTGATTCGAAGGTCAGAATTGTCCACTGTGGGCAGGCGTTGAGCGAATCGATGCGCCGCCAGGCCGAACGGGAAATGTCACGTAACCATCGCTATAGCTGGTTGGGGGACCTGCCACGCTGGCAATCGTTACGTCGTTTGTCGCGCAGCCGACTAATGGTCTTGAGTTCCAGGTTGGAAGGGGGGGCCAACGTCGTCTCCGAGGCACTGGCCTGTCAGGTGCCGATTCTGTCGTCACGAATCTCAGGGTCGATCGGGTTGCTAGGAGCAGACTATCCGGGGTATTTCGAAACGGGTGACACACGGGCGCTGACGGAGTTGTTGCGACGAGCGGAATGCGATGCGGAGTTCTATCGTGGGCTGGCGGATGCGTGCCGAGATCGCCAGTGGCTGATCGAGCCTCGGCTTGAGCGCGATACGTGGGAAGCGTTGTTGGTGGAGTTCTCGTAATGTTCAGCCAAACGTGATCGGGCCGGCAGAATTCTTTGAAGGGACCTGCTTGACTTGACGAAGCGCCGTAGTGCTAATTACCGGCTTCGGCCAGCAACTCCTTGACCAACGGCTCGATCTGCTCCTCGTACGTGAAACCTTCCGGTCCGTATTCCGTCGCGTCATTGTCGAACCGTTTGCGTAGTTGCCCCGTCTGATCGTAGACCAGGACCGCAGGGACCGATGCCAATTTGAGTTTCTCGTAAAGCGCATCGTTGGAGTCCGACGAGATCACCGTGAGAAAAGTGGCCTTCAGGTTGACCAGAATCTTGTTCACGTCTTCGTGAAGACTTTCTGGTGAACCGGCACCATCGAAATCGATGTTCATGGTCATCGCGACGATTGTCTCTGGATTCTGCTGGTGCAACCGCACCAGTGCGGGAAGTTCCGCCAGGCAAGATGATCACCAACTCGCCCACAAGTCCAGAATCACCACCTTGCCGGGATTCTGGGCGACCAACTGTTGCGTTTCTTCCCAATTGGCGATCTTGGTCGTTGGTTGATCTGTCGACGTCTCGGCGGAAACGATTGGAGCAGGCGTGTAATTCGGATCCGACGTGTCACTTCCGACGGGTCCGATTTTACTACGACCGCAAGCGGAAGCCAGCAAGAGAACGCTGAGCACGCCAAGGGTTCTCAATTTCATAGCCCAATTTCTCCTTCAACGACGATGGAAGCTCGACCTGCCGTCCGGCTTACAAGCTTACCGTGCCACCTGCTGTAGTCCCAGACGTTTTGCCTGTGGAATCGGGTCTTCATACGGCAAAGCCTTCAAGAACTCCACCAAGTCATCGACTTGCGCGTCCGTGAGATGACTGGTAACTCCATGTTTGTCGTTGGGGTTTTGTTTTCGGAGAACTTCTGCCAGGGTGGCGGCCCGGCCGTGGTGCAGATAGGGTGCCGTGCGATAGACGCCCAAAAGCGTTGGCGTGTCGAAGGTAGGTCCCATCTTCTCGGAAGGATCGTCGTTGCCCGTACCGACGTCGTGGCGCACGATCTCCTCCGCCGTTCGAGGTGCCGAGTCCGAATAGAATGGTCCACCATGGCAGGTCGTGCAAGCTGTCTTGGCCGACATGAAGATCTTCTGCCCGCGCGTGGCCGAATCGCTCAGGCCGCCCTTGGCGAATGGGCTGAGCGGCACTGGATGGGAGTTGCTGTAGGCAGCCACAGCATCCAACGAGGCGGACAGTCCTTTGTTGGGCTTTTCCAGCGATGGATGCAGAGTTCCACTTGCGAGCCCGCGGCCTTGCATCAGCGGTCCGCGAATCGTGTGCTCGAAATCCTGCACCTCGTCGCGATCGGCCGACCAGTGGATCGGGTGCGTCCAGGCCATTCCGGCCAACGACTGGGTGTTTCGCAGGCCTTCCGGATTGTGCCAGGTCCGTCCGTCCGGTTCACCGTCTGGGTGGCAGCTGGAACAAGAGATCCAACGGCGGCCCACCATCGGTTGGAGTGCGGCGTAGAAGAGTTGCTTACCTTCCAGGATCTCATCACCCAGCGGGTTTTCTGAGATTGTCACCGTAGCGACTTGTTGAAACGTCTTGGTGTCATAAGCCACCACTGCGAAATCCAATGCGTTGTAAACGTAGACGGTCCGACCATCGGGCGCAACACGCACCGCGCGCGGATTGGCACCAAGTCGCACATGTTTCGAATAACCCAGTTCACGATAGTCGTCATCGATAACGTCGCAGGCGAACATGTCGTTGGTACCACCGAAGACGATAAACGCTTGCTTGCCATTGGGAGAGACAGCGGTCTCCCAGGGGTTCGCCGTCACGAGGTTGCCGAGAAAGGCGTCCATTGGAATTCGCTTGCGGCGGCGCTGTTCACCTGCTGCCGTGTCTACGACAGAGACATACGAAAAAATCGACCCTTGGCCATGAACGGAGGTCACGCGCGACCGGATGTGGGGAAGATACGCCTTGGGTCGCGTCGGATGCACAGTAATGTGACGCAGAAGATTGTCCGTGCTGGCACCTTTCCATTGGTCGACTACCTGACCGGTCGCCAGATCGATCGCCTTGACCACCGTTGAATAATACTCGGTGACGTAGAGCCGGTCATCGGTCGGTGATATGGCGATACCGCGGACAAATTCACCCGCATCGATCTGTCGCAGAACCTTGAATGTCCTGCTGTCGATTTCCACGACGCGACCGGGGAAGTCCAACGTTACAAACACACGATCGCCTGCCGCGTTGCTGACAGCACCATACGGTTCGTCAAACACATCTGCGGCACCGATTTGCTTCGCCGTGTCCGCGTCGCAAAAGACAACTTGATCAGTCCCGTACACGGCGATCGCCAGGTGATGGCTCGCCCCCAAGAAGGTGACGCCTTCGGGCTTTTTGCCAATCGAGAATTCTGACTGCTTTTGATGCGACTGCAGATCCACGATCGTGACGGTCCCGCTATCGCGGTTGGTACACGCCAACAGTTGCCCGTCGCGAGAGATATCCATCAAACTGTTTGATTGACCTGCCCAAAGGGGCAGGGTGGTTGCGCCAGTCAACAGGAGTATCGTCGCAACGCCGAGCATCCAGGGTGAGGTTCGCATGTTTGCATCCTTAAGAAAAAAGGGCCCGACTCAACGGTTGAGCGGGCCCTTTTTGTCAGACAATAACAGCCGAGTGTCAGTTCAGAATCTTTGAGGAATCTGCGACCACTTTGGCAATCTGCTTCTTGTTCAGCTCACCCTTGGCGAAAGCGTGGTTTGCTTTCGACTTCAGGCCAACCCACATATTCACCGTGACTTCCGCATCTTTGGCGATGCGGTAGTTCGGCGGACCCGCAATGCCGTCAAAGATTGTCAACGGCACTTCCTTGATTCCGTGCTTCTTTGCGAAAGCCACTAACTGGTCCTCCGCGGCATCGGGATCGTCTGTCAACAAAACGACAAACCCCTTCATGTCCTGATCGGAATTCTTGGCGACCTGTGCATCGATCTGCTTGACCAAACTGGCCACGTCGTCCGTTAGCGAACGTGTGAACACGTTCACGACAGGACGTCTTCCAAATCGTCAGCGATAGCAGAGTGACCTTCCTGCGTTCGGGCCTGTGCAATCCTTAACATTGAAAGCGCCAGCAGACTGGCCAACTTGCAATCCGGATTCCAGGTCGCCCGCCGCTGTGATGGCGCTGAAAGACAGCGCTACCAACGCGAGTGAGGGGACCAACAGATTTCTCATCGAAGTTCCTCCGTTAAAAAAAGGTTCTGGGGCACAATACCCGAGACGTTCCACAATGCCAAGTCTACGTGAACCAGGTCCGCCGAGCAACATTCTGTGACGGTTTCTTGCACAGTGGCTGTTTCTCCAGCGGCCGCACCAAGTCAGTGAACAACGCCACGAGGCAAAAGTTGCGATTCCGGTGAGAAAAATACCAGAATGTTGGTGCTTCGTTTGTACGAGAGCTCACACAACCAGATCCGTGTGGACAGATACATGAAGGCAGATACGTGACGACAGATACGTGGGGATCCAAGTTTGGACGTGTCGGTGTATTTCCCGTGTTTGGCCGTTATAGTGTTTGATTCGCGGTCTGCGGGCCATTTCGCAAGGTGGCCTGCCCCATTTCTCGTACAATTCTGATCATTCACGATCTCTGGCCAAGAGAGCTGAGCCATGTCCCGAATTGTTACCATTCCGCTATTTGAGATCCTCAAGTCGCTTAAAACGGAGCTGAAAAAGAATTGAACTTGTCATCAACAGCTGGGCTCGGTTCCGAGCCGCTTGGATCTCTGGGAATACCCGGCGGCTGGACCGAGGGAACGCAAGTCATCGGTGACCACTATTTCGAGCTGTTGCTGCCGGCCGATCCGGACGAGTTCCTAAATCAACTCGACAAATCGGCGGATGCGCATATCACGGATCCGTATTGGTCCGCGATCTGGTCCGCCGCACCGGTGTTGGCGGAATGCGTGGCCCGACATCGTTGGCCATCAGGTACATCCGCGCTGGAGCTGGGATGTGGTGTGGGATTGGTGGGGCTGGCGGCGCTAGCGGCAGGGGTCTCGGTCACCTTTAGCGACTACATCTCGCTGGCCGTTTCACTCGCCCTGGAAAATGCCCGTCGGAACGGTTTTCCCGCCGCGGAGGGCCTTCAATTAGATTGGCGTGATCCGCCCACATTGAAGACGTTTCCGCTGGTACTCGCTTCCGACGTTCTTTACGAAAAACGACTGCACGGGGATTTGCTCGCGACGCTCGACCGCGTGCTGGCAGTGGATGGTGAATGTTGGATCGGCGACCCAGTACGTTCGGCGGCAAGCAGTTTTGCAAAACTTGCTCGCAAGCGTGGCTACGATGTCACGATCGATGGCGACACCGCCGGCCGACAGCCTTCGGACAACCGGTCGAACTTTCAATTGTTGATCTTACGCCGTTGCCCAGCTTGATTTCAGAAGTCGAAGTGATCATGCTGCGACCGCGCACTGCCGCTGCGGTCCTTCGTGCTTTGCCTCCTTCAGCTCAGCGGCCATATTCTTCGTCGTAGTCTTCCAGTGATGCCGACACAACTTTCAACGCGTGCTCAGCGCCATAGATTCGTTCGATCGAAATCACTGAGTGTTGGCCAGGCGTCATCTTATACGTGCTGAAATAATGTTGCATCCGTTCGATAATTGCCTCCGGCAATTCCGAGACGTCTTTTGCGTCGGCCCAAATGTTGTCGTTAGCCAAGACGGCAATGATCTTGTCGTCCGCCTCGTCGCGATCGACAGCCTGCAATCCGCCGACGATTCTCGCGTTGACGATAATCTCTGCTCGCGAAATTGGACGTTCCGTCAGGACGCAGATGTCGAGCGGATCGCCGTCACCTTTGGCCGCTTTCGGCGAGAGGTCGCTGACGCGACGACCACAATAGGTTTGAGCGATAAAAAGGTGCATCAAATGCCATTGCGTTGGGAATCGTCCCAGGTCAGTGAATGAGGTTAAAAAGCGATATGATTCTACAACCGAGTAGGACGGGCGGCGTAAAGACCAGCTTGGACCGGTTGCCGTTGGCACTCGATTCGGCCTTTCAGTATAACGGCTTGCCGATTCGAACCCAGGCAGCCCTGTGTCGCTGGTGCCACGGTATGATTGGCAGGCCGCAATGCATCAGCTTAGAATGGTGAAGTCCCTCCCGGAGCAAGCATGATATCGCACGAACAGTCCGAATCGAGTCCATCGCGCCGAGCGTTCCTGAGCCAGTTGGGCCTGGGAGCCACCGCCCTTTCTACGATACTTGCCCGTGAAACCCGATCCGCTGCCGGGGGCGATATCACCGGTGAAGGGCCTGCCGCGTGGGGCGCACTTCCTGGCCTTCCGCATTTCACGGCACAAGCAAAAAATGTCATTTACTTGTTCCAATCGGGTGCCCCCTCGCAGCTCGACCTGTTCGATCATAAGCCGAAACTGTCTGAACAGCGTGGCGTCGACTTGCCGGATTCCGTTCGCCAAGGTCAGCGATTGACCGGGATGACGGCTACGCAAGATCGATTCCCCGTTGCGCCCAGTATGTTCAAGTTCGCCCAGCACGGCAAAAGTGGTGCGCGGCTGAGCGAACTATTGCCGCACACCGCTCACGTGGCCGACGAACTCTGCTTTATCAAGTCAATGCACACGCAGGCGATCAACCACGATCCGGCCGTTACATTTTTTCAGACCGGCGCTCAGTTGGCTGGACGACCCAGCATGGGCGCGTGGGTGTCGTACGGTTTGGGATCGATGAATCAGGATCTGCCCACGTTTGTGGCGATGGTTTCGCAGAGTAGCGGCAAGGCGGGCCAACCGCTCTACGATCGTCTGTGGGGCAGCGGATTTTTGCCGACTCGATACCAGGGTGTCAAGTTTCGATCGGTCGGCGATCCCGTACTTTACCTCTCGAATCCCACCGGCGTCTCCGACAGGTCGCGCCGCCGGTTGCTGGACGATCTCGCCGAACTGAATCAGCCTGGCTTGCAAGAGTATGGTGATCCAGAGATCGCCACCCGGATCGCGCAATACGAACTGGCCTACCGGATGCAAACGTCCGTGCCGGAATTGACGGATGTCGCGAGCGAGTCGGAGAAGACATTCGAACTGTATGGTCCAGAGTCCAAGCGACCAGGTAGCTACGCGGCAAATTGCCTGTTGGCCCGCCGGTTGGTCGAACGCGGAGTCCGCTTCGTCCAACTTTTCCATCGTGGTTGGGACCAGCATACAAAGTTGCCCGATGGGATTCGGCATCAGTGCCAAGACACCGATCAGGCATCGGCGGCGCTCATTTCTGATCTCAAGCAACGCGGGTTGCTGGATCAAACCTTGGTGGTTTGGGGCGGCGAGTTTGGACGAACTGTCTATTGCCAAGGCAAGCTGACCGCCGTCGACTACGGTCGCGATCATCATCCACGTTGCTTTACGATTTGGATGGCCGGTGGCGGCATCAAGCCTGGAGTCACTTACGGCCGAACTGATGCGTTTGGCTATAACATCGATCAGGATCCCGTGCATGTTCACGATCTGCACGCCACAATGATGCACTGTCTGGGTATCGACCATCGCCAGCTAACCTTCAAGTTTCAAGGCCGCGACTTTCGACTCACGGACGTGCACGGTCGTGTCGTGACAGAAGTGTTGAGTTAGTCCTTCGTATGTGAACTGGGTCTTGGCCTGCTACAGGTCCGATTCGACGAAGAAATGCGACATGTGTGATCATGAGTCACCTCAAGTAGGTGAAATAATATGAAGATCATCCTGGCCAGCCCGCGGGGATTCTGTGCCGGCGTCAATATGGCCATCGAGAGCTTGGACTTGACGATCAACTCGTTTGGCGCGCCGGTTTACGTTTACCACGAAATCGTTCACAACAAATATGTCGTCGACGCGTTTCGCGAAAAAGGTGCCGTTTTTGTCGACACGCTAGAAGAAGTGCCTGAAGGCGCTACGCTCCTGTTCTCCGCTCACGGTGTGTCGCCCGAGGTACGTCGAGTGGCGCGCCGGCGGAAATTGTATGCAATCGATGCCACCTGCCCACTCGTCACCAAAGTGCACCTGGAAGCAGTACGGTATGCCAAGGAGGGGTATTCGATCATCCTGATCGGGCATGAGGGGCATGACGAAGTTGTCGGTACGATGGGGGAGGCACCTGAAGCGATCGTGCTGGTGGAGACCCCGGAAGATGTCGATCAACTTCAGATCGCGGACGAATCGATGGTCGCTTACTTGACCCAAACAACGTTGTCAGTTGACGATGCGAATCGAATTATCCGCTGCTTGGAAAGTCGCTTCACGCAGATTCAATCGCCTCCGAAGGCCGATATCTGCTACGCGACCCAGAACCGACAAGAAGCCGTGCATCTACTGTCCGAAGAATCCGACGTTGTGCTGGTGCTCGGCAGTCAGAACAGTTCAAACAGCCAGCGGCTCTGCGAACTCGCGATTGAACGCAATGTCGCCGCCCACTTGATTGACGGTGCCTGCGACATCGATCTGGCCTGGTTCACGGGTGATGAAACCGTACTCATAACGGCCGGAGCGAGTGCACCGGAATCCGTCGTTCAAGGCTGTATTGAGTTTCTTGAAGAGAAATTCGGCGCCACCGTCGAACTACGTTCGATTCGCGACGAGGAAGTGCATTTTCTCTTGCCAAGAGAACTGCGCACAATCAACACGTAGGGTGCGTGCGGCGCACCCCAAAATCGAGGCGGTTCAACAAAGTACGCTAGCTTTGGATGTAGTTCTTCAAGTAGTGGTTTTCCATCGTTAGCTGCTGGTATTGCGCCTTTACGATGTCGCCGATCGAAATCATGCCGGCCAGATTCTTGTTGTCCAAAATCGGCAAATGGCGAATACGTTTCTCTGACATCAGACCCATGATGTTGCTAACGGTGTCGTCTGGCGAGCCGGTGATCACGTCGCTCGTCATCCGTCGCTGCACCGTGATTTCAACTAACGGTTCGTTGACTTCGGCCACTGCGATCAGGATGTCGCGTTCGGAAATGATTCCAACCATGGTTTCACCGTTGCAGACGACAAGCGAGCCACAACGGTTCTCGACCAGTTTTTGTACAACGTCGGCTAACGATGCCGTGGGCTCAATCGTGAGAACTTCGCTGCCCTTGGTTTTGAGGATCTGGCGTAACTGCATCGGATCGTCCTTTCGAGGCCGGACATTTTTGAGCTGCGCGAAATGGTTTCGAATGAACCCGTTTTACGTCAGCAGATTATCCAATTCGTCAAGCGAACAAGCCGATGTGCGAGAAGATAAGTGCGCCATAGATTTATGACGTAGCGCGTTTCATCGATTTGCCTGGATCTCACAATAACCGCGTGATCAACCGCTCGTCAATCTCATTCGGCCTTGTGAAAAAGATCACAAAGGGCGGCGGAACTCAGGACGGCAAGAAACAGATTCTTGAAGGTGATGGCAACTAACCGCCCATAGGCACAAGAACTAGCGCTCTGTCAAGACTGAGAACTAGGGTTGTTGAGCCTGATTGTCGTGGGTGGGGGCGCGGAACAAACGTATTGATCGCAGCGATCAACGACTATCTCGCCAGGCGACCATTCTTCTTCAACCCCAAATTCACATTGCCGGTTGCCCCCCAATCTTCCTATTGTCTCGCAGTGTTTCAGGGTTGCGCGGCGTGAGGTAACTCGACGACCTTAATGTCGCGGAATGAAATGTCCGTCGTTGGGTCATGGCCTTGGATCATCATTGTGCCTGGTTCAATCCGCAAGCCCTTGCGAGGATTCTCGTGCGGCTTTCGCTCGTCCACCCAGTCACTTACCTGGTAGCCGTTGACCCACGCGGCGAAGTGTGATCCGTCAGCGATCAGCGTCTGATGAAACCAAGTCAGGTCGTCAGCCGCGACGAGTCTGGCATTTTGGCGGCGAAAGATTCCGCCAGTGCCACAGTCCATCGGTTGGCGTCGATCGCCATTGTTGAATCCGTTCTGGATTTGGCACTCATAGCCCATCATGACGTCGCCGGGGATGCAGCGAAAGAAGATACCAGAGTTCAAGTGCTTTGCTTTGGTCATACATTGCAGCTGCAGAACGAAGTTGCCATAGGACTGTTTTGTTTCCAACTGCCCCTTGCCGTCGCGTACGTCCAGCGTGCCTTCCGACGAAACAGTGAACTTGCTGGCCATCTCTGGATATTCCGTCCAGCCGGTCAGGTCTTTTCCGTTGAATGCGGCGTTCAGCCCGGTAGGGCGGAGTTTGATATTGCGGAATTCCACTTTGCCTTCATTCAATTGAAGGCCGATCATGCCGCGTTGCAAAGGTTTTGGGTCTTTGTATTCGAGGACCTGCTTGCCGTCCAGTACAACCACAATCTGGTCGCCCGCGACGGTCACTTCGTAGGATTGCCACTCCTGGCTATCAAAGTTGCCTTCGGCTTTGGCCCGCTTGACCAGACTGCCCGTGGGAAACGCGTTGGTGCTGTCGGCGATGTTCAGTTCATAGCAATCCGAGGCGGGATCTTTCGGCGTAGCGGGGGTATGTAGAAAGATCCCGCTATTGGTTCCCACGGCACTGCGGAATTCGATTTTCAAGACATAGTCGGCAAACCTCGTTGTCGTAGTGAGCAATCCATTGGTACCATCGTCCACCACGATGGCGCCCGCCTCAACACGCCAGTTGGCATCGGTCCGTGGCTGCCACCCAAACAGCGTCTCACCATCGAAAAGTGAAATCCAACCAGCAGTCAGTTCTTCGTCGGTCAGTGGTCGTGGCGCTTCTGCAACGGGACGCTGCGTTTCGGTGGCGGACGTGGGTACGGGAGTCTTCGCCTCGACTGTGGTTGGCTGGGTCGTGGCAGGTTGTGTCGGAGCCACAGGTGTGTCAGCAACGCCTGGTTTGGCCGCGACGGATCCCAAATCCACAGCAACAGGTTTCGTTTCGACACCGCAGGCGACAGCCAGAAGGCTGCAGACGACGAACACTTCGTGGTAGAGGAAATTGTGGGGGCTGATCTTCATCGCATTGTCCTGGCAGTTGTTTGGTGTTGTATTGAAGTGTTATCGGCCGTCTTCACATTGTCAGATGGGGGTGTCAGCGTGGCGTGGTCGTGCGTTTCCGGTGCAGCCGAATGTCCAACTCAGGCCTTCCAGCGTAGTTCGTCGGAAGATGCCTGGCAATCATCCTGCCACCGCGCTATCGATCTCCAACGAAGATCTCCAGCCACACGTCACGAATGGTTTTGGAGGCAGTCGGGCTGTCAGACAGGTCGAGCTCGATGGATAGCCGATTTCTGTCCTGGAGGCATGATGACACATCGAGGCGAACCAGGGCCTTCGCGTCCGTCGCGGTGGTTGGTTCGGTCGAGTTGGCCATCGGCAACGGCTCGAGTTTTTGGTCATTGAGCGAGACAGTTGCGTTCGTTTGCAGTAGATCGATCACGAGTGCGACGCGGTCGCTTGGCGTCAAACCACTGGGGCGACCAAACCGCCGAACTAGGCGGATTCGCCCTTGGTAGTCGGCACCCGCTGCCTGTGCGCAATCGGATACGTCTTCTAATCGTTGAGGCTTCAATCGATGGTGGCCGAGCGGGTTGAGTTGGGGTGTCTCACGCGTACTGTCGGGCGATGGATCGATGGCAGACAGCAGTTCGAATTTCCATTGGCTGCTGAGGTGAATCCGATGTGCAGCCGGAGTCCATTGCTCGCGAGACTTGTTCATGAGCCAGACCGTTTTGCCTCGACAACGCCTTTGATGATGCCATCCAGATCAAATTCTGGACGGTAGCTGATCGTCCTGTGAAGCTTGGTCAAGTCTGGAACTCGACGGCGGATATCTTCGAAGGACTCGTCGTAAGCTGCCGCGTAACTTTGAAATCTGATTTCCGACGTGCTGCCGCTCGCACCAACGACACGCTCGGCGAGTTCGAGGATTGAAACGGGCTGATCGCTGCCGATGTTTATGACCTGTCCCACGGCACTTTCATTTTGCATCAGTTCGATCACTGCTCGGACAACGTCGCTGACATGTGCGAAGCAGCGAATCTGTTGGCCATCGTCGTGAACCACCAACGGTTTTCCGGCCAGCGCTGCGTCAACGAATCGTGGTAGGACCATGCCGTACGCACCGGTCTGTCGAGGACCCACAACATTGAAAAAACGACCGATCACGACCGGTACCTTATACTCGCGCCAGCTGGCCAAGCCGAGAAACTCGTCAATCGCCTTGGATGCGCCATATGACCACCGCGGTCGGGTCGTGGGTCCCAGTACCAAATCGTCTTCTTCGGTCCAGGTCGGTTTCGGATTCTTGCCATAGACTTCACTGGTGCTGGCCAAGAAGCACTTCACCTGATCACCTTGCGCGACGCGATGACGCAGGGCGGTGAGCAGGAACTCGGTGGGATATATATTTCTCTGGATCGTCTCCATCGGTTGGCTGGCAATCAGCGCCACGCCGACTGCGGCAGCCAGGTGGTAGACTTCGTCAACATCGGTCAACAATTCTCGCGTCAAGTCTTCGTCGGCGACGGTACCGTGCACGAAGCGGAATCGCTCGTGGTCGAGGATCTGCGAGAGATTTGCGGCGGCACCTGTCGATTCGTCATCGATGACGGTCACGTGGTCGCCGCGCGCCAACAGAGCTTCACTGAGATGCGAGCCAATAAAGCCGGCGCCACCGGTTACGAGTGTACGTTTCACGAGCGGCTACCTAACTTGCCAATCCGCCATCGACTAACTAGATCGACAGGCAAAAAAAGGAACTGTGGCGCACCCCCCTTTGTGGCCAGGGAATAACCACGAGATCTGAAGACGAATATGTTCTCCTTGGTCGCGTCGTTTGCCAGCGTAACGGCTCGTATTCGGCGCGACAACTAGACGCCTGATACGTCGTCGCGGGTTCCCTTTTTGAGGCTTGCCCTGTACATTACTTATGACAAAACCAGCCACGGAGGGACGGACGGGCCAGCTAGAATGTGTCCGCCGGGTCGGTCAGAACGAGGCCGACCTGGTTGGTTTGCCCTGGCCAAACCGGCTAGCGAGGCTGTGCCTCGGACCGACGCGAGCTATCGCTCGGTTGCGGCAACCCGCTCTCCGACCAACCTGCGGGCAGTCCCCGTCGCTGAGAACTTGACTCATTTGTAAAGAAAAACCTGACACAAGCTTTCTAGACCCAGCAGGTCCAGCCTCGATCAAAGCAAAATGGACCCCATCTCCATGCTCGCACCCTTGACGCGGCCTGATGGCAACGGGGAATTGTTGCCCTCCATTTTTGCTTTCATGCCCTGTATCTAAGTTCTGACGTTGTTCAAAAAGAGAGCCGAGAATGATGAAACCACTGCAGAGCCGAATAGGAAAAAACTGCGTGTGGGGTATCTCCGCCCTGTTCTTCGGTCTTGTTCTTCCTCCGCTGGTTGGTGGTCAGGAGTCCACACGCGAGGCCTTAAATGTCTATGCCGACGCCGCTGGCTTCCAAAATGGTGGGCAATATGACTTGGCCGCCGATGAGTGGGAGAAGTTCCTCAAAAAGTTCGACAAAGACCCGCTATTCAAGAAAGCTCAGAACTACGCGGGAGTCTGCAGACTGCAGTTGAAGGAATATGAAAAGGCGGCAGTTCATTTCGAGCAGGTCGTCAAGGACCCAAAATTCGAACAGCTTGAAGATGCCTTTCTCAACTTGGCTTGGTGCCAATATTCTACGGGACGAAAAGGCAAACCGGAACTGTTCCCCAAGGCAGCCACCACGTTTTCGACGCTTGTCGAACGGTTTCCCGAGGGAAAGTTCGTGGACCAAGCTCTGTTCTATTTGGGGGAATCGCAATACGCCCAAGAAAAGAAGAAAGAAGCAGTCGCTGCCTATAAGCAATTGGTCGACGGTCACAAGAAATCGACGCTGCGATGTGACGCACTTTACGCGATGGGAGTAACGCTCGAGGAACTCTCCGACTATCCCCAAGCGGGGACGATATACGACGTGTATCTGAAAGAGTGTGCCAGCAGCCCATTGCTCACCGAAGTGCGGATGCGAAAGGCAGAGACGATCTTGCAGGCGGGTGACTTGCCGAGCGCGGCGAAGATGTTTGCCG
>JASLPZ010000143.1:0-16629 GCA_030744725.1 Pirellulaceae bacterium
GTCCGAGGCACAGCCTCGCTAGTGCTGTGTCAATTTTTGATTTTAGGGTTGAAGAAGAACGGTCGCCTGGCGAGGTAGTCGTTGATCGCGATCAAAACGTTTGGTTCGCGGAGCGAACCACGACATTCAGATTCGACAACCCTAATTCTCAGTCTTGACAGAACACTACATTTCGACGACGTGATCAGTAAACCGGCTGCCTACCGAGCGAGTGCGTCCCGATCACGGCGAGCGGCTTGCTGTAATCTTGTGAGCATCTCCACGACTCGCTCTGGTTCGGTGTTTGCTTGGTTTTTCGATTCGCCCGGATCATCGGAGATGTTGAAAAGTTCCAGTTTTCGATTCTCTCCTTCACCATATACGATCAATTTCCAGTCGCCATACCGAAGTGAAGTGGCTCGCCAACGCGGGCCGGCAGTGTAAAGCGGTCGATCCGGCAGCGGTGATTTCTTGATCAACAACTGCGCGATGTCGGCTCCGTCCCATTTCATGTCGCGTTTAGACTCGTAGCCGGCGAGTGAGCAGAATGTTGGCATCCAGTCGGTGATCTGAACCGGACTATCGACTCGACCTGGCTTCACGTGAGCTGGCCAGGAGACAATCGTTGGAACACGTGTGCCGCCTTCGTGAACGTCGCCTTTGCGGCCTCGCAGCGGACGATTGTTGCCCGTCAACTTGCCATTGGGACAGTTATCATCGGGGTATTTGAGATCGTTATTCTCGACGGCACTGCCGCCGTTGTCACTTGTGAACACCAACAGGGTGTCATCCCGGACGCCAGTCCTTTCCAACGCCGTGATAATTCGGCCAACCGCATTGTCCAGGTGCATGACGCACGCGACGTAGTGACGAGGTACGTCACCGGTGATTGACTTCGGCACTCGCTGAAGCCACTCATCCGGTTCTTTGATCGGTAAATGGACCGCGGTATAAGGGACGTAAAGAAAGAAGGGCGACGAGCTTCGCGACTCGATCCATCGCACAGCTTCATTCGTGAGCAGGTCCGTTACGTGGCCTGGTTCTTCGATCAGGTTTTCGTTGCGGTGCCAAGTGATCGAGTATGGCCCTTTCTTGTACCGATGATTCCACGGACTGATGCCACCTGCCAGCGAACCGTAAGAATGATCAAACCCAAAATGATTCGGCCCCCATTTTGGTAGCGAGCCAAGGTGCCACTTCCCGGCAAGACAAGTGTCGTATCCTGCGCTCTTGAGCGCATGTGGCAGTGTGACGGTATCCACCGGTAAGGCCAACTCGTTCGTTGGTGTCGTGATGCCAAACCGGCTCCAACATCGGCCCGTCAACAAGCCCGTCCTCGTGGGACTGCAAACCGGAGCGACGTAGTGTTGTGCGAGTTCCAGCCCTTCCTTCGCCAACTGGTCTAGATTAGGTGTCGGTGCATTGCCACCGTGAAAGGCCACATCTGCCCAACCCAAGTCGTCCGCCATGATAAAGACGATATTCGGGCGCGTTGCAGTGTCTGCTGCAAACAGTTCGTACTGCGCGAAGAACACCAAGCTGATCAAAACTATGTTCTGAAACTTCATGTCTTGTCGATTCCCAATTGGCAAGAGTTGGCGGTCCATTAACTGTATGTTGATATGGGAATTGGCCCAAGGCAGTGCGCCTTGACGGGTGATTCGTCCGTTTGACTGCTTCACGACTACGAGACGATTGGTGAGAGTGTGCGGCGCAGGTCTTTCATGCGGATTGCTGTTTCATGGCCGCCCTGGACTCTCTGTAAAGCGGAACGAATACAGGTCCGCGTCGCGGAGCACGAATCGCAGTCTCACCGGCTTGCCGGCAAGCCTGCCGACGTCGCTGCCAGCCTTCCAGTTCACAGTGCGTTCAATGGTGTCGCCGAAGAACGGCGGGCAATTGTCGAGTGAGAAACCGGGCAGTGGGTCTCCGGCCTCATCCTGAATCTCGACCCGGATATCACCCGCGGCCGAGCTGGCGAAGTTCAGCGTCAGTTTGTCGCCTTTAAAAACCAGTGGCTTCGTGATGATTTCGCCTCCGCTCAGCGGTGCGTTGACCGAAACAAAGCCGTCCAGCCGCATCGTGTAGCGGCGCATGGCGTTGCCGTTTCCATGCCAGGAACCTTCGCTGGCATACAGGGACAGTTCGGTTGGCGCTCCCGGCAGTGAAGCCTCTGTCTCCACAGCGTGCCAGGCAATGTACTGTTGCCCGTAAAGCCACGTTTCTGGGCGCTGGGGGCCGGGAGGCAGAAAGGCCTCGTTCCAACGCTCGAAATGAACTCCATCGCGGCTGGCCATGAGCAGGCCTTCAGTCAACGCCGTTCCGTATCGCAAGTGCGCTGCCGCGCGCTGTTTGCGTTGCTCGGGCTGCGGCAACGCCCGCATGGATTCAGACCAGCCGCGTTCGATATATCGCGTTGGGAAGCCGATCAGAATCTGCGGAGCGCGAAAGTACGGTGCGACCTGATTCGTATAGAGGTGCTCGACGGGCGAGTTCTCATAGGTGAGATCAGCTTCATTCTCCCATTTCAAAAAGTCGTGGGAGGTCGCCGTGCGGATGGCTCGATAGCCGGCCGGCTTCCACACTTTGGCGGTTGTCACTCCTTTGGTGAAGGTCCGGAAGTAAGCTCGGTACACCCCGGCGGTCTCGTCCCAGAAGGCAAGGTTCTGAGAATCGAACGCCCCTTTGGTGACCACCGGCTTATCGTGCATCAGCGACCAGCGAATACCGTCTGCGGATTGAAAGGCGAACAACCCACCTTGCGACGGGAGGCCGCCCAGTGCCTTAAATCGCGACTCCGCCGGACAGTCGGCTTGCCCGTCGAGAAACGGAGCGAAGTTATGCGTACCGACTCCGGTCCAGATGATGTTGTTCTGCTTCGATCCATCGTACTCGTGAATTCCCAGATCCGGTTTTGTGAACGTGATGCCGTCCTTGCTCTCCGCGTAACAGTAAACCTCGCGCCCAGTCTTCAGACGTCCGTTTTCAACACCAAGCGCCGAGCCACGGTAATACATCCGGTAGACATCGCCGTCACGAATCACACTGTGATAGCCGCTGCCGGCACCCTCCCATGGCGCATCATGCACAATGGCGATGTCCCGTGGAATCGGATGATGAAGCTGCCGCCGCGCGGCCTGCAGTGATTCGATCAAGTGATCATCCACGAATAACTCGCGTTGCCGGCCGATATCAATCGGTTCGTCAGCCTGTGTGGGTAGCGGCACCGCAAAGAGCAGGAAAGCCAGTGACAAGTATTTCATGGTTGTCCTTATCAATCTGTGAATACGAAACAGTCGAAATAGGTGTCGAACCGCCAAAAGACGCGAACGGGCACTATTGGAACGACATGACTTGCGCGGGCTGGCGTTCATTCGCCGTTCCTCCGCGAAATCATTGGAGTGGAATCTTCACCTTCGCCAGATAGATCGCCGTCTTGCCTTCGTGCGATGCGTAGTAGCTGATCCACAGCATGTTGTCGTGCCAGACCTGACCGGCGTAGCTGGTGTCTCCGCCGGACGGGAGCTTGAGCTCTTCAGTCAGCGTTCCTTTGTCGAGATCGAGCCAGCAAAGCGAGGTGCGGACGGGCGAATCGTATAGGCGGACCACGGCGACAAAGCGACCATCGGGCAAGCGAATCATGTGCGGCCCGCCGATGCGGACGCCGAGTTTCTTCCAGTTCCACTCGGTGTACGGCGGACGGGACGTGCCGAGATATCCGGAGTTTGGCTGGCCGTCCTGTCGCAACAGGCAGTGACACGTATCGTCCGCGAGGAACACCATTGACGTTTCGTTCGGATAAGTTCCTTCGACGGAGGCCTTTTTTATCAACGTGTCAAACGACTTGCCGTCGTCGCTCTTGAACAGCCGAATCCCTCGATTGTCATTCTGGCAGCCGTATCCGAACCCGTAAGCCTGCCCTTGGTGCCACGTGATGCGCCACAACCAGTTGTCACGATCGCCGACTTCGTGCTTGTTGCTCCAATTGCGACCATCCTCAGAAAACCAGACCAGCGACTGATGCTTGTGAGTTGTTGGCTTGTTGATTGCTTCCGCTCCGGCCAGCATAAGTCGTCCGTCGGGCGTGATGGTGATCTTGGCGTCGCGCAGGTCCGAATTCTCTGAAGTGATCAGTGCAGCCGATTCCCACTTCTCACCATCAACCGACGTGATCACGCGTAGGGCGCCGTCCGGCGAGACATGTCCTTTCCCTTCTCGAAACACGCAGTACCAGCGATCTTTGAATCGGATCAAATCAGTAAACGCATTGTGCGGTGCCGCGTCCCAGATTCGCCGCGACTGAATGAGGACAGGTTCAGTCGAATCCGCACCGATAGCGACGGACGACGACAGGCAACACAGCGCAAAGACAGAAAAAAGCTGTTTCATGATTTCACTCCAAGGTGGCAGCTCATAGGTAAGGTCCACTTGATTCATCCCAGCGCAGCTAAGCGATGATCTCGTTGATGGGATGGCCGAAGTCGATATCCAGCCGTTGCCGGCCAAGGACGGCCAGACGCCGCGGGTCGAGCCCCAGTTGTTGCATGAGTGTCGCGTGGATGTCGGTGACGTAATGGCGATCCTCCACGGCATGGAAACCCAGATCATCTGTTGCTCCGTGTGTCACGCCTCCTTTGATGCCGCCGCCGGCCAGCCAAACGCTGAAACCGAAAGGATGGTGATCGCGGCCGTTGGATCCCTGGCTACCCGGCGAACGTCCGAACTCGGTTGCCCACACAATCAGAGTCTCGTCCAGAACGCCCCGCTGTTTGAGATCCTTGATCAAGCCGGCGATCGGCATGTCTACGGCGGCGCAGTTCTGGGAGTGTTTCGCCTTCAGGTTGCTGTGTTGGTCCCAGGCGCCGGCGCCGCCCGAACTGCCGTGATACACCTGCACAAAGCGAACGCCCTGCTCCACCAGCCGCCGCGCTACGAGTAGCTGTTCGCCGAAAGGACGTGTGTTCTTCTGATCGATTCCGTAGAGGCGACGTGTCGTAGCGGTCTCTGGACGGAAATCGACGACACCGGGCACGGATGTCGGCATACGAAAGGCAAGTTCGTACGACTTGTCTTCGTTCAGCGACTGAATGATCCAATCCCGCCATCGCCAGATGTGGCGCTGGCTGTTGCGAACCTCGTTCCTGTACCCGGACCAATCGCTGTAGCGCCAAATGTCCATCCAATGCCGCCCCCAACGTTCCCCGTACCGTGGACTTTCGAGCAGGTCGCGGACGACCTTGTCGTAGGCGTCTTTCGATTCATCCGCCAGAAACGCCTGAAGTTGCTGTCGCGTCGGCGGCAAACCGATCAAGTCGAGATAGACGCGGCGCAAGAGGGTGGATTTGTCTGCCCGCGGGGCGGGAACCAGCCCCAATTGTTCGTGACCGGCAACCAGGAAGGCATCAATCGGGTTGCGAACCCAGCGGACGTTTTTCACTTGCGGCACATTGGCACAAACCGGCTTTCTGTAGGCCCAGTGTTCGCGTGGATCGCCAGGCGTCTCTTCCATTGGCGTTTCTGCTCCCTGATTGATCCATGCTCGAAAGAGTGCGATCTCCTCGGCCTTCAGCGTTCCACCTTCCTCCAGTGGTGGCATCCGCTCGTCTACTTCGGCCGTGATGCGTTCGATCAGCAAACTCGCGTCAGCTTCTCCCGCGACGATCACTTCGCCACTATCTCCCCCTTGGAGCATCAGTGCTCGCGTTTCCAGCCGCAGTTCCGCCTCTCGCTTGAAGGCACCGTGACACGAGTAACACTTCGCCGACAGGATCGGCTTAATCCGTTTTATGTAGTCGATCCGGTCTTCGGCAGACGCCCAGTCGGCGGCCACAACGGTGGCGGCAGAGAAAACGACAAAGTGAATCAATCTGTACATCATGTTTGTCTCCACGTCTCCTTGTCTCCCCCTCTCCGTTCGGCGCGGACGGGCTCTGGCCACGCGAACGTCCCGACAAATTACTTGATTGTGACGACAATCGCAAATATATTGTCGCCAAAGCAATCTTCCACTGTTCCTGAAACGACACGGTGCCCCAAACGACGCCGTGCCCGATAGGACGCCGACATGAAGATCCATCGGTACTGCCAATTTAGCGTGATCATGGCATCCGTGATCGTCGGTCAGTGGGTCACGCCGACTGTGGCCGACGAGACGTCGCGGCCGATCAAAGTGCTCAATCCGCATCGGTTGCCGGGCAAGCCCATTGCAGCGGTTCGAACACCGCTGGGTATCTCGAACGATTACAAGCCGTGGATTACACGGCTTGACGGCGACAAGTTGCTGCTGGTGGCATTCTCCTATGGTGGAGTGCCCCACAACAAGCTGCCTGCGGGCACGCCTTATCTGGAGCGGGCTATCTTTTGGCGATCGAACGACAGCGGGAAGAGTTGGGGAGCGCGCGAAGAGCATCTTGATGTTCATGGCCGTGAATTCTCCTTGAATCGCCTGTCCGATGGCACGTTGCTAATGCCGTGTCATTTCCTGAAACAGGACGCTGCCAATCATGCCGGGCACACCTACAGCAAACTGTTCCGTTCGGTGGATGATGGGAAGACCTGGTCAGAGACACGCATAGGCCCTGAAGGATTCCCCGCCAAAGCCCAAACAGCAACGGATTGGACGGTGGTTGAGATTCCCGATCCGGAAGCACCGCGGAAGACCACCACCATGTTTGGTGTCAGTATGCAACATGGCGGAAAACAAGCGCCTTCGACCGTCGCGATATGGCGGTCGCGAGACAGTGGCAGGACCTGGGACAAGACACACAGGCCAGACACCGCCGGTTGGATTGACGTCGACGGCTTTTTCTCACAATCAACGACGTATCGCGCGAAATCAGGCAAGCTGCTGCACGTCGTGCGAGTCGACGCCACCGGCCCGCACTGGGATGTTCCCGACCTGAAGTCCGCCGGAAAAGAGAGTGGCGATCAGGCGGACCGCATGATGCTTTGGGTTTCGACCGATAACGGCGCCAGTTGGCGGCGGCAGGGAAAGTACGGCACCTTTGGAGCTGGTGGCGAGATGTACCCGCGGTTCTTGCGTCTGGTGGACGGCCGATTGTTGCTGACCTTCACGGTGCGCAGCAGTTCGACCGACGGCCACTCGCTGGGATTAAGAGCAATTGTCAGCGACGACGATGGCGGAACATGGCGTTTCGACCGTGATCGTCTCGTCATTGATGATCAGAATGTCGGGCCAAGCGGAGGAGGGTTTGGAAACACGGTACAATCCGACGACGGAACGCTCATCTCATGTTACAGCTATCGGGGACAGGACAACAAAACCCACATCGAAGCAGTCCGCTGGCTACTCCCCAACGTGGAGCGGGAATGAAAAGCATCCCAACCGTTCAATCCACTCGGCGGCGACAGGCCAAGGAGCAACCATGATTCGATATGCTGTTTTCGGGCTGATCTTTTGTGGAATGCTTTGCGGGGCCGCTGCAGCCGGTGGCCGGGAGCCGGACAAGATTCGGCTTGTGATCGTGACTGGACACCAGTACCCCGGCCACAAGTGGCGCGAGACGACGTTGGCTCTGGAGGACGGATTGAAAACGGATGCTCGTTTCGATGTCACGAGCATCCCGGACGTCGAGTTTCTCGCTAGCCCCAAACTGCACGACTACGACGTCATGATCCTGAACTACTGCAATTGGGAACAGCCCGAGGGCATCAGCAGCAAAGCAAAGACCAACTTCGTGCGATTCTTGAAACGCGGAGGAGGGTTGACGATTATACACTTCACCAACGGCGCGTTTCACTTTTCGTTGCCCAAGGCGGAAGCGGCCGATTGGCTGGAATGGAGAACGAATATCTGCCGTCGTGTCTGGGATCATGGTGAGGGCAAGAGCGGCCACGACCCCTATGGCCGCTTTCGTATCGATATCGCCGATCCGAATCATCCCATCGGCCGCGGCCTGGAATCGTTCGAAACCGTCGACGAACTCTACTTTCGACAACAAGGCGACAAACCGATCCACGTCATCGTAACGGCCAAGAGTAAGGTGACAGGCAAGAGTGAACCAATGGCGTTTGTTTACACGTATGGCAAAGGACGTGTCTTCCAGACAGTTCTGGGGCACGACTCTGAGTCGTTGCGGACGAAGGGAACGGCGGAACTCGTTCGCCGCGGCTCCGCTTGGGCAGCTGGACGAACACCGGTCGACGAGTAATCCTGCCACAGCCGCTTCGTCGGAGCGCTCCCCCGCTGGCAAAGGAACATTTCAGTTCGTCGATGACGCAGCAAGAAAAGGCGAATCCCATAACTATCACGTCATCGCAATCAACAGCGCCGGCCTACAGTCGCAGTAGATTGACGCATTCAAATTCAGACTGGAGACGAAGATCACATGCCTGTTTTCACTCTCAAATTCCTCTCGCTTGTTCTGGGTACGCTGATTGTGAGCCATCTCTTTCCGGGTTCGTCAGCTCACGGGGCGCCTGATCCCGCCAAAGACTCGACGCGATCACGACGGGTGCTCTACAATTTCGACGGCGATTCCTGCCTGTCGACCAAGGCCGGTAGCCGGGGACCGGTCGCGGTCACTCTCGACGACGTGAAACGGTTGATCGAGGAGGTCGCTTACGATGGGAGCCGTGTCGATACCGTGCTGGTCTGCATCAACGCGCAGGTCATGTATTACCCCACGAAGATCGGCACGATGCGCGGAACGCTGTCGACGCCGGATGAGCAAGCGAAATGGCCTGACTCGGAGAAGCAGCGGTTCCGAAACCTGAAGTCATTCTTTGATGCCGGAATCGACCCGTATGCGGTCATGCTGGCCGAAGTGAAGCGGCGCGGTTGCGAGGCATTACTCACGTTTCGCATGAACGACGATCACGGCAACGATTTTCTCCGTACGCAGTTCTTGGTGGACCATGCTGACTGGCGTCTGGGCACAAAACAGTATCAGGGTAAAGGCGCGATGGACTTCGGGTTCGACGAAGTCCGCGAGTACACTTTTCGGCTGATTGAAGAAGTGGTGCGGCGCTACGACTGCGATGGAATCGAACTCGATTTCAATCGATTCCCAAGGTTCTTCAAAGACGGTGTGACCGACGAACGTATCACGAAGATGAACTCGCTGGTCGAACGGGTTCGCGGGATGCTCGACGATGTCGGACGCGAACGCGGTCGGCGACTGGTGCTCGCCGTGCGCGTGCCGTCGAACTACGGCCGGACGCCTCCGACGCCCGAGACAGCGAGGCTGCTCGGCTGTGACGTGCCTGCCTGGGTGAATCACGGTTGGGTCGATTTCGTCGCCGTTTCTGAATTCCTGCACGAACGCGGCGATCTGCCTATCGACAAGTGGAAGCAGGCCATCACGACTGTGCCGGTTTACGGCGGTATCGAATGCACGAAAGGCGGCGGTCAGAAGAATCTCACCGCCGACGAATATCGCCATGCGGCGACTCAGCTGATCAAAGCAGGAGCCGATGGCGTTTACCTGTTCAACTTCTTCACGTCGCGCGAAGGGGGCGAGGCGGCCTATGAACCGCCGTTCGAAGTGTTGCGCGACCTGGCAGTGGCAGATGTCAGGGATCGTGACAAACCGGATCTCGACCCACCTGGTCTCGCAAGGCCCGATGTCGAATTCAGGATCTTTCAGTTTCCCGCCGATAGGATTCCGCGGATTGATGGTAACTCCGACGACTGGTCTCTCGTTCCGGATTCGTACTCGATCGGCATGGATCAACTGCGTGAGACGGTGGTCGGGATTGGCGACGAGCACGACCCGGCGAACCTGGACGTGAAGGTGAAAGTCGGTTGGGTTAAGGGGCAGAACCTTCTTTATTTTCTGTACGAGGCGAGCGACAACTACTGGGACTTTGCTCGTGCGGATCTGCACAACGATATCTTCGAGGTCGTCATTGACGGTGATCTGTCGGGCGGACCGCTGATCCGCCAGAGGCATCCCAACAAGAAGCTGCGTGGAAAGCTGGATACGCATTTTCTGTTTCACGGTGTCCACGCGCAGAACTATCACATCTTCACGCCGGCCGACGGCAAGGACTGGGCGATGGTGTGGGGTTCGCAGCCCTGGATCAAAGAATTGCCCTATGCCAACGCGGCGTACAAGTACAACTTCAAGCACGGCGAGAGTGGCAAGCTTCTGCTTGAGTTTTTCGTCACGCCCTTTGACCACGCGCCACCCGACCGCTCTCGCGCGATTCAGACGAAGCTTGAAGAAGACAAGGTGATCGGCATGTCATGGGCCGTTCTCGACTACGATGACGAAGACGCCGATCGCTACGGAGCGTTCTGGAACCTCTCGCACGTGACGACGATGTACGGCGACGCGTCTGATCTGGTGGCGTTTCGTCTGATGCCGATCGAGAAGAGCCTCCGCAAGCCCGTCGAGGCTGACTGGTCATTCAAGGTGGTCAGCCAGGAGGATCGCATCGTTGCGTTTCGCGATCGTTCGTATGGGGAACTCACGTCATGGCACTGGGATTTTGGCGACGGCAAGACCTCCAGCGAGCGCCATCCAATCCACCGTTACGAAAAGGCCGGCGAATTCATCGTGACGCTTAAAGTCGAGGGACCGAAAGGCAAGGCGCGCCGGGCGAAAGTCTGGGACGTGACATTGCCATGAACCGAAACTGGCTTGCCACGATATCGTTGGAGTTATTCCTGGTCACCGGGCCGGTTCTTCACGCGGTGGCGGCAGAAAAGACTGTCGCCAACGTGTTCATTCTGGCCGGTCAATCGAATATGGCCGGGGCCGATTCCGAAGTGGATGAGCCTCCTGGATTTCAGCAGACCACAGCCGATCGTGCCACGCAATTCGCGATGGCACCGCTTCTGGCTGGTGAGCCATCGAATCAGTATGTGCCGTGGGGAGTGATCCGTGGTCACCAGGCAAAGGGTAAGCTTGTGCATGGTCCGGAAGTCGGTCTCGCCCGGTCGCTCCACGCAGCTGGCTGGCGCGATGTGGCCATCATCAAAGTGCACGCCAACTTTGGCCGCGACGTTCAATCCTGGCCCTGGAGCGAAGGAGGCACACTCTTCAATTCATGGACGAAGTTTGTCGATGCTCGGCTTGCCGAACTCACGGTTCAGGGACACTCGGCTCGCGTTTGCGGTTTCCTCTGGCACCAGGGAATCGACGATGCCATCCATGGAAAATTTGCGAGCCAGTACGAACGAAATCTCACTGACCTAATCGGCGTGTTGAGAAAACGTTATGCCACCGAAGAGACCCCCTTCGTGCTGGCACGCAGCGTGAACTCACGGATCGCACAGCCTGCGCCCGATCCGGAAAAAATTTCGCCGATGGCGGTAGTGCGTCGAGCGCAGATGAAGGTTGGAAAGTCGGTTTCCTGGGCAGCGTGGATCGATGTGGATGACCTGACAAACGTCAACACCCATCATTTCAGCGCCGACAGCCAGATCGTAATTGGCCGGCGTTTCGGCGAAGCGTTCCTGGCGTTGCAAGGGAAGGCGAATGACTCGTTGCGTCAGCGTCGTGGTTTGCCCAAGACTACAAATGAACGAACCTCAAAGAGGTTTTGAAAGAGTCGATCACATCCGTGGCATGGCAACAGGCAATGCCAGCGCAGGGCAACTACTGCGTCAGTCCTTCTTGGGAGGAGGGGCCATGGACATCTTTTCGATAGGAAACGGTTTTGACTTGCAAAGACTCTCGATTATCTTCAGCATTTCGTCGCTTGGATTGAACAGCTTGACAAGATTCGGTGTCACGTCAACGTACTCGACAGAGGGATCTTCGTAGGCGATCTGCCACTTCGAAATGATGACCGAAACACCGGCTTCCTTGGCGACCCGGGGCAGCGCCGTCTTCATCTTCTTCATTTTCTCGATGAGGTTGGTCACCGATCCCGTGCTGTAGGTCTGCAGGTGCGCCCTAATCTCCAGTCCCGGCCCTCCCCCCACCCCATGCTCAAGCTGCTTCTTTCCCTCCTCTGAGCTAAAGAATGCAAGGCGCTAGCGATCGGACGCCGTAGCGGCCGGGAGGATTCCTAGCGTGCTTTCAGAAAGACATTGTCCAGACCCATGACTTCGTTTGCGTTGGCGAATGCTTCGACACGGATAATGATCTGCGTTACGTCGCTCAGGATCAGTCTCCACTCGGCTTCGTCGACACGAAATATCTTCGCTTCAAGAGACAAGTCGTAGGTCGACCAGGACTTTCCTGGCACAATCGCTCCCGGACCGGCTGCATCGCTTTGAACCGTTCGCCCCGCTCCAGTTATCTCGACCAGGCCAAACGCTTCATGCGGCGACCCATTCTTGGCGGCGACCGTCCGAGCGTCGAACGACAAGACTCCTCGATTACGGCCCGTGAGGTTGCCGTACCAGCTGGTCGGCAGCACGATCGCCATGCGTCCGCCGCTGGCGTCATCCAGCTGTAGCCAGCCGCCCGGGCTGCCGCCAGTCTTCTGGAACCGCGGCGATGTTTGGCGCCCGTTGTCCGTAATCGTCCAAGCGTCCGAGGACACGTCAAACGTCGCTCGCAGTCCCGTCAGACTGCTCAAGTCATTTCTTAACGGTTCGGACGTATTCGACTGTAGGTAGGCGAACAGGTCGCGGATCTGGTCGGCGGTCAACGCCGCGAACACTTTTTCCGGCATCAGGGACTGCGGCGAATCCTGCATCTGTTCGATCTCGTCTCGCGCCAACAAAGTACGTTTGTTCTTCGCGTCAAGCAGCGTTACCGTTTTAGGTTGTGACTCGGTCAGCACCCCGGTAAGCACGCGCCCGCCGCTCGTGACAATTACCACGGCTTGATATGCGGGCCGGACGACGGCGCTCGGATCGACCGTATGCAGTAGCAAATAAGCCAGTTCGTGGCGTGGATACGGTGTCAAGTCGGGTCCAATCTGTTCACCTTCGCCGTGCAGTCGGTGGCAGTTGCCGCATAGATTTCTGAATTGTGGCTTACCACGAGCAGCGTTTCCTATTCCCGACGAAAGGGTCTTTCCCAGCTCGAATATGCGGTTGCGCTTTTCTTGTGGCGTAACCAGCCGCACTTTGCCCCAATGCTTCTGAACAAGTTGGCGAATGATTGAATCTGTGTGAGTCAGTAGCAGAGGCAACTCCTGGTAGGGAATCTCAACCGGATTCAGTTCGCTCCGCTCGATCGCTTGCAGAAGTTGTCGTGACCAACCGGAGCGGCTGTAGAGAACCTGTCTCGCTTCGCCACGCAAATTGTGGCCAAGCGTTTGGTAGGCTTTGAGAATCACGGTACCGATGGCAGGGGCCTTGAAGCGAGCCAGCGAGGCCAAGGCCGCGGAACGGATCCCGTCACGATCGGATTGCTGAAACAACTCGGTCAACGGTTTCAATACGCCGTCTTTTCCTGTCTGCCCGACGGCATCGATCAATGCGATACGATCACGCTCGGGTGCACTTGTATCGGCCATTCGACCGACAGCTTCACGCAGGGCCGCATCGTTGCCCATTCTCAATGAGAACAGGACCAGTGATTGGGGGTGTCTTTCACCTTCCCACAGTTTAGCAATCGGCCCACTCAGCGCTGCGGGCATGTTCCCCTGTTTCAGGCCTTGCAGCTGCTCTTCCATACCACCGATCACTCGCTCTACGTCCGCCGAAGTCGGTGCCAGCGCCAGCAGTTGCGCACACGTCGCGAATCCGACGGCACCACCTTCAGCCGCGTAGCGCCGCGCGAGGCGGGGGATGATTGTGTCTCGCAGTAACGGTTGCTGCCAGTCACTGGAGTTTTCCAACCAATTCAGAATGCCGCCCCGATGGGTCGCCGATTTCGACTCCACGGCCCACCAAAGAAGCAATGGGAGATAACCGTCCGTCACGTCCTCGTCGTGACGCACAAGTTCCCGGGTGATCGCCAGGCAATCGCCGCCGGAAAGTCGTTTGGCTGTGCAGGCGAGCTGCGCGCGAACAGTTACCTCGGTTTCGTCACGAGCCATCCTCACTAGTTGCTCGCCGACGGTGGGCGAAACAGATGACTGATCGCCCAAGAGCCTTATCGTCCAGGCACGAATTGCAGCAAAGCGATGCTGCAGACAGTGGATCGCTAATTCATCGGTTTCGTTCAGGTCATGGCAGAGATTTAGTGCCCAAAGGGCATGCAGCGCCTGCCGTTCGTCCTCAGATTCCTCAACTGTCTTGGCAAACCTCTGCACGAGTGATTTGTCGCGGCGTTCGGCCAGCGATTGCAAGGCCCGTCGCGCATGGAGAATATTGGGATGGAACAACTCATCGGCCGATTGTCCGATGTTGCGTTGCGACGGCTGCTCGATGGCGGAGATTCGATAAATCCGTCCTCGCTTGGAATCGAAGTTGTCGCGATCGCGATAAGTGCGCTGATAATTGATGTTACCGTCGTACCAATCGGCAACCAACAATGATCCGTCTGCTTCCAGGGCCAGGTCGACCGGTTGGAACCAAGCATCGTCGCTCCAGATCAGCCGCTCCTGGAAGTGAGTCGAGAAGGTAGAACCGCCAGCCCGCACGTCGATCGCATAGAGGGCATGATTGAGCGGATTGGCCGTGATGTATTTGTTTCGAAACCGCATGGGCCATTGTTCCGCTTGATAGAAGATACCGCCCACGCTGAGTTTTCCGATCGCCGTCCCTGTGTGTGGCATGTGTGGAAAATAGCCAAAAGCGTGCGGATTGTGGAGCGCTTCATGTTTGCCAAAGTTCTTGGAATGGTAGGCGCCTTGCATCTGATGCAATCCGGGAACTCCCGCATTCGTGCCCGCGATCGCGTTACCGTACCGATCAAAATCTAAGCCGTATGTATTGCCACCGCCTTCGGAAAACAGCTCGAAGCGATCGGCCCGTGGATGGTAGCGCCAAATGCCTTGCTGAAATCTCTCTCCGCGGACATCGGCGTTGACCGTACTACCATGCACGCCGTAGAGCCAGCCGTCGGGGCCCCATTGCAGTGAGTTGGCGACGGAGTGAGCATCATCGAGTCCGAATCCGACGAGACGAACGTCCGGTTCACTATCGGGGCGGTCATCTTGGTTGCGATCGGGATAATACAACAGGTACGGCGACTGAAGGACCCACACGCCGCCATGTCCGAGCGCTAGGCCGGACGCCAAATTCAATCCAGTGACGAAGTCGTGCGCATTGTCCGCGCGGCCGTCTCCGTCAGTGTCCTGCAGAATCGTGACGCGGTCGGCGCCGCGCGGCCCATGCGGCGGCGGCTTGGGTAGTCGGTCGTAACGGATTCGATCGTACCTGTCAGCAGATACCTTCTTTAGTCCAGCCGGTTCGGGATACTGCAAGTATTGAATCACCCAAACGCGGTTACGACTGTCCACGGTCATCGTCACTGGCTGCCGGACCAACGGTTCCGCCGCGAACAGTTCGACTTGCAGGCCTTCGGCGACGTGCAGTTTCGTGAGTGCAACTTCCGGCACGAAACCGGTTTGGCCGTAAGCCGATCCGTGTGCGAGCACCGTGGAGAGTATTAGAAGTGCGGATGACAGCACAATGCATTCACGAAGTGAGTTACCGGAGTGTCGCATGAAGAGTGTGTCCTGTCTCTTTGCTATTCTGTCGCAAGGGACGTTCCTCAGTTCCGGTCGGAACGCCAGGTGCGAATGTTGATCTCGCCCAAAACAAAGTTGCCGTTGGCAGACAGACCGGGGCCACCGGACGGTAAGGATTCATCGGGAAGCGCCTCGAGGCGGAAACCGGTAACCTTCTTGCCCAGCGGGTTGTCCACCACGAGATAGTAGCAATCGTAATCGGGCGTCTTCTCTGCCAGGCCCAGAACCACGCCGTTCTTGTTGATCTGCAAGCGGGTGGCGGTACTCAGCGTCCGGGCACTGCGGGGATGTAGGATTGTCCAATTCGCTTCGACGTCGCCGCCGCTGGCCTTGCCGTCGGCAAACGAATCACGATCGTCCGCCGTGACGGAGAGACGGAATTTCCCGAGGGAGCATGTTCTGTCGTGACTGGCGAACTGCATCACAAAGTACAGGCGTTTGCCGCACAGATTGTCGGCCCCTTCGGCCAACTCAAACACTGCCGAGTTCTTCTCAGCGGTATGCCTACCGATCCCCCATCCGTTGCGGCGCGTGGTGGAGCCGTCGATGGCCTTCCCAACTTCAACATCTTCTTGCGAGTACGTCGCGGTGGCGTTGACCAGCTTCAGCGTGTGCGGCGCGGGGCCGGAGAGAATTGCGCTGGTCACCGCCGGTGACATCTCGCGTTCCACCCAGTCCGCGACGAACGCATCAGCTTTCAACGCCGTGTAGCCCCAGTCCTCGGGCAACTTCTCATCGCGTAGTTGCCAATGATACGGATCGCTCCAGGCAATCGCCAAGTCGCGGACCAACAACGTTTCGACGCCGCGAGCCTTCATGTGACGCAGACCGATCGGTTTCGCTAACAAGCACATGTTCGTCGCCCCGCCCACATAGAGCAGGTACTTGGTATGGTGTTTTCGGAGGATGTTCCACGCTTCCGGCAGCGTGCCGGATTCGCCGGTGATATAGTCGCCAGCTTCGATGTCGATCCCGATACATTGGTTGGACAGAACATTCGGGGCCGAAGTCGGTTTTCCATCCATTCCATGGGCCTTCCCGCTCACGTAGCGAGTTTTCCCCCAGGGAACTCTCTCGGTCGGGGCGGGCATGAACCCGTTATCGCGCGGCACGACCGACTTGGGCGTCTGTGCGGCCGCT
>JASLPZ010000144.1:0-16570 GCA_030744725.1 Pirellulaceae bacterium
TGACGTTCACTTCGTCACGCACCCCCATGTGCGTATTGTCGAACGGATGAGCCGGCAGATAGTTCGCTGGCAGCGCCGGTTGCTTCGCGTTGGCCGACGGAAGCGACTGTTTGTCCGCATGATTCGCTGCGCCATACTTGGCAAGCAACTCAGGCTTACCATCGCGCGTATCGTGCGGATGGGAGAATCCAAAGTAGATCAGGAACGGATTGGTGTTTTTCGTGGATGCCCGCTCGTCCAGATAATCCAAGACTTGCTCGCCGTGCCAGGCACTGCCGGTTTCGTCGGTGCCACCGCGTCTGGTCGCATCATTGCGCACCGTGAACAGTTCGTTGGCAGCCTCGTAGCTGTTACCGCGTTTGCATGTCCGCATCGTGGCGTAGCCAGCTCGATTGAAGACCGCCGGCATGGTGTACTCAGCAAGGTCGGGCGGAACCAGCTTTGGATTTGTGATATGCGGGTTGTTGACTCGGCCAGGTTTGTTGGGGATGTGCCAGACTGTCCTGCCCGACATGATCATATGCCGTGACGGTGTGCAGACACCGCCGGTCCATGCGCCCATGTGATATGCCGCGTCGAACACGATTCCATCGGCGGCGAGCCGGTCGATATTTGGTGTCTGGAGCGTAGACTCCGGATTGTAGATCTTCAGGTCGAATGGCGACTGGTCATCGACGACGATAAACAGGATGTTTGGACGGTTGGCTTCAGCATCTGCTGCATGGACGGCGCCAAAAATGCTCAACAGCGCAACAGACGTTGCAGCCAGTAACCGAACGGTCAGTGTGCCATCCTTTGGCCAGACCAGGGCCGTGGCATAAGGCGTGTCGTTCCTCGTCGTGAAGCGGTGACTTCTGGCGTGAACTGCTGAACAGGGCATTTCGTTTCTCTCAGGATCTCAGATTTGGGGCGAAATCAGCGCTTCTTTGAGCCATCGGTCTTCTTGTTCCTCTTCCTGCTCCTATCTTTGCCGAACGACATCGACAACGCAAATTCGTTCTTTTGCGCTGCTCCTGGCGTGCTGCGACCTCGATCGATGTAGCTTTGCATAAGCTTCGTCAGACGCCGGTCCACGTCACCATTTGCACTGACAACGTCCTGTGTTTCGCTGATGTCGGATTTCAGGTTGAACAGTTCTCGGTTCCCGCTGCGATGAAAGACGAGCTTCCAGGGGCCCTGACGAATGGCGAGGCCGCCGGGTGCCTGGTGCACGGTGGCTTCTCGAACGGGCTGCGTCGCTGTACCGAGCAGACAGGGCAGGATGCTGACACTGTCTTCGGCCGCATTGTCTGGCAGCGATGCATTCAGGATGTCAGCACAGGTGGCGAAGAAATCGTTCAGGCAGATCGTCTGATGGTTCACCGAATTCGGCTCAATCTTTCCGGGCCAGCGCGCGACAAATGGTTCACGATGTCCCCCCTCATAAATGCTGCTCTTAGCTTTACGGAGTGGCGGATAAGGCCGTTTCGCCGCGCCGTTGTCGCCCGTCGCAAGCACCAGAGTGTTCTTACTCTGGCCGGTGCGATCCAGCAGATCAAGGAGCTGCCCCAGCATATGATCCCCCTGGTAAACCCAGTCGGCATAGCGCCCCTCCTTGCCAGTCACGCCACTCGTGCCCACAAATTCCGGAGCCGGCACGATCGGGTTGTGTGGCGGGCACATTGGGAAGTACAGAAAGAACGGTTTCTTTTCCGTTGAACGATGTTCGAGGTACTCGACGGCTTTGCGGATCATCAGCGGCTGATTCTCGACGGCCTCCACATTCGCAACGACCGTGTCCTGCTCAATGATCGATCCAATGTTTCTGGCGTGAGTGAAGCCGTAGAAGTAATCGAACCCAACCGCACCCGGCCCGCCGGTCAATTTCGCACCGATGGGCAGCTTGTTTTCCGATCCGGGTTTGCCATCCACCCAATTCAACCCGAGATGCCACTTGCCAATGCAGGCTGTGTGATAACCCTGCTGCTGCAGAAAAGAGGCCACGGTCAGTCGCTGTTTCGGAATGATCGGCGGCGAGTAAGTTTTCAAAACGCCGAACTGACCGATCCGCGACGGATAGCGACCGGTCAATACTCCGTAACGTGTGGGAGTACAGTCCGCGGCAGCCGAATGAGCGTCAGTGAAACGCATCCCCTCGCGACATAGCCGGTCGATGTTGGGAGTCTTGAACTCACTCTCAGCACGGTAGCTGGTCGGTTGGCCGTAACCCATATCGTCGAAAAGCACGAATATGATGTTTGGCTTTTCTGGGTGTTCCTCGGCAGATGCAAAGCCGACGATTGAAGCAGACAGCATCGTCGCCGGTAGCAATAGTGAACGTATGATGGTCACAGGGATTGGTCGCTCCGTATTGCGTCGGGTTCACGAGGATCATCTTGCTCAAAGCGGCGGGCCAATTCAAACGGCGAAAATCCGCTACAGTGAATCGGCACGCGCTCTAGTTGGACAGTCTGGAACGAGCACCTCCAAGATTATACCAACGAAAGCGCCCATGCGCTCGACACTCATGCCAGCGCCTTCCCCGATACCCAGTTTGCCACCCCCTGCACGACGCCGGGAGCGTTCTTCACGGAGAACGGCGCACTCGGACTCTCCGGTGACAAATTCCAGCCATAAACATTGATCGAGTCGCTGACACGCGGGAAGTGATCCGCCTTCGGTGATCTCCTGTAATGCTCGATTTACGGCCGCATGGGGCTCACACAGTACGTGCAGATGCGTGCGCGCGGCAGGCCGGCTTCGGCAATTACCTGGGCACGGATTGTCGAAAACGTCTTCCTTAGTTCGTGCTATGTTTAGAATGATCTGATCTTCCAACTTGAGCTCGATGAAATGACGAACCGTTCCCAGATCTTAGAAAGCATCCGTAAGGCTGGCGTTGTCGGCGCAGGGGGTGCTGGTTTCCCAACTTACAGGAAGCTGGATGCCAAAGTTGATTGCATCATTGCGAACGGGGCTGAGTGTGAGCCGTTATTACAGAAGGACCGCGAGACGATGCGCCGCGACTCTGATGACATGCTCCGCGGATTGCAGATCATGCAACAGTTGACAGGGGCCACGCGTGTCGTCATCGCCGTCAAGCGAAAGAACGCCGATGTTGTCCAACGGATGGCAGCCGCCGTGACCGAGCTGGGTTTTGAGATTTTTGTCTACGAAGACGTGTATCCCGCCGGCGACGAGTTAGTCTTGGTCTATGAAATCACTGGAAAACGGATTCCGCCGGGCGGAATTCCTCTGAAAGTGGGTTGTCTTGTCGACAATGTCGAAACGATCGTCAATGTCGTGCGGGCTGTCGATGGTGCACCGGTGACGGAGAAGTACATCACCATATGCGGTGCCGTACACCATCCGCTAACGACACGCGTGCCGGTAGGAATCTCGATGGCCGAGTGCGTTCAGCTGGCCGGAGGACCTTCGGTCGACAACCCCGTCGCACTAACTGGCGGCGTCATGATGGGAGGCACGACGATCGACCTGTCCCTCTCTGTGACCAAGGTAACTGGCGGCATCATCGTGCTGCCGGACAACCACTATCTGTTTCGACGCAAGTCCCAATCAAAGCCGACGTACACGCGTATCGGTCATGGTCAATGTGATCAGTGCTCGCTCTGCACCGAACTTTGTCCAAGGTATATCCTGGGTTACCCGATCCAACCGCACATGGTGATGCGAACGCTGCTGATGACCGGCAGCGACAAAGATCGTAACAGCCTGTGGTCCCAGTATTGCTGTGAATGCAACGTCTGTTCGCTAATCGCTTGTCCCGAGCAACTCGATCCAGCACGCATCTGCATCGATGCGAAGAAGCGATTGAAGGAGAAGCGACTCACTCGCTCGGAACAGGAGCTAGAGACGCTATTTCGTCCGGTGCACCCAGCGCGCAAGGGACGAGAGATTCCGATACAAACACTTTACCAAAGGTTGGGATTGGCCTCGTATGACCGGAAAGCCGACTTCGTCGATACCGCGCCACAACCGGCACATGTGAATGTCCCGCTAACGTCCCACATCGGTCGTCCGGCACTGCCGATCGTGCAGGTTGGCGACGGTGTAAAGAAGGGTGATATCATCGCTGACCTGGCCAAGGATGAACTCGGTTGCCCTGCCCACGCGAGTATCACAGGACACGTCACTGCGGTCACGAAAGAAAGTATCCAGATCACTGCACAATCCTCGGGATCAGCCCCATGAATCAACGCGGCGCCATCGCTCTGATAGAAACCTCGAGCATTGCCAAGGGCTTTGAGATCGGTGACGCCGTGCTTAAAGCCGCGAACGTCGAGATGATCGTGAATCGTACCATCTGTCCAGGTAAGTACATGCTGATTCTTGGTGGCAGCATCGATGCCGTGCAAACAAGTCTCGAGATCGGGGTTCGTGTCGGCGCTCACTCGGTTGTGGATCATACCGTCATTGCCAGTGTCCATCCTGCGGTTTTTCCCGCCATCAGTGGTGTTTGCAGTTTGCCTGAGCTGAGGGCATTGGGAGTCATAGAATCGTTTAGTGTGGCATCTGCGATTGAGGCTGCGGACACCGCAGTGAAAGCGGCTCCCGTTCAGCTCATCACAATTCATCTCGCCATGGCGATCGGCGGCAAGGCATTTGTTTCCTTGACTGGCGATGTCGCCGCCGTGGAAGAGGCTGTTTCTGTGGGCGCCGCGGTGATCGAACGGAAGGGCTTATTAGTCGAGAAGGTTGTGATTCCCTCACCTCGTCGCGAGATTATCAGCGAGTTCATCTAGTCCTGTTTCTCGTTGAGTCCGTACTTCTTGTTGACCTCGTCATAGATGGGCTGAATCACGTCCTTCATGTTGAGCTTACCGCCCGCAATCTGTTCCGAATAGGGAACCCTGTTACTTGGATCGGGCAGCTGCGGCTTCTCGGTGGCTGGCGGTGGCCAGACGTCTTCATCAACAATCGCCATCCGCACGCGAATCTCGTCCTTGGTGATGTTCCACACCATGTAGTCCTCAGCGAGACTCAGCGGACCGTCGTAGGTTGTCCGGACACGGTCGTTGATAGAAGCTGTGGTGTCGAAGTCTTTGAAGAAGTGATAAGCCACGGCCATCCGCGGCTTGATGAGCGACATCGTTTTTCCAAATGCTTCGGGCGCGGTGTGGATCTGAGTGCCCACCAATAGAGCGCTTTGTGGTGTGAATCTGAATTTCTCAATCATGTCCGGCGTGGAGATGAAGCACTCGTGAATCGCCAGGTCGGAATCCTTCGCGTACTCCGCATACCACTTGTTCGGATAGGTATCACCTCCGAACACGAATTTGAGACCGTTCCACGCGACGCTGTAACTGACCGAACCGTCAATGGCATGGATGGCCGGGAAAGATCGAATCGTGACACCGTTCTCCTCGTAGACGACCTTGTTCATGCCTTTGTAGTCGAACTCGGTAACATCCATGTGGTATCCACGTGGATCGGTGAGCCCCTTGCGGCCAGCAAGGTCCCAGGTGAGCGCTTTCAACAAGTGATCCAGCGCGTACTTTGTGCCGAGTTCCGGTGTGTCGCCGCTCGGTCCCCAAACGCGTAACGGCTTCTGGCGGCCGGCCAGAGCACCACTGATAAACAGCGCGTCCAGATCACCGAAGTGGTCGGTATGCAGGTGGCTCAGGAAAACCTTATCGAGGTAATTGTAGGGGATTTGAAAGGCTGAGATGCGCTCATTCGAACCAGTCCCGACATCGAAAATAAACTTGTCGCCGTTTCCCAGTTCAAGCAACCAGCAGGACGCCGCTTGTTTTGGACGTGCCGTGGGCATGCCGGTGCCGCAGGCGATCAACCGCATCTCGTCCGGCCCAAGGTCCTCGCTATTGGGTGTGTAGAAATCGCGAGCGCGCGCTCTGACCGGGGAATACTGCTCGACCGCGCCGGCGTCTTCGGCAGGCGCTTTTGACGCTGCTGCTGGCTGCCCGCCCGCAGCTGGGTCTGCTTTCTGGCTACCATCATTCGTCGTTTTCTTGTCCTGTGCACGGACTTGAGCATCTCGCTCGTGTTGCTCACGCGTGCAGCCGATGATGTAGCCGATCACTCCGGCGATCAAAGCGACAGTCAAAACTGATGGTCCAGCCTGTTTGATTCTTCTCATGGTCGTTGCTCCAACTCATCGAGTGAGACTGCGGATTAGCCCGCGTACACTTTCTCGAGGAATTTCTACCACAGGGGTCAAAGAAACTCTACGTGTTGCTCGAAGAATTGCTCTCTGTAGCACGCACTCAGGATCCGTGTTGAGGTGGCAGCCAAGCGAATACCTAGCTTGCAAGTCCGATCCCGACGAAATTGATGACAAGTCGCTTCATGCGCTCAATCCTCCCTCAACGACATGGCACCGCCTTCTATCTGCCTGAAAAAACCAAGTGGATCACCAAGACGATATGCTGGCCGGAATCCGTGTCCGACTCCGCGTGGCGGACAAGATTTCCATCCTCCGAGCATGGGAACTGTTCGAAGCAGAAGCTCGACCACGCGTGTGTTAGAAACGATAGCCGCCGCCGACGCCGATGAAGAAGTCGTCGGAGTCTTCTGTCAGCCCCAAACCGACCCGGAAATCGACAACGAAGTCGTCAGTGACGTAATAGTCAATTCCCACGTTGTAGAAGCTGATTGAATAATTGTCTTCAAGCGCATGTGAATACAGCCCGAACCACTCGTTGTACAGTACCGATCGTTCGTTCAACTCCACTCCCAATGCGACGGACTGCGACCAGACGATGAAATGGTCGCTCGCTGGTTCCTCGGGTAGCAATGAGAAATCGCCCAGTCCACTTGGCAAGTATCCAGTCGAGCCGTACAGTTGCCAACCGTCTTTCAGTTCCCAGGAGTAGATGTAATCGAAGCCAGCCTCGACGCGGCTCAATGTCCAAGCAGATCCACCGGTCGGAACACTCGATCGGATTTCCAGGGCGCTCTCGGGAATCCAGCCGCATTGATCGGTCACGCCCAGTTTCATGGACCAGATTAGATCCTGAGCCGAATCAAGGTCATCCCATTCTCGAGAGGGATCAAGGTATCTTTTGGTTGATTTTCTCAATTGGATGTAAGGTCGACCTACTTCCTTCTGATGAGACCGATCGCAGCGTCGGCCATCCGTTTGCCGAAGGTCTTATATCCTTTCGCGGAATAGTGCAGATCATTCTTGATCGGCTTTCCTTTTCGGTTCACGCCGTCGTTCAGATCATCCGTATCGATCCAGGCAGCACGGGGGTATTTCTCGGCGACGCGCACCTGGATGTCGCGCACCATGGTCCAATGCGGGTATCTTCTGTTTTCCATGTCAAAATCACTGAGGCGACCAATCACAACGTTCATATCATCGCGTTCCAAGTCATCGCTCAGCTGCTTGATGAGTCCGTTGAGGCTCTCTTCGTAAACAGGTCCCCACTCCATTTTTGCGTCGCGCTCGCCCTGCATCCAAAGAAACGTCACCATCCCAATCTTCTTGCCAACCATCTCGGCATGGACCTTCTCCATAAGCTGGTCATAGAGATCACCGGTTGTTTCCGGCTTCTTTCCATCCGGGTATTTCCATTTCTTGTACCAGCGTTGGATCGGCTGACCACCAAGCGCGTGCTGCACGACCACTACGTTCTTGGATCCGAATGCCGCCTCGACTGCAGGCGTGAACGCCTCATCAGGTCGATGCCCCTGCATGTTTGATTGGCCGGACAAAATGAACAGGTGCACATCCGCCTGCGGGGTTCTATTTCTCTTCACGGGCAAATCATCACCGGCAAACGCCGTGGCAAAAACAGCCGTAAGCAGCCAACCGGCAACTGCAGTCGTCGATACTAGTCTTGTCATGTTCTCTCCTAGCAATCGTTTCTATCATGGTTTACATCAGTGTTATCTTCGCCCTTTGGGGCAGAAAGAACCGACAAACGCGCCACAAAGTGGCGCTGTCCAGCTAATCTTATTCATTTCTGTAGACCACCAGCTCTGCCCGTAAACCTTGGCTTTAGGACACACCAACGCCACAACGATTGCTTCCCAAATCCACGGCGTCTATTCTCAGGCTATGTGCAATGCAACCAACGTCACCCAGATTCTTAACGCCTTTGGTGTGCCCAATCAATCCAGTAGCGAACAACTGCTTCCAATTGTCTATCGCGAACTGCGACGACTGGCAGCGCAGCGGTTGACGCACGAAAAGCCAGGGCAGACATTGCAGGCAACAGCGTTGGTTCACGAGGCTTACGTGCGGCTTGTCGATTCCGATCACCAGCAACGCTGGGATTCGCGGGGACACTTTTTTGCTGCCGCGGCGGAGGCGATGCGAAGGATTCTCGTCGAGAACGCTCGGCGAAAAAAGAGCCTGAAACATGGCGGCGACCTGGATCGCCAGAGGTTGGCTGAATCACAGATCGCCGCCGTCGAGGCGGACGACGACCTGCTGGCACTCGATGAAGCGCTCGACAGACTCGCCGAAACCGACCCACAGGCCGTGGAACTTGTCAAGCTCCGCTATTTCTCCGGACTCACGATTCCGCAAGTCGCCGAAGCGCTCGACATCTCGTCTCGGTCTGCCGACCGCCTATGGGCCTATGCGAAGGCTTGGCTGCATGACGAGATGCAGGGGGAATGATCGAACAGGAGAGAAGTGACGCCGCATCCCCCAGCATGCTGCTCCACAGTTTTGGTCGAATTTGTGATTTTTCTGGCGCGATCTCGGCGCGGATTTCGCATAGTTGGATAGCCACTGAAATCCAGCGAGAATACAGCCATGAACGAACGCAGCATTTTCATCGAAGCGCTCGAAAGAGACGACCCGGCCGAACGTGTCGCATTCTTGGACGGAGCTTGCGGCGGAGATACAGATTTGCGAGCGCGGCTTGAAAAGCTGTTTAGTTCGTACCAAGACGCGCAGAGTTTCTTGGAGGCCCCCCCAAACGCACTCATTGCAACGATTTCCGTAGGCGATCTTGACCCGTCGGATGAGATATCACTCGATCTTCTCACCCCGTCGGAAAAACCGAATTGTCTCGGAACGCTCGGCCAGTATGAAGTGGTTGACGTCGTCGGGCAGGGCGGCATGGGGATCGTACTGCGAGCTTACGACAAAAAACTCAATCGCGTTGTGGCGATTAAAGCCGTCGCACCACAATACGCGACCAATGCGATTGCGGTAAAACGCTTCTTGCGCGAAGCACGAGCCGCTGCGGCCGTAAATCACGACCATGTCGTTACCATTTACGCGATCCATGATTCTCAACAACCTCCGTTTCTCGTGATGGAGTTTATCGAAGGCGAGTCTTTGCAGGACAAGCTGCAGCGGACGGGCGGATTCGATGTCCAGGAGATACTTCGGATTGGAATGCAAGCTGCATCGGGGTTGGCGGCAGCCCATGAGCAAGGGATCGTCCATCGCGATATCAAGCCTGCCAATATCTTGTTGGAAAACGGCGTCGAACGTGTCAAGATCACTGACTTTGGGCTGGCCAGAGCGATCGATGATGTTAGCGTTACTCAGCCGGGATTGATCGCCGGGACGCCGGAGTACATGTCACCCGAGCAGGCTCGTGGCGGTCCGATCGATCACCGCAGCGATCTCTTCAGCCTCGGCGGCGTGCTCTACGCGATGTGTACGGGGCGACCGCCATTTCGCGCCGAAAACTCCGTCGCGATGCTGCGATCTGTGTTGGAGGACGCGCCACGATCGATTCGCGAAATCAACCCTGACGTCCCAGCATGGCTGGAAGAGCTGATTGCCAGTCTATTGGCGAAGGAACCGGATGATCGCCTTCAGTCCGCACGCGAAGTCGCCAACTTCTGCCGCCATCGATTGGCGAATTCGGAAGCCGCCACACCACAAGTGGCAGAGTCCGGTGTCCGTCGTTTCACGGTTTTTCAAACTGGCAAGAAACCCGGCCAGGAGCTTCGCGGCATACATCTGGTTTTCTCGCTGGCTTGCATCACGCAAGTCCTCGGAATCGCAGGCACAGTCACGTGCATGGCAGAGGAACTCGAAGCCGCTTTCCCAATGTTGCCGCTACTCGGCCTGATCGGTTTGGTCGTGGCTGTCGACGGATGGCGAATCGCTCGATCTTGGAACAGCGTCGCATTCGGCACTTCGACGGCCTTTCTTGCCGTCTACCTGACGTTGGTTGCCAACGGCCTGCAGTTGCATCCGTCAGGTGGCGACGAGTTGGTATTCTACGTGACGACACTCGCGTATGCCCTGGTTAGTGTGCCCTGGGGGCTGATTGTCCTGGTCTCCGTCCTACTCAAGCCTGCAGATCGCTGGCCGACGCGGTTTCAGTTCAATCTCCGCAATGCCTTGGTCGTGACAGCAATCATTGGCTTTGCGTTTGTCGCTGCCCGATTGGGGACGGCCATGCGAAACAATGTCTTCCTAGCCGTTACGAGCGGGCTGTTTGTTGTCACGGTCTGTGCAGCTGGTGCTGTCGGCATTCGCATCGTTCGGAAGCTCGCCCAACGTGGGCATCTGGCAGATGCGAAACCTTGGCAACGGCGTGTGTTGATCGGAACCCTGATCGTCCTGCTGGCGTGCTTCGGACTGGCCCGGTTGTTTTATCACCTGACCAACGAGGGAGTCGTCGTTATCAAGTCCCCCGTCGAAATCACGGTCGAGAGGATCGGCGACGGACGCGTCGAGCGGGCCTACCAAATCCAGCGCGGCGGTGGAACCCGATGGCATGTGCCCTCCGGTCGATGGGAGTTTCGAATCCAAGGGAGGCGTTCCGACTATCAGATCAGCAAATCAGTCATCCAACTCGGTCGCGGCGACTTCGTAACATTGCGGATCGCACCGACAACGGTTGCTTCGCCGCCAGCGACGACCGACACATGGGATAGACTGGTCCGGCTCGCCGAACAACAGTTGGACCATGCACGAGTGCAATTCAAAGCAGGCCTCTGTCCAATGTCGGATCTACACTCGGCCGAAGCCGGACTGATCGCAGCCAAACTTCAACGCGAGCGGTCGCGTAAGAATCAGAAGGAGGTCATGACGCTTCTGGAACAGTTGGTCCAAGTTCGTAATAAGGAACTGGAAGCCGTTCAGGCAGGGTACCGTGTCGGTGAGTTTTCGGAATCCGATGTTCAAGCGACCATGAGATCACTCATCGAAGCACAAGCCGAGTTAGAAGAAGCATCGGCGGGCCAGTAGCGACGAAAACGCTTACGTCAGGGACCAGGATAGCCTACGTCAAGCCGGGAATTGGCTGACCGTGGTAGATGCGGTGCGGGCGATCCACCTCGTCGTACCACGCTGCAGCCGGTGGAATGCCCAGAGCGTCGTAGATCGAAGCGGCCATGTTTTCTGGCTTCTGCGGACTGTCGGCCGGATACGCGGCGATCTTGTCGCTGGCACCGATCACGTTGCCGCCTTTTACACCGCCACCGGCGAAGAACAGTGTTTGCACCGCACCCCAATGATCGCGACCAGGCTCTTTGTAGTTGTCCGGCAGGAGTGAGATCTTCGGCGTGCGACCAAATTCGCCACCCATCACGATCATGGTGCTGTCGAGCAATCCGCTGCCGGAAAGATCGTCTAGCAACGCAGACAATGCTCGATCCGTTGGCGGCAATAGCTTCTCTCTGAGTCGCCAGAACGCTTCGCCATGCGTGTCCCAGGCCTCGTTGTTGCCCAAGTTGACTTGGACGAGATTCACGCCTGCCTGGACCATGCGATAGGCCATCAACAACGACCAGCCAAAACTGTTGGCCCCGTACCGCTGCTGCGTCGCAGCGTCTGCGTTGGTCACGTCCAACACATTGCGTATCTCCTGGCTGGATAACAGCGAGATCGCAGTTTGTCGCTGCCGGTCGTATTGGGCAACTTCCGCCGACTCTTCCAAAGCACGTCGCTGCGCATCGATGGTGCTTAGCAATCCCAATCGGTGATCGAAGCGACGCGAGCTCATTCCGGCAGCCAACTTCAGATTCGGAGCTTGAAAGACGGTCGGCGAGTCCGATGTCGGATCCTTCGTGGGCAACTGGTGGAATGAGTACTCGGGATAGGCGCCTCGCCAAAACGGATCGCCATAATTCGTTGCCTCAATAAAAAACGGATCCCGGTTGCGACCCATCAAGCCACCATAGGCACCAGGGATGACACCTCCCGACCAATGGACCAACCGCTCCGGAAGAACCGCCGCGGGAGGCAAGTTGTCATTTCGTGCCGGCACGGCATCGCCAACAACCGAAGCAATTGAAGGCCAATCGGTTGGACGCGGAACTCGATCGCCACGAAACCCTGCCGGCGGTGTGCTGCGACCGGTGAGCATGTAGAAGTGTCCGAGCGTGTGTCCGTTCGTTGGGTGTGTGAGCGAACGAACGAGTGCCCACCTATCGCTCCGGCAGGCGAGCATCGGCAGATGTTCGCAGATCTCGATGCCCGGCGTGTTGGTTGCGATCGGTCTGAACTCGCCACGCACGTCATCGGGCGCGTCCGGCTTCAAGTCGAAGCTATCTTGCTGCGCCAGACCACCCGATAAAAAGATATAGATGCACGCCTTTGCTTTGCCGACACTCGTCGAGTTAGCCTCGGCGGCCGGTGCCGTGCGCAAAGCATCCAGATGGTTCATACCCAGACCAAGTATCCCGACCGCGCCAGCTTGGACGGCGGTACGACGCGTGATCGTGGGGTGATTCCAGCTCGGATGACTCATCTGAAGACTTCCCAGCGCCATGTCACTTTGTCATGCAGTTAGCGTTGAACTCCAACTACGTATCGATGGAGGACAACGCGACTCTACAACCCAACCCAGATGACCTACGGCACTGACTGGTGCCTGTCTACAAGGACACCAGTATACAAGTCCGGCAACACATCTAGCAACTTCAATACGAGAATAGCCGCAGAACTCCCATGAGTAAGGAGAAGGGATCGACTACGCGGGGAATCGATGTCGGCCGCCCGCACGCCGCCGATAGTCCTCGATGCACCGGACTGCATTCCCCCACACAGTCCGAATTCGCTCGACGACTTCATCCGGGATTTGGACGTCTAACGTATTTTTCAGCCCCATGACGAGTGCTCTGTCAAGTTTTGATTTTGGGATTGAAGAAGAATGGTCGCCTGGCGGGATAGTCGTTGTTCGCTCCGCGAACATTACGTTTGGTTCGCGGAGCGAACCACGACACTCAGGCTCGACGGCATCAAGTGAGTCCACACCCAAATCAGCGAAGAGCGTGTAAGCTGAAATCGCACCGGGTGTTGTGTTGAGGATGTCTTCGAAGACAGTTACATTCGATTTAGAGCGGCTTACGGTCTTCTGGGCGCCATGATGTGGCGAAGAGGCGGGTGACCCCTCTCAGTCGGTTTCTATGTTCTTCAAGCTACCGGCCCGAAACTGACAATGCAAACGATCGCCAAAATGCGAATGACACCGTTGCGAACCGCTCAAGGAGCGGTTAAGTTCCGGTTCGACGGCCACTCGGTCGTTTCTCCTTAGTGAGCTGCAATTCCACTCGGAATAACGAGTGCGTTCACGAACCATCTCTGTGGAGCATTTGCGTGCCAATCCAATTCAACTGTCCCCTTTGCGATGCGTCGTTCCGAGTCAAGGACGAATTGGGGGGCAAACAGGCGAGCTGCAAGAAATGCGGTGGAAGTCTAATGATTCCGCTCGCTGAGTCTAAGTTGGAGATGGTAAAGGGAAAGGACGCAAAGCTGCAACTCACGAAGTCCTCACGGGCGGCAGTCGCCCAGCGACAGCAGGCGATCTTGGGCGCCTTTCACGGGAACATCAAACCCGTTCGTGTGTCATTTGCGTATCGGCTGAGTGCTTTACTGGTGATGTGCGTCATGCTTGTTTTGCCGATCATCTACCTGTGCTTCATCGCGCTGATCGGAGCCGGTGTCGTGTACCATTTCACACATCACACGGGGATGCTCACTGCGACGCGAGGTCGTGCAGCGATCTTCATGTTGATTGCATATGCCGCTCCGGCAGTCATTGGTGCGATTGCAATCGTCTTCATGATTAAACCTCTCTTCGCGCGACAGTCGCACGTCCGATCTTCCCGAGCCCTCACCCCATCCGGTGAACCACTGTTGTTTGCATTTATCGCACGCCTGGCTGAAGCGGTCGGTGCTCCCTGCCCAAAGCGGATCGAAGTTGATAGCGCCGTCAACGCCTCCGCGGGATTTCGCCGCGGTTGGTTGAGTTTCTTGATCGGCAACGACCTGACCCTCACGCTCGGAGTGCCCCTGATTGCAGGACTTTCGGCGCAGCAATTGGCAGGTGTTGTGGCGCACGAATTTGGCCACTTCAGCCAAGGCGCAGGAATGCGGCTGTCCTACGTGATTCTCAGCATCAGCCATTGGTTTACGCGGGTCGTCTATGAACGCGACGAGTGGGACGATTGGTTGGAGAACGTCGTAGCTGAAGTGGATTTCCGCATCGGCTGGATGTTCCTGTTGGCCCAGGGGTTTGTCTGGTTAGGGCGAGGTCTGCTGTGGATCTTGATGATGACAGGGCACGCCGTGTCAGGCGTGTTACTTCGGCAAATGGAGTTCGACGCCGACCGCCATGAAGCCCGTTTGGCTGGAAGCGACCTCTTTGAATCGACGTCTCGACGCATGGTCGAACTTGGTGCTGCAAATGAGAAATCCATGGGAGACATCCTTGGCCTAATCCATCAGGGCGTCTTGGGAGACAATCTGCCGCAACTGGTCATGCACAATATCTCAAGGATCCCCAGCAAGACAAAAAGCAAGCTACGCAAGGCGTTGGCATCTGAAACGACAGGGTTGTTTGACACCCATCCGAGCTTTGCCAGCCGGGTCAGCAATGCCCAGCAGGAGAATACACCGGGGGTCTTTCGAACCGATGCCCCCGCTTCCAGCCTCCTCCTGCACTTCGATGCACTCTGTCGCAATGTCACATGGGATCTCTACCGTGACATGTTTGGCGTACACATCGATCCAGCGCAAATGCAATTGATGAGCGAGGTCTTGAACTCCGGAAAGATCGACGCGTGAGCGCGTCGAGATCTGAGTCCACCGCCTGAATCCTCGTCAGGTAACCGCAGGTGCAGGTTTCAATTCGCGATGGGCAGATCTTCCGACCACGTGATTCCTACCCGCCTCGATTCTCATGCGTCAGGCGACCATCCGTTACGTCCCACCAGTGGCACAAACGCAAACGCGCCCAAATCTTCGAACTGCAACTTGCCCTGTCGCCGCGTATACCGAACCAGCTGCTGGCGCGTCGGCGTCTTTCCAATCGGGATGATTATTCGCCCGCCTTCTCGTAGTTGCTCGCGATAGGCGACAGGCAAGGCAGCGGCTCCCGCTGTCACGACGATTGCATCGAACGGCGCGTAATCGGCCAGCCCTAGCGAACCGTCGCCAACGTGAACCTGCACGTTCGCATAACCGAACGCCTGCAACCGTTGTGAAGCGAGCTCGGCAAGTTCCGGGAGACGTTCAATCGAATGAACGGTTGCTCCCAACTGGGATAGGACGGCCGCCCCATAACCAGAACCGGTTCCAATTTCCAGAATTGTATCACTTTCTGAAAGTTGGGCCGCTTGTACCATGAACGCCACGGTAAACGGCTGCGAGATCGTTTGACCGCTTCCGATCGACTGGGCGCAATCGTCGTAAATCACATCATGCAGCTCAGTAGAAACAAACTCTTCACGCGGGGCGGATCGCATGGCGGCCAGAACTCGCGGATCGCAGATGCCACGTTTGCGCAATGTGATATCGACCAGGTGGTGTCTGCGCTGCGCGTAATCGATCGATCGGCGTTTCACAATGCAAGTACTTCACAAATCACGGGGCCGTGAACGAAACGACAACTTGGAACCAAATTGGCTTGCTCATTTCACTGCCGAATTCTCGTCTCGCCCCTTCTTCTGTCGCAACTCCTCAGCTAGACGGTCCGCGACGGCGCTCTGGCGAACAATATTCGTGTTCTCATTAGGATCGGTCGTGTGATCGTACAGCATCGCGGAAACAAGCTTATTCTTGGCGTCGGTGTATTCGGTGAATCGGAATGTATCCGTTCGAATGGTGTCACCGTTTCGAAAGCGACCGACTGCCGCCGTTTTCCAATCGGCTTGTGGATTCTTCATCAGAGTCGCGAAGCTCTGGCCCTGTAGATGTTCCGGCAACGGAAGCCCAGCCAATTCACAGAGTGATGGATACAGATCGATGGACTCGGTGAGCCCCGCTCTTCTTTGACCACCTGTGATGCCGGGAGCCTGCACGATCATGGGGATCCGCATCGACGTTTCATAGCAACTGTGTTTGCACCACAGAGTATGTTCGCCGAGATTCCAGCCGTGATCGCCCCAGAGTACGACAATGGTGTTGTCCGTCAGTTCGAGTCGGTCGAGTTCATCGAGCAGCTTGCCGATCTGAGCATCGGTGTAGCTGACGCAAGCATAATAACCGTGGATCAAGTTGCGGGCGGTCTCGTCCGACACCGGCCCTTTTGCTGGGATTCCAGCATAAGCTCGAAGTTCACCCGACGAGTGGATCGACTCGCGCGGCGCCCCTTTGGGGACATGATAGTTTTTGGGAAGTTGGATCTCTTCGCGGTCGTACAAGTCCCAGTATCTTTGTGGTGCAATGAACGGCAAGTGC
>JASLPZ010000145.1:0-16318 GCA_030744725.1 Pirellulaceae bacterium
ATCTTGCGCGCCGCCTAGCGCATGTCGCTGCCTAATATTACTTATCTTGCTCACGCAGCGTAGACCAGCTTAAATACCCTAAACCGGCCGCGCATACGACGAAGATGATGTCCAGACCCCACTGGCCTTTTTGAAAAAAGGCCCAGTCGCGTGGCAGGACAAGGTCAAGCAGAAATATCAAGAAAATGAGGATGGAGACAACCATCCCCACAAGACATAACGCCTTAGGCATTCGAACGCTTCCTTGGATTTCCTGAACCGGATTTCCGTAACTGACGCACACTTCCCCAGTTTACCGCATCCTCGTTAGTATAATTCAAACATCTCGCCTGTCATCCGCGTCACAGGATTCTTTCCGGTGGAAGTACATAGCCTCTTTTCCGTGGTAAGTTCAGTCCATGAGCGATCCTAAGGCAGCCACGCCTGCGTCCTGGGCGGCATTTCGGGCTTTGGTGCCCGTCACAAACAGATGGGCCTACTTCGACAATGCGGCCGTCGCTCCGTTACCAGAAACTTCGCGGGCCGCCATCCTGCGGTGGGCCAATGAAGCCACGGAAGAGGGTGATACCGCATGGCCACAATGGCTCCAACGGGGGGTTAAGGTCCGCCGCCTCGCCGCTCAGATATTGAACGCCGCCGACGACGAAATAGCCATCATAAATAACACCACGCATGGGATTACGTTGGTTGCCGAGGGGTTTCCTTGGCAAGAGGGTGACAATATCGTGACGTTGGAAAATGAATTCCCTTCCAATCTCTATCCGTGGATGAACTTGGCGAGCTACGGGGTCGAAGTTCGCCGCTTGCCGGTGGAAGAGGGCCGAGTTGACTTAGAGAGAATTGCCGCGGCCTGTGATGCTCGCACTCGTCTGATCACGGTCAGTTGGGTTGGGTACGCCCTTGGCTGGCGATTGGACGTGGCTAAGCTCGTGCAGATGGCACATGACCGGGACGTTTTGGTGTTCTTGGATGCCATTCAAGGACTGGGGGTCTTTCCGCTGGACGTCCAGGCGACGGGGGTCGATTTCCTGGCGGCTGACGGTCACAAATGGATGTTGGGCCCTGAAGGTGCCGGCATCTTTTTCGTTCGGAAAGAGCACCTTGATACGCTCAGGCCGATTGGCGTTGGCTGGAACAGCGTTGTGCAGGGCGCGGATTTCGGCCACATCGATCTAAACCTGCGTCCCGAGGCCGCTCGGTACGAAGGCGGATCACAGAATCTGGTTGGCATGATTGGTTTGGCCGCCAGCTTACAGACGTTGATCGACTTTGGGTTGACTCCGCAATCTTCTCCCATCGCCGAACGGGTCTTGGAAGTGACCGATTACGCTTGCCAGCGTCTGGCAGCGATCGGGGCAGATGTGGCCAGTTGCCGCGAGTCGGACCATCGTTCGGGGATTGTCGCCTTCAGCCCACCTGCTGGCGACCCAGTTGAAGTTCGCCGCCGGTGCCTCGACAATGGCGTCGTATTGAGTTTCCGCGGAGGGTGGCTGAGGATTAGTCCGCACGCCTACTGCAACGAGGACGATGTCGACCGCATGATTGCCGTCTTGCAAGTGACTTCCTGAAACCGACTAGTGCGTGTCGCACCGACGTGAAGCGTCCGCGGCGCTTTGTTTCCTGAGTCTAAACGGCGAAAGGCCGCTACAGTGAATCAGCACGCGCTCTAGACTGACGACTTGATGATCTGTGTGAAGATCCTTCCTTCCGTGCAATCGTTGATTGGAACACGCGGTGAATTCGACGACGCCACGTCTTGCTGTTTATACCGGTTCGTTTGACCCGATCACGTTGGGACACCTGAGTGTGATTGAACGTAGTTGTCGGCTCGTCGATACGTTGGTCATTGGTGTCGGAATTAATGTCGAAAAGACACCGATGTTCTCACAGGAAGAGCGCGTCGAGATGGTCAAGCGAGCAACTTCACACTGCACCAATGTTGACGTACGTACGTTCTCCGGTCTGGCAGTCACATTTGTGCGGGAATGTGGAGCCCGCGTTATGATTCGCGGCGTCCGACCGCTGACTGATATCGCGGGTGAATTCACGATGATGATGGCCAATCGTCAATTGGATCCAGACATTGAAACGGTTTTTTTGATGGCGGATGAAGAGTTTACGCATGTGTCTAGTTCATTGATCAAGCAGATTCTGCCGCTTTCGAGTGACGATAAGCTGGCGCGGTTCGTGCCGCAATCGGTGATTCCCGCACTCCGCGCCAAGGCGCCGTTTACGCCGTGAGGATTGAAGCCTGGCCCAATTCGCATGAACGATCACGAGCAGAACCAAAGACGGCCACGAATGTGAATCGCAAACCGTGCGTTCATATCAAACCACTTTAAGACAACGCGATTCAGTTGTTGATCTTCAGTGCCTGGCGCATTACGGGTTCGAAGGCATCCGCCATCCGCATGAACCCAAGGTCGGTGGGATGCGAGCTGTCGACGGTTGCCTCGCCATCGTCGCCCAGTTGACCTTCACCCTCGAGATACAGCAGGTTCTTCACGCCTGCTTTGAGCAGTTGTTCGAACGTCTCGCGGAGTGAAACGCGGCTCTCGTCATTTCGCCTTTTCCTTGATGGGATGAAGAACGAATTCGAATACGAGCGGTCTTCGGCCAGCACGATCGGCACGTTTGGTCGCACTGAGCGAATCTGCTCTACGAGCGGTTTGACGCGCTGGCGAACCAGTTCGGCCTCCATATTGGGCAAGCAGTCAATGACATACATAGATGCGTCGAGTTCCGCCAACAGCTCGGCCATTTCGAGATCCATCGTGCCGTTGCCCGAGAATCCCAGATTGATCACGGGGCGATTCAGACGGCGTCCCAAAATACTGGTGTGGACCATCCCCGGTCGCGACGCACAGCCGCCATGGGTGATCGACGTGCCGTAAAAGACGATCGGTCTTTCCGTTCCTTTGGTGCGCGGCAGTCGAGCGAGTTCAGCGCCCGCGGGGATGCCAATTTCGACTGACGTCACGCCATTGTATAGCGGCAGGTATAGGCAGAATTCATGCCGTCCTGTGGGGATTTCGCCGAGCAACTGGAGTTCATTGCTTTGTCTCGTTGGTCGACCGTTGGCTACCCATCTCCAACTGCCGCCGGGTGTCTTCACGTAAAGATCGAGTCCGCTCACGCCGGTTGCCGGCATGTGCGGCATGGCCAGGTTCGACGACGTGAGCGTCCACTTTGCCTCGATCGTTTTGGCGTCGGTGGCAAATCGCACGCTAATTCCAGCGGAATGACGGCTGAGATTCCAGACTGGCTTTCGCACCACACCCTCTGCCTTGGCGGGCAATCGATCAAATGGCGACTTGGTCTCCTGCCATCCTTGACCTTCAAGGCCGAGATGTTGGATTTCGAACCACAGGGTTTTTCCATCGTCCGAAGAACGCGCCAAATCAGCACTGACTTTGTCGTTGGCTGAAAGGAAGGTGCCACAGGAAAGGAGGCCGACCAAGATCAGAAGAAGTGAGGACTGTCGCATCGGTGCAAACTCCGATTGGTCCAACTGTCAGGTCTTTCTTAGTTCTTTTCTGCCTCTCCATCCGTTTCGCGCCGCAGATGCTGTTGCAGGTATAGGGCGCGTTCGATGTTTCGATCGGCAGTGTCGAGTTCCGATCCGCGCAGCTTTTGTAAATGCGCAGGTTGTGTGTGGATGAACAACTGATTGATGGTCGGAATCTCAATATCCTTGATCAGACCCAAGTTGACGCCCATGCGGACACTTGAAAGCAGCATCATCGTCTCTTCGCTGCTGATTGTTTGCGCACTGCAGAGCGTGCCATATGCGCGGCTCACTCGGTCATGTAGGTCCTTTTGGCTTTCCTTGACCAAGAATTCGCGGGCCTTGCGTTCGTAATCAATCATCGCGGGCACGACTTCAGCGACCTGGCCGATCAGTTCGTCTTCGCTGCGACCGAGCGTGATTTGATTGCTGATCTGGTAGAAGTCGCCCATCGCTTGTGATCCTTCGCCGTAGAGACCACGCACTGCCAGGCTGATTTTCTGTAAGCTGCGAAACACCTTTTCGATCTGACGCGTGATCACTAATGCCGGCAGGTGGAGCATAACGCTAACACGCATACCCGTTCCGACGTTGGTTGGGCAGGCGGTCAGGTAGCCAAGCGAGTCATGAAAAGCATAGGTGACGCGTGCTTCGATAAGATCGTCAATCCGGTTGATCTGCGCCCAAGCGGAATCCAAGTCCAGGCCGCTGTTCATCACTTGGATTCGCAAGTGATCTTCTTCGTTGATCATCAAGCTGAACTTTTCGCCATCATTGATCGCCACACCGCGCGGTCCGTCTGCATCGGCCAATTCGCGACTGATCAGTTGGCGTTCGACTAAGAATTGGCGATCAACGATAGGTAGGCCATCGACGTCAATGTAGCTGACGTCCGTTAGCTCTTTTCCATCTTCGACGGCATCACAGAGCGACTGCTGGATTGCAGTGCGATCCTTGTCGTCGCATTGCCGGACAAATGGAAAATCGGCCAGGTTGCGCGCCAAGCGAATACGACTGCTAATCACGATGTCGGACTCTGGGCCGGACCCTCGTAACCACTCACCGCATCGTCCGGCTAGATCTTCAAGTTTCACAATACTGTCCTATTGAAACGCCTACGAATCGCTTTGTTGCTGCTCAAATTTCTGGATCTTATCGCGTAATTCAGAGGCGCGTTCATAGTCTTCCTCTTCGACCGCTTCCTGCATGTCGCGTCGCAGTCGGATCAATTCGGTCCGTTCGTCCGTGCTGTCGTGGACACGCTTGGGGCGTTTCCCGACATGCTTCCTTTCGCCATGGATGTTCACGATCAACGGTTCGAGTTCATTGGCGAAGCAGATGTAGTCGTGCGGACATCCCAGTCGCCCTTGCTGGCGAAATTCATAAAAAGTGACACCGCAGACGGGGCATGCCTGTTGGTCCAGTCGTTGCAGATCCTTCGCCGTTTGACCAATTTTCAGTTGTTGTGCCAAAACGCCCGCCAACGTGGGAGGCGAAGGGTCCATTGATTCGTCGTCCTTGGTCAAGTAGATCTTGGCGCAGTCCTCGCAAAGGTGGAGTTCCTGGGGTTTGTCTCCAGTCAGTTCCGTGATGTGAAATGTCGCGGGCTTTTCACATTGTTGACATCGCAGCGCCATCGATCCACCTATCCCTTGGGCTGTCAATCCACTGGGGCACCCAAGTGGATTCTCCCAACATCCAATCATACCAAGACTTACGTTTCAGCTAGGATTCTAGCGGGGGCCCAAAAAGTGTCAAGATTGGTAGCAGCTGACACAACTCGACCGTAAGACGGTATTATCTCCGATCTTTCTCATCGTGGGTACCACGCCACCCCACGACGGCGTTGTGGCCCTAAACGGCGACTGATAAGCTTGAGCTCGGTGATCGTTAGGCAGCCGTTTTGGGCCGACAAAGGCGAAGAAGTACATTGTCCGCCAAGCAGGGATCCCACCACATCGGAACCATGGTGCCTTTCTGGTCCCGCCGCGCACATTTCAAGATAGACACATGCCACACTTTCCCGACATCGAGACTTTTCAACAACTCGCCACCGATCATCATCTGGTCCCTGTCTATCGCTGCCTGTTATGCGATTCGTTGACACCCGTTAGCGCCTTCCAGCGACTGGATGATGGCGGTAGTGCCTGTCTTTTTGAAAGCGTAATTGGTGGCGAGAAGGTTGGGCGCTACAGTTTCTTGGCCGCCAAACCGTATGCCGAGCTGAGTGCCCACAGCAACCGAGTCACCTTGAATACGTCGGAAGGTACCTCCGAGTTTGACTCGGCAGACCCGCTGGAGGAGATTCGCAAGCAGATCAATGCGTTGAAAGCAGCGCATCTGCCTCAGCTACCGCCGTTTGAAGGAGGTGCTATCGGCTACGCTGGCTACGATGTCGTGCGGTACACCGAACACCTGCCAAATGCCCCGCAAGATGATCGCCAATTGCCGGATCTCTGTTTTGGGTTCTACGACGAAATGATCGTCTTCGACAACGTCACCAAGACGATGTTCGTGATCGTCATGGCACGCGTTGATGATTCTGTGGCGGATCTCGAATCCGCGTATGAAGTTGCCAAGGATCGCGTTGACCGAGTGGTTGCGAAGCTCGCTGGACCGGCTGATGGGTTGACCTGTGCGGACATCGATACGACGGGCGCACCTGAAATCTCGTTCAAGTCGAATTTTGAACAGACGGAATTCGAGGATGCGGTGCGGAAGTGTGTCGAGTACATTCGCGCCGGCGATATTTTTCAGGTTGTCATCAGCCAACGTTTGGAATGCGAAGTCTCATCGAAGCCATTCGAAATCTATCGCACCTTACGTGTGGTTAACCCAAGCCCATTCATGTTTTTTCTTCGCACTCCCGATGTCACGCTTGTCGGCAGTTCACCGGAGATCATGTGCCGTGTGGTTGATGGCGAAGTGACCGTACGACCATTGGCTGGCACGCGTCCCCGGGGCAAGAACGCAGAAGAGGACGCGCAGCTTGGAGAAGAGCTTTTAGCAGACCCGAAAGAACGCGCCGAACACGTCATGCTGGTCGACTTGGGCCGCAACGATGTCGGCCGCGTGGCCGAGTATGGAACCGTCATGCTTTCCGACGTTATGTCGATTGAACGCTATAGTCACGTGATGCACATCACGTCCAATGTGACAGGCAGGCTGACGTCGAAGAACAACGCTTTTGACGCCCTGCGGGCGTGCCTCCCTGCGGGCACCGTGTCTGGTGCGCCAAAGGTCCGTGCCATGGAGGTCATCGACGAACTGGAGCGTCACCGACGTGGACCGTATGCGGGGGCGGTTGGCTATTTCGATTTCGCTGGCAATATGGACACCTGCATCGCCCTGCGGACACTGGTCGTCCAAGGCAACAAAGCCTACGTCCAAGCCGGCGCGGGCATCGTCGCCGATAGCGATCCGACTTCGGAGTATCAAGAGACGCTGAGCAAGGCCCGCGGCCTGCTCAAGGCAATCGAGATCACCGAGGCACGGGCTGGCGGAACCTCAACGTCGTAGACGTCTGCAATTCGGTGAAGGGCGGCACGGCTATGTGGTCTGCATTTCAGTGACTTCGCCTGCATGGTCGGCCACAGCGTTGGCTATGGTGTCGCACGCACCCACGCAGTGCCGTTGCGTGGCGAGCAGTGCGTCCAGCTGTATTTGCGGCGGCAACTCCACCAACACTGCGTTGCCATCGATTCTCACCGGAAAGATCTTGATGGAAAAGTCGTCACCCGACAGGCACTCGCCGGTTTGCAACGAGAAGGGCTTTTTGTGCAACGGGCAGGAAATCTTGGGGGCCTCTCCCGCGCTGCCGACGATGCCGCGAGAGAGCACAAACGCGTTCTTGTGTGGGCACATGTTTTGGCAGGCATACCACTGACCTCGGCTGGTGAAGTTGAAGACGGCGATCTGCACTTTGCCGTACTTGATCGCGGCACCACCATTCTCGGGGAAATCCGCCGTTCTGCCGACGTTGACCCATTTCTTGAGGGACGGGCGTGGCGGATTTGAATCGTCAGTGGGCGGAGGTGGATCGAGGGCGCCGCCTGGCAAACCGCCGTCCGGCGCGCCGACATACGATCCAAGATCGGAAATTGGCACGAAGTCCTTCGGCCAGTCGGCTGGCCGTCGTTGATTCCGTTCGGCCACGACTTCGATGCCTTGCTCGGTTTCGTCCGTGTCAACGAATTGGCGAAACAACTTGCATTTTTCGGGATCGTTGACGACCTCCTTCCATTCGCATTTGTAAGTATCGACGAGGTACTGCATTTGTGTTTCGAGTTCTTCACAGAGGCCGAGGCTGTCTTCGATCACGACGTTCTTCAGCTGTTGGATGCCGCCTTCCAAATTCTCAAGCCAAACAGCCGTCCGCGCCAGTTTGTCGGCCGTGCGAATATAGTAGATCATGAACCGGTCGATGTACTTGACCGCCGTCGCCTCGTCGATGTCCGTGGCCAGCATCTCGGCGTGTCGTGGTTTTGCCCCGCCATTTCCACCGACGTACAAGTTGTAGCCGTTCTCCGTGGCGACCAGTCCGATATCTTTGCACTGTGCCTCGGCACATTCCCGAATGCAGCCGGAAACGGCCATTTTCATTTTGTGTGGAGAACGGATGCCTCGGTAACGTTGTTCCAGGCGGATCGCAAAGCCTACCGAGTCCTGGACACCGTACCGGCACCAAGTCGTCCCAACGCAGCTCTTTACCGTCCGCAGCGATTTACCGTAAGCATGGCCACTTTCGAATCCGGCGTTGACCAGTTCTTCCCAGATCGCGGGCAGCTGCTGAACCTGCGCGCCAAACAGATCGACACGCTGACCGCCCGTGATTTTGGTGTACAGACCAAACCTCTTCGCGACGCGACCGAGCGTTATCAGTTTATCGGGTGTGATCTCACCGCCGGGCACTCGAGGAACTACGGAATACAGGCCGCCGCGCTGCACGTTGGCCAGAAATCGATCGTTGGTGTCTTGCAACGTCCAATGCGTGGGTTCGGTGATTTGTTCGTTCCAGAGGCTTGCCAGGATCGAAGTCACTGTGGGCTTGCAAATCTCGCAACCGTCGCCCCTGCCGTGGCTGTGGATCAACGCCTCAAAGTTTCGGATTTGTTTCACCTGGACGATCTCGAACAGCTCTTGACGTGTGTAGGCGAAGTGTTCGCACAAGTCCATGTCGACCGTTTTGCCGGCCGCCACAAGTTCCGTGTTGAGAATATCAGTCAGCAAAGGCACGCATCCGCCACACCCTGTGCCGGCTTGGGTACATGCCTTGACATCGCCAAGCGTCACGAGGTTGTTATCGCGAATCGCCGCACAGATCTGGCCCTTGGTGACGTTGTTACAGGAACAGACTTGTCCGTCATCGGAGATTGAATCCGCACCCAACGCACCGCCGCCGCCGCTTCCGGCGATCAAAATGCCCGGAGCACAGGGGAGGGGATCCGGGTTCTTGGCCAGTGCTGACAGAAGGGCGTAGTCCGCGGCATCACCCACCAAGACGCCGCCTAGCAACCGTGTCCCGCTCAGATCGAACAACAGCTTCCTGTAAACTCCACCAAACGGATCTTCATAGAGCAGCGGTTGTGCGCGTTCGGGGCCGGCTTCGTAGTCTCCGAAGCTGGCAACATCCACACCCATCAATTTCAGTTTCGTCGATAGGTCGCTGCTGGTGAATGACATCTGCCGGTCGCAGAGATTGCCGGCTACGATTTCAGCCATCTCGTAGCCTGGTGCGACCAGGCCGTAGATCATACTGTCGTGCAAGGCGACTTCGCCGATGGCGAAGATGCTAGGATCCGAGGTTTGCAGGGTGTCGTTGACGATCACCCCACCTCGCTGGCCCACGTCAATGCCGCAATCACGCGCGAGTTCATCACGCGGACGGATGCCGGCCGAAATAATGATCATGTCGACGTCCAGGACTTCGTCGTCCACGAAGACCATCCGTTGGACACGACCGTCACCCTGAATCTCCTTGGTCGCCTTGTTCAAGTGGACTCGAACACCCAAGTTTTCGATTTCGCGGACGAGCAGTCGCGAACCGGCATCATCGACCTGTCGGGGCATCAACCGCGGCGCGAATTCAATCACATGCGTTTCAAGGCCCAAATCGTAGGTGGCTTTGGCGGCTTCGAGCCCCAGTAGGCCGCCACCGATCACGGCAGCGCACCGGACCTTTTTCCCGAACGCCATGATTCGTTGCAGGTCTTCGATGGTCCGATAAACAAAGACGCCGCGCAGCTTGACGCCTTCGATCGGCGGCACGAAGGGGTATGAGCCTGTGGCCAGCACCACGTGGTCGTACGCGATCGACCGGTCATTGTCTGAGTGCACGATCCGTTGCTTTCGGTCGATGCGATTGGCTCGATCTCCAATATGAATATCGACGCCGTTGCGCCGGTACCACTCGAGATTCGCCAACATCAGTTTCTCGGCGTCGCGATGGGCGAAGAACGAAGTCAGCCCGACGCGGTCGTAGGCGGCCCGCGGTTCTTCGCAAAACGTGATGATTCGGTAATGTCTCGACTCGTCGAATTCGACGAGTTTTTCGCAGAAACGATGGCCGACCATTCCGTTGCCGATTACGACAATCGTCTCAGCGTTCTTGGTGATCATGGGTCCTCTTGCTGTTATCGGGCTAGCAACAGCTCGGCGAACGATTGCGAGCTGCTCTTGGGATTGACTTGAAACATCGAGTGACCGTCAGCGCACGCAACTATCGAGGCTGTGCCTCGGACCGGCGCGAGCTATCGCTCGATTGTGGCGACCTGCTCCCCGACCAACCTGCGGTCGGTGCCCGTCGCTAGAGACTTGGCTCATATCTAAAGAACAACCAGATACAAGCCTTCTAGTGCGGACAAGTTGGGACACAAGTCGCAGTGCACGCAGCGCGCGCCAGCTGCCAACGGCTGGAGAGGGAGCCGTTGTGTAAGGGTTTGATTTCTTGCTCGAATGCAAACTGCGTGCCACGGACAGATCGCGCCTGGTGAGCCTGCTACGTTGATAGGCGAATTGATGTACGCCCTGCGTGCAAACCGATCATGGCAGATGTCCATATTGCTGCTTGTTTAAGCAACCATGGCGCGTCAATCGCGCACCGCCAAGCGTCGCTTGTTCTGTTCCGACGAACTGATTGACCGTATCGCTTCTATGACGTTGGTTTGCTGCGGTTCTCTCCCCATGGCCTCTCTCCCAGGCCGCTGCCGCGTCCGACCAGAGGGCATTAGTCTCTGCGATTGGAGCCCAATCTACCAGATTAACTCCGCGATGATGAATCGCGGCACCAGGCTGGCACGGTCTTTGCGTTGCCGGGGAAAGAACCACGGCCATCGCAGCCAATGAGGCCGAGACGCTGGAGTTGGAGCCGATATTGACTTGAGGTTCGAGCGACGTCTGACCGCTCGTCTGGGCTTCAACGTCTTCGATTCCCCGTGCTCGCTTGGCCGGCTCCAATGGAGGGAGAGGGCCGGAGGATGTCCGGCTCGGCGGCACGGTTTTTTCTTAGAAGATTCACGATGAGCTCGCATTTTAGCGCCACAAACTCGATTCGTCCGCCCAATCTGCATTTGCCTGTTTGCTGCCGCGCAATAGAATTGTCGGGAATCAATCGATGGGCGACTTGCACAGGAGGATGTGATGGATTGCCGAACGAAGCGCATTGTTGCACTGCTGACGGCAGTTGTCGGATACTGCTTTCTGTCGACGGTTGCGTACGGCGAGAATGAAGTTGCGTCAATTCAGGTGATTCATGACCGCGAGGCTTTTGTCACCACGATCAATGTGCCCTCACGAGACGGATTGGTTTCCTGGACTGACATTTTCCGAGGCGTGTCGCGTGCTCGAGGCTTTGACGATCGGGCGCTTGAGGATTTTGGTTCGCGCGGTGCGTTTCCCATCGACAGCCCGTTTACGCGACCGATCCTGGCGGCGATGAATGCAGCGTTTGCGCCGGACATCCGCTTCCGCATCACGGAGGTTCCGGTGTCTGGCGAGCCATCTCAGTTGCAGATTCGATTGGATCGCAAAGCACTTTTGGCATCGCATCGGGAGATCACGCGACGATTGCGTAATACGGTCAAAGCCAGGATCAAGGTCGCGAGGCCCTACGGTCTACGCTTCGATCGCGAGTGGCAACGAACTGCGTCTGATCAGCCGGTGGTCCTGTTAGTTCACGGGCTGCAGTCCAGCGGTAACCACATGGCGAACTTGTTGGTTCGTCCACGTGCAGCGGGCTTGCCGTGTGGGGTTTTTGACTACCCCAACGATCAACCCATCCAAGACTCGGCCGCGTTGTTGGCGCGCGAACTGCGTGATTTTCGCAAGACGCATCCGGATCGGCGTGTGACGTTGCTCGCTCACTCCATGGGTGGTCTTGTCGCTCGGGCCGTAGTGGAGGATCCGAGATTGAATCCCGGCAACGTCGATCAGTTGATCATGATCTCACCACCGAATCATGGCTCGGTGCTCGCCGAATTTGGCTTCGGTCTCGATCTTTGCGAGTCGGTCCTCGGCGCGGCTCGACGTGATCGTGCTCGCTGGACAACTGCGGCGATCGAAGACGGGCTGGCAGACGCCCAAATCGATTTGCAGCCGGGGTCACCATTCTTGACCGCATTGAACGCTCGGCGCCGCAATCCGCAGGTTCGTTACTCAGTGTTCTTGGGCGATACTGCACAACTGAAGGCGGGCGAGTTGGCTTCGGCCCGCCGGATGCTAGGTAAGGCCGGCGAGTCGAGTCGTTGGGTTCAGTTTTTTGGCAGCCGCGTGGACGAGTGGTTGGCGGATCTAGACGAAGTGATCGATGGACGGGGTGACGGTGCGGTGGCTTTAAAACGCGGTCGTTTGGAAGGTGTGGAGGATACTGTGGTTCGCCACTTCAGCCATCTGAGCTTCAATCAATCGCCAATGACCGGCGACGCCGAACTGGTTCTGGGCGACGTGATGAAACGATTGACGCGCTTTTAATGCGGTCAACAACAGGAATCCGGCCCACAGCAATCGGTAGTGGGCAATTCGGTCTTGATGAAACCGGTTCCCTTAGTTTCGCGCGGATCACGGATCGCATCTTGCCGGCAGTCGAATGGTTCGGCCGTGTCTGCGTTGACCTGCGTGTAGGGCGAGAGGGCGCAGAAGTGTTCCGCGTAAGGCGCATTGGTATAGATGTCGAATGTTTTCTTGCAAACGGCAGTCCGCACACCCCGACGCAGCAGATGGCCATCATCGTCGGTAACGCTTTTCCAGGGGCCCCGGTAGATGACGGCTTGCTTATGATCCTGGCACGGCCCCTCTTTTCCTTTGAAGGCGCGAACCGTGATGCTGCGAAACTCGATGCCCTCGACCGTGGCCCATGGTTCGACCTGTCGCTCGACGATTTCAATTCCGTAAAAGCCTGCTTGCTGGAACTGGACGAGGAACTCAGCCTCCTGATGCGCTCCGCTGATGCAGCCACTCCACAAGGTCGGATCGTTCTGTAGCCGCTCTGGAACGGGCTCGTCGCAAACGATGTCGCTAATGACAGCGCGGCCGCCCGGATGGAGGACGCGGAAGACTTCAGCAAACAGCCGTTGCCGTTCGCGTGGGCTAACCAGGTTCAGGACACAATTCGAAAGCACCACGTCGACCGAATCGCTCTCCACCATCGGCTGTTCCGTGCGCAGTCGCTGCGCATGGTCTTGCGCGCCAAGCCAGTCGTTGGTTGTGGCGATTGGCTGGCTGGCGAGGAAGGACTCGAACTTGTCCAGATCAAGCGCCAGATCCTGAATCCGGCCCCTATGGAATCTGACGTTATGCCAACCGATACGATCGCCGATTTCCTGTTGATACTGGTGAGCCAAAGCCAACATGTCGCTGTTCATGTCGACGCCGATCACACTTCCCTTTTCGCCAACCACTTGTGACGCGATGTAGCAGATCTTCCCGCCACCCGATCCCAAGTCCAAGACAACTTCGCCTGTTTGCACATAGCGAGACGGATCCCCACACCCGTAGTCACGGTCAATCAGCTCTTGGGGCAGCACTTTTAGGAGACTGGTGTCGTATTGAACGGGGCAACACAAAGCTGGTTCGGAGGCCTGTGAAGCGGCAGAATATCGCTGCCCGACCGCGTGTTCGATGTTCAATCCCGTTTCTTTTCCCTGTCCCATCGTACCGCTCATCGACAACTGCTCCTTGCAAACCAGAGAATTCCAAACCAGCACTGACGTTCAACGGAGCGACACAAACGTGACTAACACCGATCCGTTGGCGAACGTCAATGGCGAACATTCATATCGTATCGATGTTGCAGGATATCGCAATTCGGTCTGACGGTTTGTGATGAAGCTTACGTTTTGGTGAGCCAGCCCGCTGAAATCGGTCCATTCCACGGTTTTAGACGGTCGCATCAGTCAACCGCTGCACGAGTAACCCGACTGTTTGTGAAGCGACCAGGCGTGGCTGGCGGAGATGGGTGTCTTGAATCGGGCCGTTGTTTTTGTTCGCGCCACGGTTCAGAATGAATCGTTCGAGACGAAATGGTAGCAGGAGATTCGCTTCGATGATTTACGTAATCGCAGAAATTGAATTGGTCGATGGTAGTCGCGACGACTTTGTGACCCATTTTCGGGCCAATGTCCCCAACGTTTTGGCGGAAGAGGGTTGCTTGGAGTATTCCCCAACGATCGATCTGCAGACCGAACTGACTGCTCAGCCACCCGCCCGTGGTAATTGCCTGACGGTTGTGGAGAGCTGGGAGAGTCTGAAGGCGTTGCAGGCCCATCTTGTCGCGCCTCACATGGTGACGTACCGTGAAAAAGTCAAAGGGATGGTCGTGAAGACGACGTTGCGCGTCTTACATCCGGCCTGATCAGTGGCTCTGGCTAGGTCTAGTGGCCATATTTGCTGAGATGATCCTCTTTTTGGGAAAGACGAGCTGTACGTATGCGTGATGTTGTTTGCCAACTTATCGAAGCGCTCCAGGCCGGTCGGCCGGTCGCTTATTGTCGACTTGTCGAGACACGTGGATCGACGCCGCAAAAGGCTGGTGCTTTGATGCTGGTGTTTTCCGATGGCTCGCAGGCCGGGACGCTTGGCGGCGGCTGTGTGGAAGCGGAAGTCAAACGACGGGCGCTGGTAGTGCTCCAGGATGAAACCGCGAAGGTCGCCACGTTTCAGCTGAATAGCGATTATGGTTGGGACGACGGACTCATTTGCGGTGGCCGGATGAGTATCTTGATCGAACCCATTCAAGCCAGTACGGCACCGGAATATTTTCAGCAACTGTCCGAGTTAGTGGAACGAGGTGCGGGATTTACCGAAGCGATTGTTTTTGATGGGGAGGCGAGCGGCTTGGTCGAAACGGCTTCGTATCTGTTTGACCAGCACGATAAACCCGCCGTTGCGCTGCACGCCTCGATCGACGATCTGCCGGAGCAAGTCGCGGCGGGCTTGCGGCCGCTTGCGACGCGGTCGCGTCCGTATGCCGCGCATGGCGTCGCCTACCTGACGGTGCAGCCTCGCTGTCGACTGGTGATTGTTGGTGGTGGTCATGTTGGCCAGGCCGTGGCCCGATTGGCAGCGGAACTGGAGTTCGATATCTGGGTGGTCGACGACCGACAGGAGTTTACGTCGGCCGAACGATTTCCTTTCGCCCAACGTCGCATTGCTGCGGATATTGAACAGGTCCTGCCGGAACTGGAGATCACGTCTGACACCTATTGTCTGATCGTGACGCGTGGCCACAACCACGATCAGCGTGCGCTATACCACTTGGCTCAACGCGGCGCACGTTACGTTGGCTTGATTGGCAGTCGTCGGAAGATCAAGTTGATCTTTGACGACTTGATTGACGAGGGTATTTCTACCGAATCACTGGCTCGTGTGTATGCGCCATTGGGAATCGAGATTGGATCGCAGACGGTTCCGGAGATTGCAGTCAGTATTTGTGCGGAATTGGTGTCACACCGAAATCGCAACGGTCAGGTCCCCGGCCGTCCCACAGCGGTCGATGTGCAAGGTCTCGGTTGCGAGACTTAGTTGGACACCGCCGCTTTTGAATGTAGCTGCCACGCTCCGCCGTGACGAGGCAGTTAGGATCGTTCGAGGAATTACTGTCCGATCGTCGCCTTTCGCTCCGCGAAAGACGACAATAAAAGATCGAACACTGCTTAATGACGATGGCACACTAGAATAGCATTGTCACAGGCACAACTTCCCGCGTGCTTGGCCATGATGACAAAACGTGATGGCTACCTTTTGATGGTACGTGGTGGCAACCAGCAACTGGAGGCCGTGATGGCCGAACCATGCGTCCACGCTTTTCAGTCATTTGGCATCATCCCGGCCGCCGGGCGTAGTCGACGCATGGGACAGCCGAAGTTAAAGATGCTGTGGGGCGCGATGACGGTGATCGAACAAGTCGTTGCGGCCTGGCGGCGCAGTGGGGTCGACCACGTTGTGGCCGTCGTGCGATCTGATGACTCGGAGCTTGCGGGGCTCTGCCAACGGGCGGGTGCGATCGTCGTGGTGCCCGAGCCGCCGCCGCCGGAAATGAAGGATTCGGTGATGGCGGCCCTGGACGCAATCACGACGCGATTTCATCCTCGCGGCGACGCAGCGTGGCTCCTGGCACCCGCAGACATGCCACGCCTTTCATCCGAGGTGATTGATACGCTGCTTGACGAGCACAGTGGGTCAAATCAGGCGATTCTGGTACCCACGCACGCCACGCTCGCGCATGGCCCATCACGGCAGCCCACCGGTGTGAAGCGAGGGCATCCTGTACTCTTTCCCTGGCCGTTAGCACAAGATGTTGCCAGGTTGAACGAAGAC
>JASLPZ010000146.1:0-16089 GCA_030744725.1 Pirellulaceae bacterium
ACAGTGAAACAAAACTGCCCTCCAAAAACTAGCTCAGTTCACCAGGAAATGCCAACTTTGGCGCGGCCTAGAGCGGCCCTAGATCAAACTCGGAGCAACGTCATGCCTGCCGCCCCCGATCGAATTGGCTGTGTCGAGTTTCGTCAGCAGTTGCAAACGAGCCGACGTAGTTTTCTCAAGGCGGGTGGATTGGGTGTGGCTGGACTAACGCTATCGGATCTCTTGCGCCACGAGGCTCGGGCTGGGGCCGCGGCCAAGAAAGAGAATTCGGTAATCATCCTCTGGATGCGGGGCGGGCCGTCGCAGCATGAGACCTGGGATCCCAAGCCAAACGCTCCCATCGAATACCGTGGTGCGTTTGGTGCGACTCAGACCAACGTCCCTGGGATCGAAATCGTCGATTTACTGCCTCGCTGCGCCAAGATCATGGACAAATGGTCGATTATTCGCAGCCTGCATCACACCAATGCGGGGCATTCCGCAGGCGACCAGATTCTGTTCACCGGACATCCGCCTGGGCCCGATCCCAACCTGAACAACCACCCCAGTTGCGGTTCGATCGTCTCGGAACAGTTGGGACATTTGACACCGGAATTGCCTTCCTATGTCATGATTCCCAGGCAAGTACCCGGCACGGATTCGGCGTACTTGGGCGTGGCCCACAAGCCGTTCGAGACGATTGTTGACCCAGCCAATGATGGGCCGTTCAACCTGCAGAATTTTTCGATGGTCGAAGGAATCAGCGATCAGCGCTTCGGCGATCGCAAGACGTTACTCAACAGCTTCGATCGATTTCGGGCGGGCCTTGACGCTCAGATGGATGGTGTCGACGAATTCAATCAACAGGCGTACGGGATTCTCAGTTCCGACAAGGCGCGGGCAGCGTTTGACTTGGATTCGGAACGCGATCCAGTTCGCGAGCGTTACGGTTTCATTCCGCGATACGACCCGATGGACCCGCGTCGCTGCAGCGCGAATGCATTTTGCCAGCGTGTGCTGTTGGGCCGGCGTTTGGTTGAGGCGGGAGTGCGGTTGGTCACGGTTGATTGCCGCTGGTGGGACACGCATATTCAAGGCGTCGATTCGATGCGTAAAGGGTTCTTACCACGTTGGGATCTTTGTTATTCGGCACTCATCGAAGACCTCCAGCAGCGCGATCTTTTGGAGACGACACTGGTGGTAGCTTGGGGCGAATTCGGCAGGACGCCGCGTGTTAATAAGGACAACGGTCGCGATCATTATCCCAATGTCTTCAGCGCTGCTTTGGCTGGCGGTCCGGTCAATGGTGGGCATGTGGTCGGTTCGTCAGACGCCAAAGGTGCGTTTCCCAAGGACAATCCCAAGGATCCACAGGATGTCCTGGCAACCATCTACCAGCACCTCGGAATCGATTCGGAAAAGAGCTACCTCGACCATTCCGGTCGCTCGATTCCCGTGTTGCCGTTTGGCAAACCGATTGATGAATTCGCCTGATCGCTGGTTACCTCACATCAGTCGAACTGTTCTCGTCTCGATGCTCGAGATCTTCGACAAGTTCAACGGCGGGTACGAACCGGCCGACGGGAAAGCCGTTCTTGTATGAGATAATAAACTCGCCATTTGCCGTGGCATAACGGACCAGTTGATCGCTTCGCTGAAAGTCCGTCCTGCCCAGTCGGCGGATCGCTTGCGGTCCGCCAGCGGCGAGAAACTTCTCCGCAACACGAAAGACAATTTCCGTCCGGTTTCCCAGTGCATGACCGGTGCTCGTGAAGACCTTTCCATCCAAGTCCGCTTTCACAAGAAAATGCGATTCAACGTCCAATCCCGCAGTCCGCATGTTGGCCACCATTTCGCGCGCGTCCGCGTACGGGCACGTGCTGTCTTGCGTACCGTGGACGACAATGATCTTGCTCGTATTTCCGAGCTGTTTCATCTTTGCTAGATGATCTGGATGGCCAACGAAGCGGATCTCTTGGTGATCGGCGCTGAGATAATTCGGACTATCCGGGCTGCGGCTCCATCGGGCGTTCAGTCCGCTGCCGCCCGGCAGGTTGAAGGCAATATCGTGGCTGAGTTTTTTCATCCCGCACATGTCAATGACGCAGGCAAACGTGCGCGGAGCCAGCTTGTTCGCCATGAGAGTGACGTTGCCTCCGCCGGAACCGCCTGTACAAAAAATTCTACCCGCGTCGAATTTGATTCCTTTCTGTTCGAGTCCGTCACAGACGAACCACAGAGCGCGTAGCGCATCCAACGCTTGCAGGTAGCCACAATCGTACGGTTCGGGGTCTTCAATTGAAGCCTGTCGCCCGCTTTGCAAGTAATTCACGCAGATCGCCACAACATTCAGTCGCCGCGCTAGAGCTTGCGGATTGGCGGTGCCGGCGCAATCGGTGCCACCCCAATTGTGGAGTGTGAGCATGACGCCAGTCCGCGCGTCCACGTTGGCTAGTTTTCCGTTGGGATAGTGGATCAGCGTTCGCACGCGCCGCAACCCAGGTTTGGCGAGCCACTCTTGCGCGGGTATCTCGATGGCCGCATTCTGTTGAGGCAGCATGGGCCAAGCGTCGTCCGCAGTTGCGCCGGCGGAGATCGTCAGGAAGAGTACGAACGCACTGATGTAGTAGAGTGGATGCATCGACATGGTGAGACGTTGCTAAGTGAGACTCAATCGGACGTCGACGCACTCCATGCCAGCCCGTCGGGCGGCTTCAATGCCAGGGTCACCGTCCTCGTAAACACGGCATGCTTTCGGCGCAACACCCAACCGACGCGCGGCTTCAAGAAACACGTCAGGGTCCGGTTTGTGTCGTTCAGTATCCTCCGCCGTCACAATTGTCTCGAACAAATCATACACATTGATGTGTTCCAACTGCCGGTGCACCACGCGCCGCACACCGCCACTGGCAACAGCCAGTCTCAGTTTACCAAGGTGTTCCTTCGCAATCTGGACGACCGGTTCGATCGGTTTGAGCAAATGCAGAGAGTTCAGGAACGCTTCTTCTTTTGCTCTGTTTGCCTGTTCAAAGTCCAAAGTGATCCCTTGTTCCTTGGCCAACATGGGGATGACGCGCCGTGACGGCGTGCCGGAGTGTGTGTAGAAACGCTGTTCGTCCAAACTCATATTGTATGCGGTTAATGTGTCCCGCCAAGCGACATAGTGCGCGCGCATTGAATCAGTCAGCGTGCCGTCACAGTCGAAAATCAACGCTTGAATCGTCATATTGCTATCTCAAGAGTTCAAAGAGTTTTGATTGGCAGTTTACCATTCACAGCTCGAGGTCTGGTCCCCTTGGCGTTCCATGGGAAATGTCGTTCCGTCCATGAACGCCTACTTGTGTTTCATGGAAGGCGTTTCAGCAATTCGGCTTTGAGCTGTGCCACGATTGCCGGGTGAGCGTCGGCGACGTTGAGGGTTTCATTTTCAGCCGACGTATGATCGTAAAGTTCCATGTGACCATCACGATGTGCTATCAGGCGATGCGTCTCGGTTCGGATCGTTCGCGCCCGCGCATAAGAAATTGCTGCGTGGCCGGGAGTGGTCGGCTTCTCCAAGATTGGGCCAAGTGACACTCCCTGCGTGAAGTCCGGTCTTGGCAGGCCTGCCAGTTCACAAAGCGTCGGGAAGACATCAAGCGTCTCGACGATTGATTGGGACTCCTTGCCAGGATGCGGCATACCCGGATAGTGGATGACCAGAGGCGATCGAAGCGACTCTTCAAAAAGGGCGTGTTTTCCCCAGATCCCGTGCTCGCCCAAGTGCCAACCATGGTCACCCCAGAGGACGACGATGGTATTGTCACGCAAGCCCAACTGGTCCAGCTTGGTCAAGAGGCGACCAACCTGCGCGTCGGCATAGCTGACACAAGCTGCGTAGTGCCTGCGGACTTCCGTGGCAAAGTCGGCGTCGGTGTTTGGATTCCTTTTCCAGCGGTTGTACTTCATGAACTCGCCCGATCCGTGCCATGTTGTTTTTCCCGACGGTTTTTGCGAGTGGGGAATCGGTGGAAGCTGGATGTCGCGGTAAGGCTCTAGGTATTTTGCGGGCGCGCCAAACGGTAGATGAGGTCGAATGATCCCAACGGCAAGGAAGAAGGGTTGTCGATCTGATTCGTCGCCAGCCAATTCGTCAAGCTGGCGTAATGACTGGTCGGTGATCAGGCCGTCCGGATAGATGGAGTCCGGTCCAACAATGGACTGAAAAACGTCCATTTCGCCAGCCTTGATCCGTCTCTCGCCATTGGCCAGGCCATGCATTGCTCCCCGCGGATGTTGCCAGGGTCCGGCCGGCAAAAGGTGCCGATTCCATGAAAGCGGCATTTCCGGTTTGTCAACGGTGTCCCAGTCCTTGCCTCCACGTCCACCTGGATGGTGCGATACCTTGCCGACAGAGACCGTGGTGTAGCCATGCTTGCGAAACCAGGCAGGCATACTTGGCGGCACGGACTCGGGCGATTTGCTCAAGCGATTGGCTCGCTCGAACAACGCCCCATTGCCGCCACTGCCGTAGCGGCCCGTGAGTAACGTATAGCGCGACGCGCCGCAGGTGGGCGCCTGGACATAGTGACGATGAAACGCTCGCCCTCTTGCGGCCAGACGATCAATGTTCGGGGACTGGATGTACTCCTTGCCGAAACACGCGAGTTCGGGCCGCAGGTCGTCGATACACAGCAGCAAGACGTTGGGGGTATTTTCCGCTGCCTTTCCATCGGTTCCGAAGAACACAATCGGCGATAGAAGGGCAAAAATAAAGGCCCAATTCTTGGTCGTCGTCATTAGTAACACTCGGAGTAAGGGGCGGTTGCGCAGCGAAGTAGTCCGCTCACTATAACCAAAATTGCGAGCCGGTTCAGGCTACGTGAGGGGAAGTTGGTTTGGCGGATTCGTTGACTGTTGCCGCTGAAATGAACATTGGTTTGTGGTTCTTGCATGATCACCAATGACGCAGGTACGACATTCTACGTCTGACCAGGTCCCGATGACGCTGCTCATATCCAGCCATGGGCGTCGAAGACGACGTGATCAACGCCAATGTTCCACTTACACGAACAGCATAGCAATCAGTGCGGCGGCAGGCCAGCACCAGGTGCCCTATCGCTACGACGCGCTCTGTGCAAGACTGTGGTCTCATCTTAGTCCTGGTGGAGAAGTGTCTCGCACAGGGACATGTCCTGACTGAGGATCCTCGTTTCAACTGACCGGAGAAGACACACGATGTCGCTGTACGAATGCTATACGGTCACGTCGTTGGATTACGATAGCACGCGCATTCCCGTAGGTGTGGATACAATCTTGGATTGCCTGACGCGAACTGTCGTTCCGCTTGGCGAGCAGAATGTGCTGGAGGCCGGTTGCGGCACGGGAAACTACTTGCAAGCACTAGGCCCGCACTTGAAAAGTCTTTTCGGTATCGACTTCAATGAAGGCATGCTATCGCAAGCCCGTGCGAAACTTGGCGATGATGTTGAGTTAACTTGTGGCAGTATCTTGGAATTGCCGTACGAAGATGAGAGGTTTGACGGCATTATTTGCAATCAAGTGATTCATCATCTCGAAGAAGGACCTAGCGCCACAGATGATCCTGTTGCGTGGGTGTCGAGTGACTTTCTGAACGTTACACAGTTCATGCAAGAGGCGTACCGAGTTCTCCGCCCCGGTGGAGCGCTAGTTCTTAACATGACAACGCACGCGCAGTTTTGCGATGGCTATTGGTGGGCCGATTTGATCCCAACAGCCGTGGCACGGTTGAGTCGCAGATTACTCGAAGTTGATCAACTGACGCAGTACATTGCCGAGGCTGGATTTGAGATCGAGTCGGTTGCGGCGGACCTGGAAGGGATCCTTCAAGGCTCGTCATATTTGGATCCCAGGGGCCCGCTTAGCGAAGCGTGGCGAGCTGGTGACTCGACGTGGTCGCTGGCCTCCGACACGGAACACGCCGACGCGCGCCGACGCGTCGAGAAGATGATCCTCGAAGGCACCATGCAGGCGTACCTCGCCGAACGCGAACGAAAGCGGCAGGGAGTTGGGCAATCGACGTTCTTCTGCGGTCGAAAATAGGACATCATCGATTTGACCAAAATCAATCTAGAACCCGCTGGCCCGGATCGTGGTTATCGCATCTAGGCAAGTGTTCTTCTCTGCGTTGTATTCCTTGTCGTTCCGTCGAAGAGCGCTTGTACTTTTCTCTTCTCTCTTGTCAGGACTGCGTGCCTCTCCCCCTGATTTCTACTGATCCGATTTACGATCAGCAGAAATACAACAATCTGCAAGCAGCCGATCACGTCGAGAACGAGGCCGATGATGTTCAGCTTGGAGGCAGCTTCAACACTGGCCACCGATTTAAAGGCGTTCAGGGTGTACACGCTTGGTGGAATTCCCACGAGAACGAGAATCAGTAGCACGTAGATGAGCCATGGAAATTGGAATCTCGCAATGATGTCGCGCCGTGTGATGCGCCAGGGATCACTTCCTTTCCAGAGTTCAAGGAGCACGGGCCAGAGCATAATGAAGCTGACGATCGGCAACACCGCATAAGCCGCAGCCGACCCTGGTGAATAAGTCATACGCTCTGCTCGCAACGGCCCAAGGTTGCGATACGAATTGTAGACCCATCCTGCCATCGTCACCATGATTGCGATTGCCATAACAAACATTCCGAGGACCAATAACGACAAGAACACCTGTCGTTGCTCGAGGTCGTGTCGAGTCAACTTGGCAACACCGGCGTCGATATTCATGAACAGTTGTTGTTGCATGACCGCTTGATGTACGAGGGCAATTGACAACCCAAGCTGCACTAGAATCGTCACATGAAGCCAAACTGACCAGCCCGTTGCCGAGCGGTATCGGCCGATTCGTTGCTCGCGAGTTTCTTCGTGTTTCGACGAAGCCGTCCACAGACCTGGTGGAATCGTGTGGTCGTCTCGCTCTGTCGGCTTCGCCGCCGAATCGGCAGGCTTGCCAAAGAAATCACAGTGGGCATTGGTACAAATGGAGCCCTTGACAGCTCTTCCGCAAACTGAACATTCCCGCATTGGTGGTACGTCGCGTTCGCGTCGAAAGGCGGCACTAACTCCTTTGGGTGAAGACGGAACACCAAGCTTTTGCTCGCACCGTGGACAAACGTGCGTAGAGGCGGCGACCTGTCGACCGCAGTGAGGGCAGCTTTGGAGTCCTTTTTCGGCCTGATTCTGCTCGTGCACAGTTCGACACCAGCAGATCATCAAGAAAACGATCAAACCAACGACAGCCGATATCGCGATTGGAAGGGCGTATATGCCCGGATTGTCCATCAGTTGATGAGATGTTGCGACAAGATGATGGATGAACCGATCACACCAAATGGAGCCCACAGAACCAAGATCACTAGCGCGTCGTGTGGCTTCTTGATCACTGCCAGAAAAATAACAAGGTAGAGCGGGGCGAAGAGAAGAAAGAGGCGAGCGCCGAGCGGAATCGAGGCAAAGAAAGCACATAGCAAGGCCGTGAAGTATGCACTCTCCCGCAACCCAAACTGCCACCGCTTCGTCTTGTCTCGCTCGCTGGGCATGGCACCATCATAGCACGATCAAACAAGAGTGACACTTGATATACCACTAGGAAGAACGGTCGGGGTGCGATTTGTCCGGAGGATCATCTTGTGGTGAATTTGCTGGTGCCCCGGGGACATCCGCAGCTGCGTCTCCGACGGACAAGCGGATTCGAATCGCCCGCTCATGGTTAACTTCCAAAACTTCTGCCACGGCACCAGGTAATTTGATCCGATCGCCGACGACAGGCAACTTCTGACTGCGGGAAACGAGCAGGCCGGAAATGGTGTCGACGTCATTGTCGTCTAGTTCCAAGTCAAGTGCACGCTCGACCTCGCCAATTGGCGTGCTTCCCAACACGATGTACTGTCGATCACCGTCCGGCACAACGTTGGGCTCTTCCGTATCAAACTCGTCTTCAACGGGCCCAACGATCTCCTCGAGTACGTTTTCCAGAGTCACCATGCCACTGATCGTTCCGTATTCGTCCACGACGAATGCAAGCAATTGATGCGTCACCTGAAAATGGCGAAGCACACGGCTGATCGGCATGTGCTCTGGTACTTTCTGAGGTGGTCGCATCATTGTGCGGAGGTCAACATCCGTGCGATCCGCGGCGACCCCAATCAAGTCCTTTAGATGGACGACCCCCAGGACTCTATCGAGCGATCGGTCACACACCGGATAACGGGTGTGTTTCGTCCTCGCGGCCAATTCAAGGCACTCCGCGAACGACCAGTTGACATCAAACACATCGACGTCATTTCGTGGGACCATAATCCGACGGCAGATCATGTCGTCAAATTCAAACACTGCGTTGAGCAAGCGATGTTCGGAACGAGATAGATCTCCATGCAGATGCGCTTCGCTGAGCAGCAGTCGAATCTCGTCTTCGGTATGCGGCGCGTCGTGACCGGATGACCCGTCAATGCCCAGCAATCGGAGCAAGAAGGATGTGACCGAGCTCAATAGAATCATAAACGGAAACAGCAACACGTAAAAGAACATCATCGGTGCGGCGCACCATAAGAGGATCAATTGCGGCCGGCGGATTGCGAAGATCTTGGGGACTTGTTCGCCGATGACTAAATGCAATGAAGTGATCACCGAAAACGCGACGATGAAAGCAAGACCATGCAGTACTTGCTCGGAGGTGATTCCCATCAACTTGAATAGAGGAGAAAGTAGATGGGCAAAGGCTGGCTCGCCGACCCAACCCAACGCCAACGAAGCCATGGTGATGCCCAGTTGGCAGGCTGAAAGCGAGGAATCAAGACGGATTGCCAGCCAATGGGCCATCTTTGCCAATGGGCGGCCCTCGCGCACGAGTCTGTCGATCTGACTCACCCGAACCTTGACTAGAGCGAATTCGGCAGCCACAAAAAAGCCGTTCAAGATTACCAACGCGACAGCGGTCGCGATCGCGGCCACGTCAGTCATCCATTCAGTCATGATCGGTTTCCCAGTCATCGCCAAAGGGTCGATTGGCGACGTGTGTTTATTGGCAGCCACCGGGTTCGAAAGTCTGCGAACGTCGTCAGGCCGGCGTCTCTGAACAACTCGCGCACGATGATCTTATAAGCTACGCGCCCCAGCAACAACGACAGTTTCCATCGTCGAACTGCTGACATCCCACTTCCGGTTTACTCGCCTGCGACTGATTCCACTTCGGGGCCGAGCACTTCCAGCGACAGGTTTCGATAGCGAACTTCGGTCTTACCACCCGAATGCAGCTGAAACGCAATAATGCCCTGACGTTTTCCCGCAGGATCATCTAAATCGACACAAAGCTGATCATTGATCAACGTCTGAATCTTGCTGCCCCGAGCGATGATCTCGTATCTGTTCCAGTCGTTGGGTTTCACGTGCTGTTCACCCGGCGTGTCCCATAGCATGGCGCGGCCATGCTCTTCGTAGAGTTTTCCCCACCAGCCCGCACCAATGTCGGCTTGATAACCGCCGACTTCGCGGCCCCGTGCCTGACTGCGGAACTGGATGCCGCTATTCCCGGCATTCTCGATCAGCTTAACCTCGAGTTTCAGACGGAAATCCCGCACCATCAGATGGCTGACAATCCAGTTGTTGTGTCGCAAGCCCGAGCTGCGCCCGACGATCTCGCCATCTTCGACGGACCAGAGCTCCGGATCGCCTGACCAACCGGTCAGGTCTTGACCGTTGAACAGCAGCGCTGCGTTGTCGCGGGTCGCGAGCATGGGTACTTGTTGTTTGGCGGTCACGTAAGCAATTAGCGAACGGATTTGGTGTTTGCTGAACTGCTGCAGCTGGTTGTCGGGCATCATTGACTTCGCGCTCAGCTCGCGCTCGTCAATCTCCACTTTTGGCACGATCACGATCGCATCGGCAGTCTGCACGGTCAATGCGATGTTGTTTTCGTCCTGCACAAGCCCCGTCACCACGCGTCCGTCGGTCGTAACGATGACGGTCGACCGATACTCTTTTGCCATGACGGCGCTTGGATCCACAATATTGCTGAGCAAATAGTCGAGGTTGGAGCGATTCGATCCCGTCAAATCCGGCCCCACATTCTTACCGACACCGTAGAGTGTGTGGCAGTTTTGACACGTTTTGGCAAAAACAGCCCGACCCATGTTCAGGTCGCCCTTTCCAGGCATGGCCAACATCGTCTTATAGGTAGCGATCAACTTGGCTTTATCTGCTGACGTATCACGCACACTTCCCCAGACGGATCGAAGTTGCTGTTCAATTGTCTCGTTTTTCAAGTACTGAAGTTGCCTCACGAGATCCGCCGTCAAATCTGTTCCGGGAACCTTCTTGTTATCGATGGCGTTGAGCAAGGCAATGCCGTAGGGGACGCGAGAGCAGAGCGTTCCGAGCGCGCTACGTCGCTGGCTCGGCGAGAGGCCCGGGTAGGCTGCCAATAGGACGTTCGCTGTTTTTGGATCGTCATATTGCGCCAGACCGCGCAAGGCGGCTTGGCGCATCGCCGGCTCGCTGATCAGTTTATGTAGCGTTGGCACAAGCTGCGCGTCCTTGGCGGCGAGCAACGACTCGAGCGCTTTCCCACGCGCATCGACGCCGGCAGACTCTGTGGCAATCAGCTCACGCAACGCCGACATTGCCGCCTGATCGCCAAACGTCACACCAAGTGCCGTCGCTTGCAGACGAACATCGGCATTCTCACTGCGCGCAATATCAGTGTACACCTCCTTCCAGCCGTTTGGGGCCGCAACCTGACGCCGGCCCCGCAGTGCGGTGCGAATGGCCTTCAAATAAGTCAGCTGCAGTCCGGCCTCTTTCGCCTTGTCAAGCCCCGCCACCAACACTCCCAGCGACTTCGCAGCATCAGAGCTGCCGATCCGTCGCAACATGAAATCTCTAAGTACTGGGATCTGTTGGCCGGCCGAAAGACCGAACGCCAACGCACGCTCCTGGTCCTCATCCGCCAGGGGTTCGGCTGCGTACCAGTACATCAACGACAGATTGTGATCGCTTGCGTCTGCGGCGTGGCTAGTCAGCCCATCCAGAATCGACCACCGCTGCCCGTGCGGCATTCTCTGCAAGGCGGAGGCAAGATATAGCCGCACGACTGGCGAATCATCCTGGTTGGCCATCTCCGTGAACTGCTCGAGCAGCGGCGTGGACAGATCGCCCTCCTGCTGCTCCATTGCAAGTTGAATCGTCCAACCTCGCACGAAGGCACTGGGATCCACCAGCAGTCGCGCCATTACCGCTTCGTCGAGGTCACCCGTGACGTGCAGGCCCCAGGCAGCACGCAGGCGTCGCGTGTCGTCCTCATGCGATGTTGCAATTTCGACCAGATGCTCAGTCGCGTCCGGATTGATGGCACGCGATGCGGATCGCTCCTGCAGGATCCGGCGAGAATGCCGCACGTACCAGTCGTTGTCATGCAGTACCAATTCGGCGAGTTCGCGATCACCCAGCTTTTGTAAATCGACTTCCACATGCGCCAGTTCACCGTATGCGATCTTGTAGATACGTCCGTTGCTCCGATCATGGACCGATGATTCACGACGATGGCAGGCCTGCATATCGTACCAGTCAATCATCCACGCTTGCCCATCAGGTCCGTAACGCAGATTCAGGATCTGTGACGCCTTGTCGGCAGTCAGCAGAAAGTCTGGACCGTGGCTACCCGTGTAGCCGGAACCTTGCGGCCTGAGCACGTCCATGTTCAATCGCTGACCGTGAATGTTGTTCATGAATAACTGATCTCTGTACTGTTCCGGCCATACGCTACCGAGATAGATCATTGCGCCGGCATGCGCGTGTCCCCCGCCGGCCGCATCCGACTTGCTGTTGCCACCATGGGGCGTCGCCCCAAGGTAGTGCAGATGGTCGGCAATCGTGGTGATGTCGCGGTATGTGTGCGGGTTAAAATGCTGCCCGCCTTGACGTTGATAGCGAGCTCCCTGGATCATGTGGTACAGGTGAGGAATCACGCACGCCGTCGCAAACGCCTGGCCGTGGTCGTTGAAATCGACGCCCCAGGGGTTGCTGGTGCCGTGGCAGAACACGTCGAATTCATGTCGTACCGGGTGGTATCTCCAGATCGCGGCATTCAGTGGAATTCGCTCCTCGTCCGGTGTGCCGGGCTTGCCAACGCGCGAATGTGTAAACACGCCGTGACAGCCATAAAGCCAACCGTCCGGCCCCCAGATGAATGCGTTCAGCGTTTCGTGCGTGTCTTGATATCCCCAGCCATCGAGCAATCGTTGCGGCTCGGCATCGGGAACATCGTCGCCATTGCGATCTGGGATGAACAGCAGGTATGGCGCCGCGCCGACCCACACACCGCCGAAACCAACTTCCAAGCCACTAACGAGGTTCAAGCCCTCGGCAAAAACCTTCCTGCTATCCAGCTGTCCGTCGCCGTTGGTATCTTCAAAGATGAGGACCCGGTCACGACCCGTGTCACCCTTCGCGCGAATCGGATACTCGTAGGCCTCCGCAATCCAGACGCGCCCTCGATCGTCAATCGCCATCGCGATCGGCTGTTGCACGTCCGGTTCGGCCGCGCCCACAATCGCAGTGAAGCCTTTCGGCATTGTCATAGCGAGGGCCGCCTCTTCCGCCGCCAAACCTGCGTGGGGATAATCGTCGTCGACCAGCTGGATAAGCGGCGGTGTCAAACGTGCCGGCCGTGTTTCATGAAGGCGAAAATGGTCAAAGTTCAGATGGCCCCATGGACCACGATGCTCGTCAACTACTCGAATTTGGATCTGTTTTCCGAGGTGCCCACGCAAGTCGACGACGACTTGGCGCATGACATCACTGTCTCGCCCCGTGATCTTGAAAAACACGTTGCCGGTATCATGGCGAATAAGCTCGACTCGCGTCTCCGCGAGGCTGCCTCCGTTGGTCAGAAACGTGGCATACGGCTGCGTCACCTCGAATGCGGCCGAAGTCAGTGTCCCTGTTGGCGGATCCTTCAGTTTTTCGAAACCGCCAATCCAAAACTCACCTCGATGTCCGCTGCGCATGTCTGTGCGCCGCGCGGCAACGGCATCACCCTTGATCGGCTGGCCGGCGAAGGCTTCTCCTACGGCCGTCCAATCCGCAAGCGTTCCCGTTTCAAAATCCAAGTTCAACACGCGTCCGGATGCGTCGGTTGCTTTGATCCCGTCGTCCGGTTCGGGAAACTTCTCCCCTTCGGCTTTCAGACGGACATAATCCACTGCAAACATGTACCCTTTGAGGGCCTTTGGATTCGCGCCAACAATTTGTGCCGTCAGTTTGTGTGTTCCCGATTTGAGTTCTATCTTCGGAAACGTCAGGACGCCGGTGGTTATGACGTCGGCGTTGAAAAGGTCGATTGGCTCGCCAAGTGGCTGGCCGTCAAGTGACAATAGGACAATCGCATAGTCCTTGGCGCACGTCAGGACAATCTCGACGTCGACCGTCCCGGACTTTTCTGGTAAATCAAGCTCCAGATGATCACCCGGTCGACCGCCGGTCCACCAAAGCTGCGAATCACCGCTCCACCGATCTCCTTTGAACTTGGCCATCGCTTGCGACCTCGCTTCCCCGGCGGATGCGCGATGCGCGAGCGATTCTCCTTCAAGTGCCCCAGCAACGCGCCCCGTTTTAGCGAGGATCGGTGCCTTTGGGCCGCGCAATGCCTTGGCGCCTTTAGTCGAGGGTAGGGAGGGGCCTTGGTAAACCTGGGGTTGTGCCTCCGCCCATGCCGCCTTGTCGACCTCGGTCTTCTTGTGGGTCAACACATGCGCACCCTTCATTCCGCCGACGACGATGTCCAGCAATGCGTCACCATTAATGTCGATCACCGATACTTGGCGACCAATTCCCGCATCAGCATCGGCGCGGTAGGGGATCCAATCAACGCCTTCGTCCGTGCGGACGAGTCGAAACCAGTAGACAACCGCACCAGCATCCCACATCGGGCTCTTCTGATGGTGCGAGTAGAAAGTCTTTCCCGTCACAATGTCCTTCAGGCCGTCGCCATCGATGTCCGCCAGGTTGACTGAATGAAGTTCACTAAACAGCACACCATAGTGATTTCTTGACGGATGCGACCCCATGATCAGGTGACGTTGGAATGCGACCTCGTCATCCTCCCGCAACTGCTCGTACCAGCAGAGCCCAAAGTCGTGCGCCGCCTCGCTGGTAATCACATCGTTGTCACCATCGCCATCAACATCGTAAGCATACATTTCCGCGCCACCATAAGCTGAACTGAACGAGACTTCATGCATTACCCAGCGGCCACCCCCCGATTCCGTGGCTGGCTGTGCGAACCAGCCTTTCGAGTGAAGCACGTCCATCAGACCGTCGCCATTGACGTCACCGACGCCGAGTCCATGGCCAAACTTCGTGGCTGTAATCTTCTCGGAGATCTCGTAGAACTTCCAAGCGTCAAAAGGCCTGTCCCAGTCGATCGTCGCGTAGCCGAAGAAACCGTCTCGTGTGCAAACCAACTCGGGCCGCTCGTCTCCGACAAGATTGACAAACTGAGGTGACTCGTTAGAAACCCAATCAAACACCTCATGCTTCTTCCAAAGCGATTCGGCGTTGCCGGCATTGGGGTTTTCATAGACAAACGCAGGCGTGCCAGGAAAGCCGACGACGAACACATCATTCGCGCCGTCGCCATTGAAGTCATGCACCCAGGAAAAGAAGTTATCGGCGTATCGGTCTCGATTCTGTGGTTGTGGGTCGTAAATTGCGTGCTTCTTCTCATACGTTGGACCTTCAAACCAGTAGGGCCCATAGACCACGTCGGCCACCTCGTCGCCATTCAAATCGCCCGCGTTGGCACCTTCGGAGAAATAGACGTCAGTCAGCTGTTGGCGGTCAAACGTGTGCAGCGCGTAATCGGCAGCAAACAATGTGGTCGCATGGCTGCCGCCGAATAGAGTCGAGAAAACAAACATCGCAACCAAGCTGAACTTCAGAAGCAATGCGAGGTGGATCCGGCAAGCCATGGAGGTGTAGACAGTATGGTTGCCAGTGCTACCTGGTAAGATCGAACAGTCTCGAATGAGCGCGGGTTGCGATTTCATTTGGTGGTTTCCTGGTGAGGAGCAGAGGAGTGGCTGGGGTAAATGATCCGGTGTGAAGGCCAATGCGAAGTAGTGCCAAGATGTTCTGAGCAGGCGTGCGAAAGCATCAATTATCTTTCATTTCACAATCGTCGTGTGCTGCTCGCCTCGCGGCTTGACCAGGTCGTTATACAAATCGGGGCGTCGCTGACGAAAGTTGCGGCTGTTTTCCCGCGCACGGCGGATCCGGGCCAGGTTGATCGTTCCCGTAATGTAGGCCTCTGTCTTGTCAGGGCAACGTGCGGCGATGCGGGCAGGCCAGTCGCCAATCATTGTGCCACTGCCGTATGCCTGGTTCGCGGAAATCATGGCGACGTGACTTTGGAACATGGTCGACTTCATAATGAAATCCTCGACGGCGCCACCTCGACCATTGATCCACACAATCAGCTCGGCACCCCGTAGCGACAGGATCCGTGCAGGTTCCGGAAACCAGCCGTCATAACATGTCATGACACCAACTTTGCCAAAATCAAAATCAAACACCGGCAGGCCGTTTCCTTGTTCCATGGCCCATTCGGGATCATTCTTCAGGAACCACTCTTTGCTCTTGCCTGCCGGCGGCTTGGTCCAAGCGGGGCTCCCTTCGTAGTGGTCAACAGCCGCGTGCGTCTTGTGATACTTGCCGGCGATATCACCACCGCGGTCGAAGATCAAAGCGGTGTTGGCGTAGGTCCCGTCATCGAACCGCTCCCAACAACCGACAATCACATAAATTCGGTTTGCCGACGCTGCCGCTGCGATCTTGTTTGTCGATGGACCGGGAACCCGGATATGACCCAAGACATATTCGGGAAATACAATCAGCTCAACGTTCTCCTTACCGGCACGGTCAATATAAGGGAGAATCTGTACAGTCGGGTCGTAGCCGTCTCTGGGCAAATCTCCCTTGTCATAACCACTGATCTGTACCGCTGCGACTTTTACTTTGTCTCGGCTTGGTTCTTTCAACTCGTCGGCGTTGGTCGCCAAACTTAAGATGCTTGAGGCGATGATCGAGGCGACGATGGCAG
>JASLPZ010000147.1:0-15993 GCA_030744725.1 Pirellulaceae bacterium
CACACGACCTTCGCCACCGATGATTATGGCCTTCGGCCAAACACGACCAATTGCTTACGATTCCTGGGGCGATGCCCCAGGCTACGGTGATTGATGGCCGTTGGCCAATGCTAGTTTGCAATTGCGCAATTTCAAAACTCGCAGGCTAGTGAATAATCCGGGTTAGGCGTCGCGCCAAATATCGAACTGCTTCGCCCGTGAACTGCATGATTCAGTCGTCCTTGATGCCGGCAATTGCCTCGCCTCTCCCAATGAGGTGAATGTTGGGTTTGGGAGGGAGCTTCATCCCGTCACCGAGAAAGAAACGCGGGTGAGGTGGCTTGTTATAGACCACGTTTTGCCAGGCGATGCTCAGTCGGTATTGCGGTCCGTGAAGACTTCCAGCCCAGGACGATCAGGGTACATATCGCTAATGTGCATCGAATCGCCATGTCGCAGGCCCGTTGAGTAAAGTCCTTCGCCGTTGTCGTCGACGACCATTGCTTGATAGACGATTTCATCCTTGCCGTCGTTATCGACGTCGGCCACCGACAGCGAATGGCCGCCCATTCCCGAATAGGGTGAAGCGTTGTCGAAAGGTGGATAGCTAATTCCCGAGTCAAAGACCCAGCGGCTCGTTAATTCTCCGTCACGCCAGTCCCAGGCAGCCATGACGATGCGACCATACACACCACGGCACATCACGACGCTCGGCCGCTCACCGTCCAGATAAGCAATGCAGGCGAGAAAGCGATCGCAGCGATTGACTCAGGATCGGTCGCGAACAGTCGCCAGCCAATGTAAACTTCGTCGTCAGCTGTCTCGACGGCGACGATGCCGCGAATCAGATTTTCCATCTGTCTTTGTGCCGGTGCCCGCGCCGGCGCCGACACAGCCAGAAGAAGCCCCAGGCCGCCAATCATTGAAAACGACATCCGCATCGCGTTGTTCTTCTCCCCAAAGAGGTGCGACATCTCCGGACAATTGACTGCCGCGAAGGATAACAGACAGATTCTCCTGGCGAGCCCGATCTGTGTCAAATACGGGATACGGGTACCATATTCGGGAACGTCTCATCACTGACGAGTAAAACAGATCCGGTGCCATCCTTCTCGGGGCGAGTCAAAGGTGTCTTGTTCATCTTCGGAGTGAATAGGCATACAATGAGAGGGTGACGAATCAAGCTCGAATCAGGATCAGCGACGCGAGTGGTCCCCCTTGGCAAAGTGGACAAACTACCGTGCAGTGACTTCCCTCAGCACTTAGCCTATCGCCATCCGGGTTCGCAATGATCGTTGCTCGAGGAATCTCAAAGTGCTTTGGTACTGATGCAAATCGCGTGATCGCGCTCGCAGGAGTTGACTTGGAGATCGCGCCAGGCGAACGAGTTGCACTGCTTGGCAGATCTGGTTCGGGCAAGACAACACTACTCAATTTGCTGGCTGGGCTCGATCGGCCATCGGCAGGGTCATTGCAAGTGGGCGGCGAGCAGCTCCAGGCGTTGAAGCCTGGGCAACTGGCGAAGTACCGGCTTCACAACATAGGCGTCGTCTTTCAATCGTTTCAACTGCTGCCGCACCGAACGGCGCTGCAAAATGTAGAGTTGCCGCTCATTCTAGCCGGGGTGAGGCAAAGGCAACGCCGGGAAGCCGCCCGAGACTGCCTCGAGCGAGTCGGCCTGTCTGAGCGCATGCACCATCGTCCGTTTCAGCTCTCTGGCGGCGAACAGCAACGAGTCGCGATCGCGCGAGCGATCATCAATCGGCCACCCGTCTTGCTGGCGGACGAACCGACCGGCAACATCGACTCCAGGACAGCGGATCAAGTCACTCAGTTGATTCTCGATGTCACTGCAGAAACTAACTCAACGATGGTGCTCGTCACGCACGACCGCGAACTGGCTCGACGATGTGTGACGCGGGTCGTTACTTTGTCCGATGGAAAACTGATACCAACAGATTGACGGCGACGGCAGCAAATGAAGATTCGCGACATCAGCGGCATGGCCTTCCACAATCTGTGGACTCGCAAATTGCGCACTGCAATGAATCTGCTCGGCGTAGTAATAAGCAGCGTTCTACTGATCTTGACCTTTGCCGGCACACGGGGTGCCAGCATCGGGCTGCAATCGATCATCAACGAGTCCGAAGATGTTCGTAAAATGACGATTCGCCCGAGCTATGAACCGGATATTCAGGTTCCTGAGGAGTCGCTGGTCGTCGAAGGCGAAATGAGCGATGAGCGGCGCGAGCGGATTTGCGAGCGAAGGCGACAGAAATGGCTCGTGGAAAACGGCCATATTCGCGAGATGGATCAAAACGACTTGGAGCGGCTCCGAGCTATCGAAGGTGTCAGGGAAGTTGTGCCGACGACCCTGTTGCAGTGCCAAATGACTCTCGTACCGTTAGCTGTGGACTCGAAGGATGCTGCCAAAAAACAGGATGTTCTGGCCCTGCCGGGATTCACACGCGGCATCTCTCTGTTCGACGCACAACTGAAACCACGGATCATCGCCGGAAGCACTCTGCACGAATCTGAGACCGACGGTGTCCTGATCAGCGAATACACGGCGTATCAATTGGGCTTCCACAGCGACCGCCAGTTGCAAGAGCTGGTTGGTCTCAAACTCAAAGTCGAATACCAGGTCGGCGGCAATCAAGTTTCGTGGTTCCTTCAGTCGCTGAAATCGGACCTTGTCGAAGGGACCGTGGGCGAACAGGCGGAAGTCCTGTCGGCAATCAAACGCCTGATCGACGACATTGAGGCCACGCAACTGACCGATCGGGAAAAAGAGCTGATTCAAGAGGCCTTTCAGATCGGCGTCTCGACGGAGCAAAGTGCTGTGCTCATCACAGAAGAGTTTGTGATTCGCGGCGTCTTTCGTCCGGCCACGAGCGACGACATCTTCTCCTTCTTGCGGACGATCTACACGCACGACGACATGGACCTTTACGTCCACCATCGAACGGCAACACGAATCAACGTGGTGCGGGATGACTTCCGCGGTTTTTGGGGAGCGATGGTCACAATCGAAGACGTCTCGGACCTCCGTCGAATCGTCGATCGGCTCGAATCGCTCGGTTATTACGCGCACTCTGCCATCTGGATCGTGGAAAGTGTCGACCGGGAGATCAACAAAGTGAAGATGGCGATCTCGGCCCTCGCGGTGATCATCCTGTTCATCGCGGCGCTCGGCATCTCGAACACAATGATGATCTCCGTTTTGGAACGGACACCAGAGTTTGGCATAATGAAGTCGCTCGGAGCGAAAGACTCTCACGTGATGACGTTGATGCTGTGCGAGGGAACGCTTACGGGCCTGCTTGGCGCGGCCTTTGCTCTGTTGCTCTCGGGCGGGCTGTCGTGGATCATCAGTTTGTCGGTCCGCCGGTACATCGAAAACCGCATCGGCCAGCAATACGGCGCTGACATCTTTGTTTACTCGCCACTCGACATCGCCATGGTCTTGGCCGTTGGAAGTCTTGTCTGCGCCGTTGCCAGCTTTCTGCCCGCCTGGCGAGCCGCGCGCGTTGATCCGATCGTCGCAATGCAACAGAAGTAAGCGCTGTCCAAGCAAGCGCTGATCAGACGACTTCGGGCAACTCGTATCCTTTGCGGCGCTGGCGGTCGATAAACGCGTTAGCCTGCTTGTCGCCCGGGAACATCTCCTTCACTGGATCCCATTTCAGCGGGCGGCCCAGCCAGCGGGCGATGTTGCCCAGGTGGCAGACGGTCGTCGAACGGTGGCCGATTTCGACGTCGGCGATGCAGCGCTTGCGGCTTTTGATGCAGTCGAGCCAGTTGCGCATGTGACCGTCGCTCTTGTAGAGATGGATCTCGTCGTCGCGGATCGGTTGCTTAACGATCTCGGCCGGGTTCGAAGTGACGCGGCCGCGAAAGATCTCGATTTTGCCTTGCTCGCCATGGAAGATCCCGCCACCTGGATTGCCGTTGTCGAGAATCAGCTCGACGCCGTTGGCGTAACGATAGTGAATGGTCGGTTGCGCGCATCGTTTTTCGCCGGGTCCGCGACCAGTCGATTCCGTATAGGTCGGCGGATCGAACGTGGTGCCTTCCACCCAAATGTCCGTCGGGCCGGATTCGTCCATGCCGAGGGCCCATTGGATTTGGTCGATTCCGTGCGCGCCCCAGCCGGTCATCTCGCCGCCGGAGTAGGGCCGAAAGGAGATCCATCCAGGCTGGGCACGGGGGTTGTAGATGTCGTTGTTGTAGGGGACCAGTTCGGTCGGGCCGCACCACATGTCCCAGTCTAAACCGTCAGGCACGGTCTGCGCGGGCAGTTGGCAGTTCCAAGGGCTGGGGTAATTGAAGCCGACGACCTTCGTGATCTTGCCGATTCGACCGTTGCGGACCAGTTCGCATCCATATCGGTTTGCCGCCTGCGAACGCTGTTGGCTGCCGGTCTGGAAGACGCGTTCGTATTTGCGCGCGGCTTGCGCCATGCGGCGTCCTTCAAGGATGGTCAACGTCATCGGTTTCTCGGCATAGATGTCCTTGCCAGCCTGGGCCGCATGGATCGAAACGAGTGCACGCCAATGGTCGGGCGTGGCCGTGACAATCGCGTCAACATCTTTCCGATCGAGGATCCTGCGGTAGTCCTGGCAAGCAAACTGGCCGCCGAATTTCTTGGTGTTGGCTTCGGCGCGGGGCAGGTTCACATCGGCGATGCCGACGATCTGAACGTCGGGTTGTCCCGCAAGTTGCCCCATCAGACCGCTGCCTTGTCTGCCAATCCCGATTCCCGCAACGTGGATCTTGTCATTCGCGCCCGGCCGTCCGTCGGCGGCGAGCACACCAGAGGGAATGATGTAGGGAGCGCCGAGGATGGCAGCCGAGCCTTGAATAAACTGACGTCGGGAAAGGTGGGATATTTGGGGCATGGCAAAGCTCCGTATGGAAATCATCTATGACTGCGAGGCTGCCGGGTCGGCAGATGTCGAAGGTCCAGCGTGCGACAACATTTCGTGGTAGCTAAGGTTCGATTCTTGGTTTCTTGAATAACGTCCGAAACAACAATCGACGAGCCCTAAATGCAGTTAAGTAAGTCTTTTCTATCTAGTTTAAGTTCGCAAGAACGACAATTCCTTGGTTCTGGCGGTTCTTCTGATGACCGGCGACGGGATTACGGTCGTTGGGATCGCGATGGACCTGGAAGGCGTCCAACCGGCGCGGCGTTGTTACGAGCTTCATCCTCAGGATGAGAGGAGAACCGCCAACCAGCGGCCGGTCCTCAAGGTGCCCCTGTTGGCGGGCCCAATCGTCTGTATTGTAGGCAGGTTGCTTCAGGAATGGCAATCCTGTAGCTGATAATGCTCAGTGGAAGCCCACGTTCTGCGGAGCCTTTCAGCGTCGCACGGCTGTAGGCCGTGGGTCGAAGACGCACGAAGCAGTTGCGCCGTGGCGAAATTTTCGTTCGCCGCCAGCAGAGAGCGACGCGCGCAATGATTGGGGCATTTCCTCGACCAGCACGAACTCAACCAATTTAGCCCCTTGCCTCAAACAAGTTTGCAGTATAAACTAGTCTGCAACACGGGCTTTTAAACCTCGACTTTGCATGATGTCGCGTCCTGGCCTGGATAACCGTGGCACGAACAACCACCGGCCAAACGCAGGGCTGTCGGCGACCAGATTCCGTCGTGAGCCTCAAAATCAAGGAGTACCAGCATGAACGATCGACCCAACGTCAAGCGGGCAGATCACCCCGAAGAACTGCGGAGTATTCCCAAATGGGCGCGAGTCTACGGTCAGAATCGCAGTCTGCCCGTCTTAGTCTTCTTTGTTGGCGAAACGCTTCTGTGCCTGGGTCTCGTTGCACTGGTGGTCGTGGCAACCATGGCCTACCGCGGCGGCAACATGGCACTATTCTGGCCCAGTGCCGCGATATTTGTGGTCGCCATTGTGGCAATCGAGTGCTTCGCTGCTTACGTGTTCATTTCCCCACGGGGTAGCAATCGGGTGAACCGCCTTCTCGAACGGCTCTATGCGAAGGAGGGCTTCGTCAGCGTTTCGGAACCTGAAATCAGTGATCGCCGCTGGCGGGAAATACTCGGAGTCATGTTGCTGTTTGCAGTCTGTTACGGGGTTTTGATCCTGCTTTATCAGATGGGCCTTTTCCCAACGCAGTACATCCAACCTGTTGTCGCCCTTTCTGTCGTACTTTGCTTCGTGGTGCTATGGATCTTGACAAGACCGATGATTGGGCACGTCACGTTGTTGTTCCCGGCCCTCTATGGCTTGCACGCCATACTCGCCGTTGCCGGCGTCCCGGTCGGTTTCACGGGTCAGTGGGCAATCGTCCTGAACCTTGCGGTTCCGGCGTTTGGTTACGGTATCCTGGTGGGCCTGATCAGCCATGCCTACAGCCGATATGCCTTATATCGATTGAAGAAGTTGACGCAGGTGGACTGTGCCACCGGCAGCCAACCGAATGAGAAGGCGGAATGATGACCGATCTTGACCGAATCATTCACGAACCGGTTCGCCTGAGAATCATGATGGTTCTTTCGGGCGTGGATCTGGCCGACTTCAAGTTTCTGCTCTCGACCTTGTCTCTGACCAAGGGCAACCTGTCGTCGCATATGGAAAAGCTAGAGCGTGCAGGCTACGTGGAGGTGCGTAAAGTCTTCAACGGGAAGATTCCACATACCGATTACGGCTTGACCAAAGCGGGACGCAGGGCCTTGACCAAACACTGGTTGACGCTGGACAAGATCCGCGCCCTGGACGCAACCACGCGAAAACCGGACTGACCGGCCTCGTTCCAACGGACGCATCATGACACATGGCTTTATGCTGTCCAATCACGCCCCGCACGGGAGCGGAGGTGGTTCGCTTCATCGTCACCGACGAACTCCTCCTTCACTGGATCGAGCTTCAGCTTGCGCTGGAGAATCCAAGCGATAGCGGCCGCATGGCAGGCGATGTGGGACCGCCGCATGACGTCCGGATTGGCCGCAGTCGTGCCTCGCGAGCGCATGCAATCAAAGAAGTTACGCGCGTGAGCGGAGACATCGAGACCGCGTACGCGTTTCGCCGCATCCGGCAGTGTTTTCTGAAGCGATTCTGGCTTGGCCACGATTTCACCTTCGTCGCCTGTTTCGACCCACCCTTCATCGCCGACGAACCGAACTGGGCAGGTGCCGAGCCGGGTGATGTAATGCGGTGAGCGATCGCCGAACGGCTGTCCGAGGAAGTCGATGACGAGCTTCACGCCGTTGGCATAGCGGCAAACAATATCCTTCTCGGACGGCTCGTATTCGATCGGCATTGTGTCGTCGGCCTGATTGGCCCATTGGCAAAGGTCGACGGTGTGCGCGCCCCAATCGAGCAACTTCGCACCAGAATCGAAATCCCACTGGCCGCGCCACCGGCCCTCGACATACTTCTGGTTAAACGGACGCCACGGTGCTGGCCCAAGCCAGAGGTTCCAGTCAACCACATCGCGCGGCGGAGTCGGTTGGGCGGGAAGCCATGTGTTGTCCAGCACTGGCAAGTAGACCGACGCGTGTAGTGTGTGGAGTTTGCCGAGCTTCCCAGTATGCGCCAGCTCAACCGCCTTCTGAAAGTTCGGCACGCTACGGCGCTGCGTGCCCGCTTGGAAAACGCGATTCTCCTCGTGCAGTGTGTCAGCCAGTTCCTGACAAGCGTCGATGGTGATGCCGCACGGCTTCTCGCTGTAAACATCTTTACCCGCCTTGGCGGCCAAAATGGACGCCGCCGCGTGCCAGCGGTCGCCCGTCGCCACGAGCACGGCATCGACATCCTTACGATCAAGCAGTTCGCGGAAGTCTCGATAAAGGACGCAATCGCCATTGCCGTAGTGCTCGTCGACGAGCGACTTGCCAGCCTTGCGTCGCTTGGCTTGCACGTCGGCGATGGCGACGCACCGCACGTCGGAAAACTGCAGCATGGCTTTCAGATCGTAAGTGCAACGAGGACCGATGCCGATGATTCCCAGTGCGATCTTCTCGCTTGGCGCAATGCTGCCCTCGCGGCCGAGCACACGGGCCGGTACGACGGTGGCCATGGAAGCAGCTGCTGCGGCCGTTGCTGTGCCCAGCAAGAAATCGCGACGCGTTGTGTTTACGGGCAGGTTCATGAGCGTTCTCCCTGATGATTGTCAGTCTTTGAAGAGTCGCGGCGACAACTGAGCATCTTAACACGAACCACGATCCGGAAAACACCAGGTGGAACCTTGACGAAAAGGCACGCTGCTGATTGTCTTGCCCCGAGGTATTTGAGTGAATGCGTAGTTAAATGCGTTGTACACTTGAATTGGCAATGCAGTGCGCAACTCAAGTCCTTATGCATCGCCTTGCAGCGAAATTTCACGTATTGAAGAGGTGACAGAAATGAAGAAATTGTTCCTCTGGATGGGACTGCTGTTTGCACCATTCAGCGTTGCCCATGCGCAAGCACCAGACGCCGTGACGATCCAGCTAACGATGAACGAGGGCTTGGAACTGCAATTCCCACACTTTCAGGAGTTCGCGGACGTGCAAGTTGTCCGTGGCGGCGCGACCAATCAAGGTGATTTTCTCTTTCTCTGCAGCGGCCGCCTGATGTGGAAGCTTAACAGCACCGAATTCGCGGCAATGATGCAACAAGAACTTGACGATGAATTCTCGCAGCAAGGTGGTGATGACTTGCTCTGGCGGGCCGTAGCTACAGCCCTCTCCACCAAACTGAGCCGTATCGGCGAATTTGAAATGGGCGATACGGTTTCCTTCGTGCGTTTTCGCGTTCGTATCGAACAGGCAGGTGCCGATTGGATTGTTACCGATGCAAAGATCAGGGAATCAGATCCCAATCCGCTGACCATCATTCACAAAGATACCCGTTGACGTGCAAGCTAGGGTCAAGCCGACCTGATGGCCGAAAGAGCTCAGCAGAATCTCAGACTGTTCTCAACCGGCCCTTCACGACGAAGACGTTCTTGGATTTGGAGGAGTGCCGGCACCTGTCGCGCGAAGGTGCGGACCCCGACGGTACGCACTCGCACTTGATGACAGATCCAGACGTAGTGTAAAGTGAAAGCGTCCGTTGAGAGCATCCTGGAGCGTCTGAAATGCGAGTGCTGCTCCACAGCACGATCCTTGTTTGCCTGTTGGCTCGGCTGCCCGTCGCCTGGGCCGACGATTGGCCACAGTGGCGTGGTCCGCTGCGCGACGGCGTCTGGCGCGAGACGGGAATCACCGAGCAACTGCCGAAGAAACTGGTCTACCGATGGCGCGTGCCGATCGGCGGCGGCTTTGCCGGTCCCGCAGTCGTCGGTAACCGCGTGTACGTCACGGATCGCATTTCCGCCAAGGATGCTTTGGCAAGGGAGAACAAGCCGCTCTTGCGCGAGCTCGTCAGCGGTGGAGAGCGAATCCTCTGCCTCGACACCGAAACCGGACGGATCGTGTGGCAGCGGACGTATCCCTGCGAGTACAAGATCAGCTTCCCGGCGGGTCCGCGCTCCACGCCAACGGTCCATGAAGGCAAGGTCTACTCGCTGGGCGGGATGGGCGATCTGTTCTGTCTCGATGCCGCCAGCGGCGACGTGCTCTGGAAAAAGAACTACGTCGCTGACTACGGAACCAAAATGAATCTTTGGGGCATGGCCGCGGCGCCGCTGATCGATGGCCAACGGCTCGTGCTGCTGGTTGGCGGAAACAACGACGCCTGCGTCGTGGCGCTCGACAAAGACTCGGGGAAAGAGGTCTGGCGGGCGCTCGACGCCGCCGATCCCGGCTATTCCGCCCCGGTCATAATCCTCGCAGGCGGTCGGCGGCAGTTGATCGTCTGGAATCCGGTAGGCCTCTACGGTCTCAATCCGCAGACCGGCACGGTCTATTGGAAACAGCCTGCAGAGATTCGCATGGGACACTCCGTGGCCACACCGATCTTCGACGCGGCGCAGAGTCAGCTGTTTGTCACCTCGTTCTTCGACGGGCCGATGATGCTGCAGCTTGCCGCACAGCAGCCGACCGCCAGGCTGCTCTGGAAGGGACACAGTCACAGCGAACTGCCCGCCAACACCGACGGCTTACACTCGATCATCAGCACGCCGGTACTGCAGGACGGATTCATCTACGGAGTCTGTAGTTATGGACAATTGCGTTGCCTCGACGCGAGAACGGGCAAGCGTGTGTGGGAAACCTACGAAGCGACTGACAAAGGCCGCTGGTCCACCGTGCATTTGGTTCGACACGGCGAGCGCCATGTGCTTTTCAATGACCAAGGCGAGTTGATTTTTGCCCAACTCTCGCCGGAAGGCTATAAGCAGCAGAGCCGTGCATCGCTGATCGAACCGACTCTGCAGGCCGGACGCCGCAAAGTGGTGTGGTCGCATCCGGCCTTCGCCCACCGCTGCGTGTTCGCCCGCAACGACAAAGAGATCGTCTGCGCCGATCTCTCGCTCTCGGGTGCTGACCGATAGTCGTGGCGGAGCACAGAGGGGTCGTTTTTGCGCACGCTGTGGGCCGGTCTCCCGACCGACCCACGTTCGGGGAAGGTCAATCGGCGAGTCGTGATTCGCCACAACACTGGTCGAACAAGTGGGTCCCATCGCCGGAACTGCACGTTGTGGGCTGGTCTTCCACGTTCGGAGGAGCCTTTCAGGGTCGCTCGGCCGTAGGCGTAGACCGCGGATTTAAGACGCTCGAAAAGGCGGCCGTTGAAGTTCGGCTAGTTTTTGGACCCTAAGGCCTCGAGGGCGAGGCGTATGTCGCAGTTGCCGCAGCGGCAGCCGTTCTCGCGCCCGCAAGTGCCGGCTATGTCGGTGTGTGAGAGCGGTGTAATCGAGGCGTTGACCAGGTCGGCAAGCTCTCGGTAGCTTGCGTCTTTGGTGTTGGACCAACCGTTGTCATCGATCTGCCCCCAACCACCGGCACGTTCAGATAGCGGCGCTTTGAGGATGCGACTTTCGCTCGGCATGGCTTGATTGACCAACGCCGCATAGGGCTGCCTGGCCAACTTGGTGCCGAAACGCCGAGTGATCGCTACGCGAAGGGCAGTTTCGCCTTGGTTCGACGGCTTCCGTTTCTCGATGCGGTTATGCGAGTAATTGCCATAGAACTGGCCGTTCAGGTCGAGCCAATTGACAATCCGCTCTAGGTCCGGCCGTTCGAGTTGCACTCGTGGCTGGCCCTCTTTGTCGGGATGCCCGGCCAGCAGCATTCCGGCGAGTGTGCCAGCGTGGGCGAAGTAGTCCTTCGTCGTGCTGTACCCCGTCTCCTGGTTGCGATGAGCGAGTTTGACGAGCTTCCGGTCGCGTACGAGCGTTTCGTACGATTGGGTGAACTTGCCGGTTAAGGTGCCCAGCAGATTGATGCCGCCCTCGGTCTTCTCCAGGCCATGGCAGCCGATGCAGTTGCGGTCGAGCACCGGTTGTACCGTGCGTACAAAGCTAAAGCCTCCTTCGTAGGTCGGTCCGGCTGGCTTGCGAAGCTTGTGGTAATGGACTTTCGTCAGATCGGACGTGGATGTGGGCGTGTTGTGCCGTGACTCGTGACAACCAACACATGTCGCCTCTTCACCGGGCATCAAGTAAACCAAGCTCCGCATCGTCATCACGGCCATGCCGTTCTCGTCGAGCAGTTGGAATTGCAACGGCTCGTTGGCTGGTGCCTCGAACCCGACCGATCCGTCGCGCGCCACCGGCACCGTGCCGAGCGTCTGCTTGAGGATCTCGTTGCTCACTTGGCTGAGGTTCGGCTTGCTGCGAGTCAGTTGTGGAAAGATCTGGTTGACCCGTAACGACTTGATCGAACCCGGCTCGAGAGGCGAGCTGCATTGGTAGACGTCTTGCACAAAAAACCGGCCCGTCTTTTCGTTCTCTTTGCCGGCGATCTGCGATGGGAGCGTCGGTGGTTTGGGCGTGGTCCGCACAGGGATCGGATTGAAACATGACCACTCGGAGTCGGAATGGATCAACTCGCGACCGCCGAGTGTATCAATCAGGAAGATCGCGTACTGTCCCTTGTAGGTGTACGAGACGAAGAACAATTCCTCAGTGATAGGAAACGGCGAAGCGGCCTTTCGCCGACCACGCGAGTCGCCTGCGTCTTGCATCGGAAGCGGATTAGCGGCCCGCAGTGTTTCACGCGACAGTCCACCCTCGGGCGAAGAGATTTCTGGCGTGACCCACAACAGCGGCCCAGGACCGTCTTCGCCCTTGTGAGGATCGACCGTCACAATCGTGCCAGCGGTGTAACCGTGGTGATCCGTCCCGGTAGCCACGGTCTTGTGCGAACCGGGGATGGCATGAGCCTCGGTAATCATGCAAGGGACGCTTGAGTAGTTGCCATAGTAATGAGCCGTGCCGGTGCCATCGGGTCGCGTAACCCACAGGCTTTGGTAACGGGTGTCATGCCGGTTGATGTAATCCCAGCGACAATAGACCAGGCGACCGTCACGTAATACCGAGGGGTTCCATTCGTTCGCCTCGTTGAGAGAGATTCGCCGGATTTTCGAACCGTCTTTCTCACAACGGTACAGGCAATAGCTCGGCACATAGCGAGAGCCGTGGCAGCGGCCGTACTGCTGGCTGCGAGTTGAGACAAAGGCGATGCCGCCATCGGGCAAATAACAGGGATCGAAGTCTTCAATGACCACCGTCTGCCGACCTTTCCAGCCTTGCATCGGGTCGTCTGCAGTGCCAGTGATCTGTCGAGCCCAACTGCCATCGACGGAGGCTTCCCACAGGTAGAACGCCCGTTGGTTTGCGTCGCCGTCTGCGCAATGAGCGAAGACGACACGCTCGCCATCGAAGGAGAGGTCAGGGTGGTAGGTCATGCCGACGGGTAACTCGCTGGTAAGCAGTAGTTTCTCACGCGGCTGCTCTTTCCAGTTGGAGATCACCGCCAGCCCAGGTGCGGGACGTGCATGACGACCCAAGTACTGATCACACATATGGCCTGGCACATCATGATGCCGTTTATTGACCAGTAGCCTGTCGAAGTCGAGTGCTGGATGCGAAAAGAGAATGCGCCGTCGCAACGCGCGGAGCTCGTCGTCGAGTTGCTTCACGTCGTCGACTTTTTTGGCTAGGGCATCGTCGACACGACGCTCGATCGCCTGGAGTTCGGCGGCCAGTTTCGGCTGCCGCACGGTCTTCTCAACAAGCACGAGCGTCTTTCGGGCCAACTCCATACGGGCTTCGAGAGACTTTCGGCTGTTTGCAGCAACAGAATGTGCTGGTGAGGTTGCGACGACAACGGCACAGGTCACAGCGGCGATAAAACTCATAAGTCGGAGCATTCGCGAGTTCCTCCTTCGGCTTGCTACACCCCAAGTCATTATCGGCGAATCAGCGAAACACTGCAAATGGAGTTTGGTAACATGCATTTAGATGATTGGATTCACTTAGCGACGGCGGGCTTGCGGAAGTGTGGTGGAACGGCTGTGCCATCGAGCCGTCGGACCAGCTTCAGTCCTACCTTCAGCCATTCGGCGTATGCCTTATTCTCGAATGTCGTGCCGTACAATCTGGACGTCGACTCGTTCTGGCCAACGGTTCGTCGAGCGGTACTCGCTGTCGCCTGTTTCATCTTTAGCTCAGCAGTCACTAGCCGTTCTTCAAACACGCCGGCTTCGTCAATGACATTGCCCATTGGATCGACAATCTTTGAATTGCCATGCGAACAGTTTGGACGAGTGACATTCTCACGGTCTGCCGGACAGTTACTCATAACCGAATAGACGAGGTTCTCCGTCGCTCTGGAAATCTGCATGGACCGATACCCAAGCTGTTTGTGCTCGGCCGTGATTCCACTTTCATTGTTCGCAATGAAGACAATTCTTGCTCCGGCCGTCACGGCCAGTCGAGCCAACTCCGGGTAGCGAAGATCGTGACAGATAATAACGGTCGCTTCGACACCAGCAATCCGAAATATCACGGGGCCCTCTCCGGCGCAGTAGTGTGCTTCTCCGGCACGCCAGGTCTTGTTGTATTGTCCCAACACACGTCCCTGCTCGTCGACGACGATCACATAGTTGAAAAACTGGTCCCCTTCACGGCCAGTGCTGCCCAACAGAACGGCGATGCCCAGTTTCTCGGCCAGATCACGCACCTCATGCTCGGCCTTTCGGACCTCGGCAAAGTCAATAGAAGAAAGGTGTTCGCGACTAGGATAGCCGGTCAGACAACCTTCGTGAAACAGAACGACATGGCAGCCAGCAGACTTCGCGTCACGAATCGCCCCCAGAATCTTCTCCTTGTTACGTTGAAGATCCCCGACGTCCGTCAACAGCTGCGCCGCCGCGACCTTGACGACACTTCCTGTATCAGCCGGGTTTTGCGACTCTCCAAAGGCCGACGGCAAGTGATGAAACGGGAAGCTGATCGGTACGATGAAGATTGCGATAATCAGAAGAATCTGTGACCGCATGATGCATCACTCCACTGAAAGGGTGTCGGCTTGTTGGGTGGTTTAGAGCTTCGATGTTGTCAACTGCGTGCACGACCGTCAAGCCATCTCCCAATCATCCATGAGTCGCGACGGCGTGCAGCAGCGCCTTGATGTATCCGTAGGTGAACGCGAACGCTTGCAGTCCTCCGGGATCGTCGGGATGCCGAGGCACGTGATCGGGCATGACCATGTAGGGGTAGTCCACCTCATAAAGCGTTCGCATTACTTGCAGCATGTCCATATCGCCGTTGTCGAGGTACACCTCGTGGAAGTCGCCGCGCCGGCCGCGGATATTGCGAAAATGAATATTGAAGATCTTCTTCCGCTGTCCGAAATAGCGAATGACGTCGTGGATCTCCTTGGCGGGACTCCGCAACATTTCAGCCGTCGTGCCCAGGCACAGGTTCAAGCCGTGGTAGGGGCTCTCCTGAATCGAGACGAACTTCTTCAACCCTTCAACGGTGCCCAAGACCCGGTTAATTCCCTGAAACCCTTCGGGCGGCATGCCGGGATCATGGGGATGACAGGCGGCACGGATCTTGTACTCGTTGCAGACCGGGATGACCCGATCGAGGAAATACGTGATCCGTTCCCAGGCAATGTCCGCCGTGACTCGGCCAGCGCGTGTGAGCGGGGGATCGGCGTTGGCTTTCGCCAACGTCCAGGTACTGTAGCGGGAACCGCCTCGACCGGGCGTGGACTCTGTACGGGGAACACCAAGGAGGCTCATGTTGTACTTCCACGCTGGAATGCCGACTTTGGCGCAGTTCTCCGTCATGATGTTGATATGCTCGATATCGCGGTCGCGCTCCGGGCTCTTGCCCAACATGATGGCTCCTCGCTTTTCCCGATCGGTGTGGGACGAGGACAGAAAGGGCAACGCCACAATGTCAAGCGTGATGCCGTGCTTCTCGCAAAGGTCGCGAGTCTTCTCCAAGTCTTCGACCGTCCAATAACCACGCTTGCCCGGATTTGGAGGATAGCCACAAATGTGATCGACGCCGTGTCGCTTGATGTACTGCAGCATCTGCGGCGTTGTCGGCCCTCGCTGCGTCCCGACATACATCTTGATTGGTTTCTGTGGACGATTCTCTTGGGCGATGGACGGACGATCAAGCGCGGCGACTCCGGCCCATGCTGCCGCCGCGGTGGTGGTTCCGGCGAGTGACAAGAACTTTCTGCGTTGCATGATGAAGACTCCTTCAATAGGTTCATTCTTCGTGTCAAACGAGGCGCCGAGCCACTGGATGTCGACGTGACACCACGATGATATCATGTCGCCGCCCGAGAGAATGCTGAGAGCTCGGGTCAGCTTTCGCCAAAATCCGACGAACGTCAGCCAGACAGCTGTAGCTGACGGGCAGAAAGAGCAGCCTTCGACGTGCCGGAGATGTCCGCCGATTCGCCTCTCACAATGGTTGTTCGTGAGCTTCGCCTGTATCGCTGTAAGTCGTGTTGTGAAACGATGTTGCGACTATTCTATCTGAAACACCGCGCGAACTAACCCAAGGCGAAAAGCTCCAGCCCCTCCCGGAACAGGGATTGCTCCTCACAACTGGCCGTTCAGTTTAGGAAAGTGACACGAATTGCAGGCAAT
>JASLPZ010000148.1:0-15979 GCA_030744725.1 Pirellulaceae bacterium
TGTCGGAATAGAAAAGCGTAAACAAAACCCGAACGATCGCCCAGCTCAAGCAATACTAACTTTGGCGCAGCCTAGGGCCGGTCTCCCGACCGGCCCACGTTCGGGAAAGTTAATCGGTGAGTCCTGATTCGCCACCGTGGCACGGTCGGGAGATCGTGCCGCAACAGCCGGCCCTCAAATTCTAGCACCCTAGGAGGTCCCCACGATGCTACCCCGCCGCAAGCGCCATCCGTCGAAGAAGCAGCAAGTCCGTAGGAATCAGAGAGAAAACCGTCGTCTATGTCGATTCGAGCGACTTGAAGACCGAAGGCTGCTAGCGGTGCTGTTCGCCGACAGTTTCGAACAAGGCGAATGGAACGGTCAGTGGGTCGAAGACAGCCAGAATGACTGGTTCCGTTCAACGCATCGAGCGTTCGATGGTTCGTATGCGGCCGAGGTGGATGGGCGAGCCACCGATGCCACGCTGACGATGGCAAATCCGCTTGACCTGACCAGCTACGGCAGCGCCGAGATTACGTTCTCCTCGTTCATCGAGCGCAACTGGGACAGCGGCGAATATATCGCTCTGGATCTATTCGATGGAAGCAGTTGGAATGAAGTATCGGCACTGCGTGGCAACGTTGACCAAGAGAACGTGTGGCATCAAGAAACAGTCACGATCGACAGCAACTACCTGGTTTCAGACTTCAAGGCTCGCTTCCGCGCCAATGTGAGCAGTAGCAATGAGGACGGTCATGTCGACGATGTACAGATTGTGGGCACACCCACCGGCTCGGAGCTCGCCATCAATGATGTGCAGTTGACCGAGGGCGATAGCGGCAGTTCCAATCTCGTCTTCACGGTTACACGCAGCGGCGATACAGCTGGAATTTCCAGTGTCAATTTCGACACGGCCGACGGAACTGCCAACGCAGGAGCGGACTACGTTGCGACGAGCGGCACGGTGCAATTTCTGGAGTATGAGACGTCACAGATGATCACCGTCCCGGTCAACGGCGACACCGAATTTGAGCCGGACGAAACGTTCTTCGTCAATCTCTCGAATCCCGACAATGCCACCCTCACTGATGCTCAGGGCCAGGGGCTGATCGTCAACGACGACAGCCCGCCACCAACCATTTCCATCGGCGACGTGACACTCCTTGAAGGCGGGTCAATCGATGCCTTCGTTTCCGCCGGCAGCGGTGGACTGAACAGCCCGCGCGGCATGGTCATGGGCTCTGACGGTAACTTATACATAGCCAGCACAGATAACGATGCTGTTCTGCGCTACGACGGGACGAGTGGAGTATTCATTGACGTGTTTGTCCCAACCGGTGGAGGCGGACTGAATCATCCGATCGATCTCGTGTTTGGTCCCGACAACGCCCTCTACGTAAGCAGCGCGGACAGTGATTCCGTCCTGCGCTACGACGGAAGCACAGGAACGTTTATCGACGCATTCGTGAGCGCCGGCACTAGTAGCCTCGATAGACCCAGCGATCTACTATTCGGTGGCCCCGACGGCAACCTCTACGTCAGCAGTGGCAACTCGGGCGAGATTTTGCGCTACAACGCCACGAGCGGTGCGTTCATGGGAGCCTTCGTCTCCGCTGGCAGCGGCGGGCTCATCAGCCCGCGCGGCTTGCTGTTCCGCGACGGGCTGCTGTATGTCGCTGATTTCAACGGCCACAAAGTGCTGCGTTACGACGAAACCTCGGGAGCATTTGTTGATGAATTCGTCTCATATCGGAGCGGTGGCCTCGATAGCCCAGATGCGATCATCTTTGGACCTGACGGCAATCTATATGTGAGCGGCGATAATGGCGACAACGTTCTGCGCTACAATGGCGCAACCGGGTCGTTTCTTGACGCGGTCATTGCCGCCGGCGCTGGCGGGCTAAATGGCCCACGTGACTTGATCTTTGACTCTGGCGGAAATCTCATGGTTGCCAGCCGCTTCAGCAACGAAGTGTTGCGCCTGCAAACGGGCTTGACGGTGAGCCTGTCAGTGCCGAGTGCCGTTCCGATTACCGTGGACTTTGGCACCGCTGATGGCACTGCACTCGCCACTGCCGATTACACGGCTATTAGTGGCACTCTCAGCTTTGCGCCAGGCCAGACGACGGCGAAGATCTTTGTTTCGACGATTGACGATGTTGTTTCCGAGTCGAACGAAGCCTTCGTGATGAACCTTGGCAATCCAAGCGGCGCCTACACAATCAGTGATGGGCAGGGAGCAGCGACTATCGGCAAAGGCGATCAAATCTATACAGACGGCAAACACGCTACCGTCGATACGGTCACCGTACGCTGACTTCGTTTTCCGTCGTGACGTCGCTTGGCATGGTTCAGCCAACGATCGCTCAATGTAATCAGAGTCGACATGATTAGACGGCAATCATCTTCAACCAACCCTCGACGGCACTGGCTGCAACGCCTCGCGCTGATGCTGTTTGGGTGCACTCACGTTTTGACAGCCGGCCTGCTTACCCAGCCAACAACCGCGCTTGGACAAGGCGAGCGCGCCGATGCAGTGATGACAGAGATTTGGATGGGCAGCGGCGGTCTGGTGCTGACACGGCAGATACCGCAAGAACGTCGATCAGATCGGGACTCCGACGAGGATATCGCTCGGACCATGGTGGAAATCGCCCAACAACGGTACCTCGAGGGGGACCAGGCGACGGCAATTTGGCTTGCCCAATGGGCCCGGCAGCTAACCAATGGCCGAATTGGGAGCAATGGATTCGCCGAATTTCGCCAGCATGACGTCGACTCGAAGGTCGGTGAAGGCTCTGCTGCCGACGATCTGCCGCTCAACCGATTGGAAGATCGGCAGGTTTTACTTCCGAGCCCTTTGGAATTCCATCCTTTGGGCCCGCCCGCCTCGAAAATCGAGGTGAGGCCAGACGTCATCGGGCAGCCCACCTCACCGGCAGATCGAGGGGTCCCACAAGTCAAAGTCGAGGCGGCGCTCCCGGGAGAAGCACGGCGACCAGACTTGTTGTCCAACTCAAACTCGTTTCTCCGCGGCTCGGCACCCGGGGAACAAGACCAGCAACACGAGAATCAGCAGCATCATTTGGACCAGCAGAACGATGGTGAATCCGTGACCGTCCCTGGCAAGCGCGTGCAGATGATCGACGGCATCGGGCGACAGGTTGCGGTCGTCGTCCCGGAGAGCAGCTACATCAATTTGGTTAGTCCAGTTGATCGCCAATCGCCGGCTGAATCGACTCTGGAACCGATCACCATTGCGACCATCAGCTTTGCATCGGGAACCGTATTTTGTGCAGTGTTATGCACCCTTCTGCTTTTGGTCCCCGTGCGTTTAACGATTCAACGCCGGGCTGAATCGCAATTGCCAGCCCATGATACCACTTTGCCCGCAGAACCACCTGCGAAAACCGGTCCGGCCACCACCGTTGCCAGAAGTTCGCACGCGAATAAACCGGTTTTCAAAACCGTTGGAGAACAAGACAAGGCGAAATCGGTTGTCAAAGAGTTTTACTACCACAACGTTGCATTACTCAAACAACTGCATGATAAGGCGAATCCGTCTGTCAAAGACGCCAAAAACAATAGTCACCATCACATTGGAGCCACTCATGGATGAGGAAATCACTTTCATCGGGATGGATTTAGGATCGTTCAAGACATCTGTGACCTGTTCCAATGGCCGCCGCGAAGTGTTGCCAACGGCAATCGGTCGTCCCAAGGACCATCTCGCCATGGCCAAAGTGGGCAAAGATGTCGTATTCGGCAAGGAAATTCGGCGACGACGGATCATCCTTGAAGTTCTGCGCCCATTCGAGCACGGTAGACTCAAGTACAACAATGTCGACGAGCCGGACACCGGCCAGATCGCGGAACGCAACGAAGCTGCCCGCTTGATCGTGGCCCACGCGGTATCGTTGATGCAGCCGGCACCTGGCTCACCAATCTACGGTGTTATCGGAGCGCCCTCGCGCGCCAGCATAACCAACAAGCAAACGATCGTGGCGGCCGCCCAATCGGCATTTGATGCGGTGGCCCTGGTTCCCGAGCCATTTGCAGTCGCCCTGAGCATGGGCGACCTCGACGAGGCATTGGTCGTCGATATTGGCGCCGGCACAATCGACATATGTCCCGTGTTCGGCATGTACCCAAGTGAAAACGAGCAAGTCACCATTGGAGTTGGCGGTGATGACATTGACCAGCGGCTGCACACACTGCTCGAGCAAGACTACCCTGAACTGTGTCTACCTCGAGAGATGGTCCGCGACATCAAAGAGAAATATGGTTTCGTGCATGACGCGCCCAAGCCAGTTATCGTGGAGTTGCTCACGGAAGATGAACCGAGGCACTTCGATTTGACCGAATCGCTTCGAGATGCTTGCAGCACCATCGTCTCACCAATCGTTGATGGAATTCGCGAGGTACTACGCATGGTCGATCCCGAGTTTCGGCCGATCCTGCGTCGCAATATTTTGTTGAGTGGCGGAGGCATGCAGTTGCGAGGACTCGATCAGGTACTAGAAAGAGAACTGGAAGGATACGGTGGCGCGTCGGTCCGTACGGTCTCGGATTCAGTCTTTGCTGGTGCTGACGGCGCGCTAAAACTCGCCATGGCGATGCCCGCGGAGGAATGGGACCATTTGAAGAGTTTGAGTGACCAGTTGCCGCCCAGCCTGAAGGCGGCATAGGCCGCTAGGTAAGGACATCGTCAGTCCCGTTTCGCAATACCGAACCAAGCAACCGGCCGGAGCGGCATGTCAATTGGCGACCGTCACTTCTTGCCGCTCTTCATCGAGGTTTCCGTCAGCACACGTCTGGTTCCTGCCCCGCGTCTTGGCCGCGTATAAAGCAGCGTCCGCCCTCTCCAGAAGGTCGGATTTAGATGTGCTTGGGATCGCCTGAGCGACACCGCAGCTGACAGTCACCGAGATCTCGTGTTTGCCATAAGACAACTTTGCCGATTCGATGTGATGGCGGTAGCCTTCAGCAACAGATCTCGCCGCAATCTCCTCACATCGTGGCAAGAGGACGCCAAATTCCTCTCCGCCCAACCGACAAACGTGATCGCTTGTCTTGCTGTTTTCGCTGAGAATGCGAGCTACCAACGAAAGTACGCCATCACCTGCGGCGTGCCCATATTTGTCGTTGACGGACTTGAAATGGTCGATGTCGAGAATAATCAAAGAATACGGTTGTCCGCTTTGCTCGCGTTTTTCTTCGCATTCGGCATGCGACTCATCGAAAGCTCGCCGATTGCTCAGTTGGGTAAGAGAATCAACGCGAGCAATCTGCTCGGCGGAACTCGCTTGTGTGACAAGCTGGATTATCTTCTCTTGGCCGATGGAAACTTCATCCCGAACGGTTTTGTTTTCCGTGCGAAGTTCACGGACCATATCTAGTAGGGTGCCCGCGAATTGGACAAGTGACTCCACATGCTTGATGCTGTCGAGTGTCGATCCGAATGCACTATTCTTGTCTCGATACGCTTCAAGACTCGACTGCTCCTCACTCAGTAGATCACCACACGCAGCCATGAGTCCTGCGATGGTCGTGTCGATGGTGTGCTCGACGTGCTGGTTTGCTTGCTGGATTTCGCCAAGCGAAGAAAACTCAGGCCGTTCAGCCTCCTCGGTACACAATGATCGCTCAAAACAGCAGAGCTGCTCAGAATGATCTGACAGGGCTCTACCCGCGGTGGCCAACAGGTCACAAACTCGGACGCTATCCAGGCCGATATCTTGCTCGGGTTCCTCCGAAACCGTCAGCATTCTTTGGATTGTTGAATCGTTCCTGAGAAAAACGAACCAGCCCATCAATCCCAGTACGAGGCATTGCACAATTAGAATTACAGCAATCCAAAGCATAGATCTGTCCGGCCTGTATGGAGTTTAGGTGTACGCACCCCTGGCTGTCGCCGAGAGATGGGTTGAACAAGTCTAGCATTGCTTTTAGATGAGCAAATTGATGCCACACGTCAATTGTGCTGATCTTGCGGGTTATAGCCTCATTCGGCAACGACTTCGATTACCGCGGTGAAATAACGAGCGCTGGCAATCGAAGCGGCAGATGGGTCTGACCGATCAACACACGATCAAAGCCGGTATCCGTGCGACTCTGTCTCGACCAACTGTCACGTCGACAATGGCTTGCACATCGCAACCCTCGGCGATATCGTGACAGCCAACGGCAGCGAGTACCCACAACCATCTGTGAACCATCCATGCGAACAATACTTCTCTTGACACTGCTACTGTCCTCGACGGTCTTCACGCAACCGGCAACCGGCAAAGACACGGAAAAAGCCTATTCACGTTCCCCCAAAAAGATCGCGTTTCAGAACGACACTCAATGGGAAGATAACCGCTGGCAACTATCGGACGTTGGTCCGTTTCTGTCCGGTTCCATCGCGACAGCCAAGGGACCGACGCTGAAGGGGATCGCGATTCGTGTTGGCGACCAAGGCCAGGCGGCCGTCTGTTTCGATACGGCCCGGTTGCGAATCAGCTCTGCCTGGACGGGAGACTTCCTCGAGTTTGATGCCCGTCGTTTCGGCCTGGTACGACCACCAAGGGCAGCCGGTGAGATCTCCTTTTCGACCGAGAAAATGGCCGGGTGGGCCAAGGATGGTCGTTTCCTACCCAGGCCAGATGAAATCACCATTCCGGAGATTGAAAAGGGATACACGGCCTTGGGCAGCAGCGAAACGCATCTGCCAAAGGACTGGGCAGCCTATCGAGGGCTATACACCAGTGGCAAGCGCGTCGTGCTGTCCTATTCGGTCGGCAACACCGACGTGCTCGATTCACCGTGGTATGTGCAGACGGGAAAGCATGGCGCATTCGTGCGATCGTTGGAAATTGGTTCGTGCGCGCAGGCGATGCAGATGTGGGTTGCCGACCTGGAATCTCACGTCACAGTGATCGGCTCGACGGCCAGCGCGAAGATGTCTGAGCAGCGGCCCATATTGAACATCGCGCCACACGAGGAAACTGTTCGAGTCAAACTGATGATCACCAGAAAGGACACGGATCCCGAAACGATCCGTTCGCTGCGCAAGGCCGTCGGTGATGTGGAAGATCTATCACAATTGACCAAGAAAGATACAGGGCGGTGGCCGGGGACTCTAACCACCGAAGGCAGGACGACAGAGACCGGCGGACCGTACGTCATCGACACGTTGGCGCTTCCGTTCGAGAATCCGTACCAGGCGTTGTTTTTCACATCGGGCCACGACTTCTTCTCCGACGGCTCGGCGGCCGTTTGCACGGTACACGGTGACGTATGGACCGTCACTGGTATCGATCGGCAGCTGAAGCAACTTCGCTGGCGAAGATTCGCGACGGGGCTGTTTCAGCCGTTGGGGCTGAAGATCGTCGACGACAAAGTACACGTCATCGGCCGTGATCAGATCACGCGGTTGCATGACCGTAATCGCGATGGCGAAGCGGACTACTACGAGAATTTCAATAACGACCTGTTCATCTCGCCACGAAGCCATGACTTTGTCACCTGTCTCGACACCGATCCGGATGGCAATTTCTATTTTATTCATGCCAAGACAGGCGTGATGCGAGTTTCAGAGGACGGCTCGACCATGACGACAGTCGCTGATGGCTTTCGAAACCCCAATGGCATGGCAGTCGGTCCAGACGGCACCATTACTGCAGCGCCGCAACAGGGCACATGGACACCCGAATCAAGCCTGATCGTTGTGCGACAAGGAGGGTACTACGGTTACGGCGGGCCGAGGATCACGGATGAGCGGCCAACTGGTTGGGACTTGCCGATGTGTTTCATTCCCCGTTCGATGGACAACAGCGGCGGCGCGCAAGTTTGGGTGGAAGGTGATCGCTGGGGACCGCTCGGCGGACGGATGCTGCACCTTTCCTACGGGCAATGTCGTATGCTGCTGGCACTGACCGAAAGCGTCGATGGCGTCTATCAGGGCGGCACGATCAAGTTGCCAACGGCGCCCGCCGATTTCGAGTCGGGCATCATGCGTGGTCGTTTCAATCCGCAGGACGGCCAATTGTACGTGAGCGGCCTCCGCGGCTGGCAAACGCGTTCGATTCGTGATGGGTGTTTTCAGCGCGTTCGTTATACCGGCGAGCCAGTTAACTTGCCCGTCGCCGTAAAGACTTACACCAACGGCATCAAACTGACGTTTCCAGGAACAATTGATCGTGAAATGGCGGAGAACGCCGACAACTTCTTTGTCGAACAATGGAATTACCGCTGGTCTAAAGAATATGGGTCGCCCGAGTTCTCCGTCGCCAACCCGCAACAGCAGGGTCGCGATGAAGTCCCCGTCGTTTCGGCGACCTTGATGGATGAAGGCCGTGCTGTCTTCTTGGAAATGCCCGAAAGACGCCCCGTAATGCAGATCAGTGTCAACTGGTTGTTGGGAACCGCCGGCGGAAAGAGGTTTCGTGGCAGCTATGCACATACCATCAATACAAAGCCCAGCGAGACCATTTCAGAATCGCAGATCGTACGGCGCGAGCGAGCAGTGCTGATCTCGGCCGACGTCGTGCAGCGACTAGAACCAGGATTGCAGTTTCAATTCCAATCGATTGCGACAAAGAAAGTTGACGTACGCACCTCCCGTCTTGTAGCGTTGCGGCAGTCGACTGACAGCGCACCGACACCCTTCTTACAGTCCGGCTCATTTTCGTTGGATATCACAGGGACATTGCAAATACCGCTTAGCGGCTTCTACGACTTTAAGATCGCAGGCGCTGGCCAGGCTCGACTATGGATCAACGACGAACTAACTGCCGATCTGGTCGCCAGCGCGGAAACAGCCGAGCCGATTCTGCTCCGCAAAGGCCATAACCGAATTCGGATTCGTTATGCGAGCCCGAAAGCAGGAATTGCGAGTTTGCACTTATGGTGGAAGGGATACAACTTCGGCTGGGAACGCGTCCCGCCAGATGTCCTATTTCACGATAGCAGCTCCCCTGAACTCATCACGGCACAGGAACGGCGTCTCGGGCGTGCCCTGTTTGCGGATCATCATTGTGCACGATGTCACCGAACCGATGTCGGTTCGCAACGGATGTACGAACTTACACTTGTGCCGTCGGATCTCGCCGCCGCGGGTGTTCGTTTCAACAAATCGTGGCTCACGCAATGGCTGCTTTCACCCCAATCTCTGCGACCGGGAACGCACATGCCAGCAGTCCTGGGCAAAGGTGAAGACGCAACTCAGGCGGCAGCAGATATTACGGCTTTCTTGCTAGGCCAACCTGATTTGGCCTCGGCCTACGAGTCCACCACCGATGTGAAATCGGCGACCATCCGCAATGGCGAGTCGTTATTCGAATCACTCGGATGCATTGCCTGCCATCATTTTAATCCACCCCGCAAGAAGGATGTATTCAATCGGCTGTCCCTCCACTTTGTAAATGCCAAATATCCGCCAGGCGCTTTGGTGGCTTTTCTCAAGAGGCCGGCCACCCACAATGCAGCGTCAAGGATGCCTGATTTCCGTCTCACCGGTGTGGAAGCCAACGCGCTCGCGCGATTCGTTCGAGCTGAATCATCAGGGGGACTTCAAGACCAGTTTCCCAATGGAGACGTCCTGCGAGGCCGGAAGCTGTTCGGCGACACCGGTTGCCAACAATGTCACGGCGTGGGCGCGAATCATCCTCTTCGGCTACCACAACTGAATTGGAGAACACCGATCACATCTCGTGGTTGTCTCGCACCAGCTGAATTCAGTAACAACGCACCAAGGTTCACTTTTTCCAAGGGTCAGCGACGTGCGTTGGCGCAGTTTGTGCAAAATGATCTGGCAAGTCTTCGGCACTCTAGCGACACGGAGACGTCGGCACGACTGTTCGATCGATTGCAGTGCGTCAATTGCCATGATCGCGATGGACAGCGATCCCATCGTGGGTGGGTCATCGCCGAAGAAGGAAGTGGGAGGATTCCCGATCAGCTGCCTCAGTTGACTTGGGCTGGCGAGAAGTTTCGGCCATCGTGGACGGAGAGGCTGCTCGCTGGCCAACTGGGCTATAAATCTCGACCGTGGATCGGTGCGAGAATGCCTGCATTCCCGACCTATGCGGCGACACTTGCGCGCGGATTGGCTGCTGAACACGCAATTGATCCGCAGGAGCGGTCGTTGCATTCGTTCGACGCGAGACTTGCGTTGATTGGCGAAGAGCTAACTTTGCAGACTGGATTGGACTGTCGGCAATGTCATGCCATTGGGAATCTCCAACCGCGTGGTGACAAGGACACAAAAATCAACATGGGAGTCAATTTCACCCATATCCGCGATCGACTCCGACGCGATTCCTACCAACGGTTCATGCTCGACCCACCGCGGTACGACATCAATACCAAGATGATCCGTCTCTCTGAAGACAGGCTCACGACAAAGCTCAAAGAGCACTTCGATGCCGACGCACATCGGCAGTTTGATGCCGTCTGGCATTACATTCAGAGTCTGCCGGAACCGAGTGAACTGAAGAAGACGAAATAATGAACAGCCAGAGAAGAAGAACTCGCTCGGCTCAGCCGACATTACGCGAAATGTGTTTGAAAACTGTTGCGCAATGAGCTACCGCGATTCAATGCGATACAGATACTTGTCTGAACGAATCAACAGCGACTTTCCAGTCACACCAAAGGACGCCAGCGTGCGCCCGTCAATCGCATTTGTCGTGACCACGTCGAATTCGGTGCTCGCCTCGAGAACCGTGGCCTTACCATCTTCGTCCTGCAAGTAGATCAAACCGTTTGAGTACAACGGAGAAGCGGAAAACTTACCTCCAATGCGCTCGCTCCAATGCACTGCACCCGTCGGCGCATCCAGGCAACTGGCTATGCCGCCATCGGAAACCATAAAGAGTTCGTCGTCGACGATCAGCAGGGATGATGTGTTGGGGACGGCGCGGTTGGTCTTCCAAACCAGATGTGTCTCCGTCACATCTCCGTGGCCATCGGGTCTAATCGCCAACAGGCTAGGGCGGTCGTAGCCGGTACAAACAAAGACGAGACCGTTCGCGAAAACCGGCTTCGGGATCACCGAGTAGCCATCGTAACGCAGCCGCCAGATTTCTGTTCCATCAATTGGGTTGAAAGCACAGACGACGTTGCTCCCGGGACTGATGACTTGCTGCCGTCCATCGACGGCAATCAGCGTGGGTGTGCTAAAGGAGAATTTCTTGCGGGCATCCGTTACCCGATCCGTCTTCCAGCGTACCTCACCCGTTCCCGCATCCAACGCCACAATGAATGGATCCGACCCACCATCGCAACTGAAAATCAGAGCGTCACCCACGAGAATCGGACTGCCGCCGTTACCGTGAACCGGTTTGTAGGCCAATGACCGGTTACGCCAAAGAATTCTTCCCTTTGTATCAAGGCAAGCGGTACCCTGGTGGCCAAAATGCACATAGATGCGATCCTCGTGAATCAAAGGAGTTGGGCTCGCATGGCCGTTCTTCTTGTGAATGCGAGGTGCCGTGTCACCTCGTTGACGAAAGACCTCGACATTGTGCACCAGGTCGCCAGTCGTTTCACTGAATCCCAGGAATCGTAACGACAGATCGCTCGATGTGGCCGCAACCGGGACCGCAGTCGTGACAAAAATCGTGCCATCGTTCACAACGGGTGAAGACCAACCTTGGCCAGGAACTGCCTGTCTCCATACAACATTTCGCGACTCGCTCCACGTTGTCGGGAGACCTCTGACGGCAGCATGGCCGTCTCCCCCTGGTCCGCGAAAGGCATTCCATTCAATTGCAGGCGACAACGCACTACAGAGAAACAACACAACACAACCGGTCAAGGTGTGACGCAACATGGTGATTTCCTTCGAGCGAGGGGGAGCAAGCGAGGCGGGATCGTCGCTCTGGGAACGACACCAGTCGCGGGCTTTCAGTCTAGTCAATTGGCGCGACGAAGATAGCCAGTATCGGCTCAAAAAACAGACGTAACATGCTGTCGAGCTGGCTAGTATCAAGCCGCGTCACCGGCTCTCGTTCAGCGAAGCCATTCACAGTCGCACGCCGTAGGCCGTGGGTTTAAGACGCACTGAGCAGTGTTCGATCTTTTATTGTCGTCTTTCGCTCCGCGAAAGCACGTTCCTTTCGCGGAGCGAAAGGCGACTATCAGGCAGTAATTCCTCGAACGACCCTAACCCGCCTGTAGCAGGATAATGCAACCGCACACCATCACCACGGCACCGCCCACAGCGTGCCCGTAGATCTCCATTGCCTGCCAACGGGTGGCAAACATACCCCAGTAGATCAGCGCAACAATGGCGACCATGGTAACCAAGGTCGTAATCCCAAATACGGCGGTCACCCAGACGATGCTCCACACATTCGCTTGCGCGGCCGGATACATCAAAAGGGGAATCAGGGGTTCGCAGGGACCGAACAAGAAGATCAAAAACAGGACCCATGGTGTAAACTCGCTCGCTCCGCCGCTTCGCGCATGATGCGAGTGAGTACGTACGTCGGCGGGCCGAGTGGCGTCTTTGGAAATCACTGTGTCTGACGAACAGGATCCCACCCTTTCGGTGGCGGAAGACTCGGGTATCGGCGTTTCGATTGTGGAATCGGAGTCAGCCTCGTGGTGATGACCTCGTCGAGCACGGGCCAGACCCCAGACCATGTATATGGCTCCAAAAGCCAGCAGTAGCCAGGCGGCCACGTCGCCTCGTAAGTGTTCCACGGATTCCAATTGGAACAGAATGACGCCTGCCGCAATTCCAACAAAGCCCAGTGCCGCCGACCCCAAGACGTGACCGACACCACAGATGGCCGTGACCAGTAACGTCTTTCGTAGCGACCAGACGCCAACTCGAGACATGGCGACAAACGGAATATAATGGTCGGGCCCGCAAATACAGTGCACGAACCCAGTCAACAGGGCCGCACTGCTAAGCGTCAATAAATCCAACGTCATGAATCAGCCAATCGTCCCGCATACGGTGGTCGATGCGCCAGTGGATCACCCACGGCAACGTGGTCACAAGCGTATCAGGTTCGCGAGAAAAATCCATCCCGTTTGAACCGCAAGCGGTCCAAGCACAGAGGCGTTCCCGTCGGATTAATCACGGGGGCGTTTCTTTTCTAGCCATGCCTGTGGTGGAACACGCTGGGGATGCTGTACGGCCCAATCAGGTTTCGGGAACCACCTGAGTCTACTGTAGCGCGGGTAGGTCTCCCACACTTCTCCGCCGTCATCGGCGACGACCCGAGCATCATTGGTCTGCCGGAGCTGCTTCATCAGTTGGCCATGCAGTTGCTGCTTGATTTGGGTGTGGTCCGAACTGCCCGCCAGGTTCGACAGGCACCCGGGATCCACCAGAATATCGAACAGCTCTTCAGCGGGCCGTCGGTCGACGGCCAAATGGAAATATCGCGCGATCGCGGGTTCGTCTCGCCGCTCGATCAAATAGGTCAGTGTGGGACATGCATCAATATCATGATAGCCGCCGTGTTCCGGCCCTAGCTTCCCGTCGGCAACGTCACCGGTTGCGGAATAACTGGCGCCGCCATATTTTTGCGGTGTGCCCGCTGGCCATCGCTCGGGACGGAAATTGTGAATGTAAAGATACTGCTTTGTGCGAATACAACGTTGCGGATAGCTCAGCGAATTGTATCGCGAAGAACTGTGACGTTCGCGACCGGAAAATACGGCATCACGTGACCCATCGACGGTCCCTTCATTCGTCGACCGCAGCACATTCATCATGCCACGGCCCGCCAGTGGATGGTCAGCAGGTGGCGCCACTCCCGTCGCCTCGTAGATTGTCGCGGTAATATCGATCAGATTCACAAGATCGTCGACTGTCCGCTCTGGTGGAACCTTGGCTGGCCAGGAAATCGCCAGCGGCATGTGGATCCCGTATTCGTAACAGTTGGCCTTGGCCCGCGGGAAAGCCATACCGTTGTCGCTGGTTACGATGACGAGTGTATCATCGAGTTCACCAGCCTGCCGCAGTGCCTCGAGCATCCGTGCGAGGTGCTGATCGAACCACTGAATCTCGAAACAGTAATCCAAGATGTCGTCGCGAATTTCGGGCGTATCCGGCAGGAAGGATGGCACAACCACCTTGCTGGGATCTAAACCATGTTCACGCCCGATTCCCTTCTTGAACAACCGATGGGGTTCCGAACCGCCAAACCAGAAACAGAACGGTTGACCGTCCGGACGCTGCTCGAGGAAGTCAACGAAGTTGGCGGCGTAATCCGTCTTGCGAATCCCCTGTGGTGCCTTCATCGTTTTCTTGGAAAAATTCGGGCCGGCGGGATTACGTTCGCGACCACTGGTTTTCCAGTTGCCAGGTCCCCAGCCTTTGCCCGTATAACCGACGAAGTACCCGGCGTCTTCCAGGCGTCTGGGGTACACTTCGTACTTTTTGGGGAAGGAACTGGCGTGCGTACCGGCGTGCTCATTCTGCCACAGATACCGACCGGTCAAGAACGAAGCCCGCATCGGGCTGCAACCCGGTGCGGGAGTGAACGCGTTGCGAAAGAGCACGCCCCGCCGCGCAACCAGATCGAACCCCGGCGTTTTAATCGCTTCATATCCATAGGCGGACGCATGGGGAAACGACTGATCGTCTGAAATCGCAACCAAGATATTGGGGCGATCACGGCCCAATCCAAGGCTGCCAAACGACATCACTACGATCATCAACAGCGCCATCCAACACCTTTGTCTCATATCGATCTAACTCTCTCTTCTGGGATCAAAAGCCTCGTCGGGAAAAACGTTTGACTGAGAGAATTGTAATCGAAACAGTTGGCGGAATCGATCGACGATGATTGACAACTCGAATTCGTGCGGCGTTCGTCAGGCGACTTCGGTCGATTGCCTATCGTCCATTCGAGAGTCATTCCAGTCTCGCAATTTTTGCAGGCCGAATTCGTAGCCGATTTGCGCCGACTCGTCGACGGTGCTGAAATCCAGAATCTCGAATTTTTCGACTGGTGGACGGAGATAGAGATCCGCGATGTTTGTGTCGATTAGCCGCTGGCGACCGTAAACGCTGCCTAATTCACCGGCTCGCTGCAAGATCTTGACGATATTGGGCAAGGGAATGGGTTTCAACAACGGATTCAGCTTTCGCATTAACAGCCACCAGCCGGAAGGGCTCTCCAAGTTTTCGACTTTGACTTCCAGATCGACGGGCGGCACGACATCAACGGCGATCACCGCCCCATTTCCGACCCACTGTCGCATGACGTCCATTGGCAAGTTGTCCAGCAAACATCCATCGAACAGGAGATCGCCATTTTGGATGACGGGCGTAACCAATCCTGGCAAACTACCGCTGGCCCGAACACTGCGCCAGATCGGCCCAGATTGATGCACACTAATGTCCGCTTGAGTCAAATTGCTTGAAACACAAAAGTAGGGCATCCATAAATCCTCAATGTTGACGTCGCCATACAATCGCTTGACGCGCCTGTCGAATCGCCCGCCGCGTGAAACGGACACCAAGGGCGGCGTAAAGTCGTTCATGACACCTCTCAGCTGTGCCTTAAGCAATTTGATGCCGTCAACGAATTGATCTGGATCGTAGGCATAACTGGCAGCCACCAGGGACCCCATGCTGACGCCCGCAATCAGATCGATGGGGATACCTAGTGCTCGTATCGCTCGAATGATGCCCACGTGTGCAAAACCTCGAGCCCCACCTCCACTCAGAACAAGCCCCACTTCATTGTGCCCGACGAACCGGGCAATGCGTTGAAAATCCTCCTTGCATTCGGTTCGCACGTGAAAGTGTCGGTCGAGCTGACGCAGCTTCAACCAACGAAAGGTCTTCTGCGGACGCAGCGTTTCAACTGGGTGCGATAACACTAACGAATGTCGGGCCCGCATGGACGTCTTCGATCTCTGGTGTTCAACTTCGTGTTCGACCTCCGTCAGCTCGCCCGCCCCATTCGCCTCTCCAACGTACAGCATTTCGTCAACCTGGCGAATACACCGACGCGTCCAATCGGTGGCTGCCGGATCTGTTTGA
>JASLPZ010000149.1:0-15934 GCA_030744725.1 Pirellulaceae bacterium
GGATCGCCTATTTCTCTCTGTTGATGGAAGGCCAATTTCAGCAACTACTTAACGATGAAACTGGCGCTGTCCAACTAACTTCATCAGATTTACTGATTCTTGTGCTGTTGATGCCATGTCTTGTTCCTCAAATTAAGATATCTTCGTTCGGATCTCATCGATTTGTCTTCTTTCTAGCACTTCCATTATTTGCTCAAATTAGTCTCCTATTTGAGACCATCCTTCTGCATTTCTGAAGCTATCAGCATGGCCAGATCTCGAAATCTATTGGAGAATCCCCAAACATTATCGTACCAGGACAACACATTGACTATATTGCCCTTATCACCATTGTCCTTATCAGCGAACAGCACGGTGGTGGCCGGCGCGTCAATTGTTGACGAGCGGGGATCCCCTTCAAAGTCCTTAGAGACCAGGGGCTCTTCCTCAACCGCTAGAATATCTTTCATCGGGCCAGCTGCGGCAGCTCGGAAAGCATCCAGAAGCTCATCCTTGGTAACTTCCGTCTTCAACACCGCCGTCACGTCAACCAGAGAAACCGTTGGTGTCGGGACCCTGACCGCTATACCGTCTGCCTTACCTATTAAGTCAGGCAAAACAAGGCCGACCGCTTTGGCCGCTCCGGTGGTCGTGATGATCTGGCTCAAACCGGCCGCCCTGCCGCGGCGAGAATCGTCATGCGGACAGTCCAATAGTCTCTGATCCATGGTGTAGGCATGATCTGTGGTCATTCTCAGCCACTCAAGGCCGAAACTACTTAACACCTTTGTGGCAGGCGCCAGACAGTTAGTGGTGCAGGACCCGTTGGAAAACACATCGACATTGCGCACGTCCAGTTCACCCTCATTCGCTCCCAGCACAATGGTCTGTATCTTGCCCGGGTCCGCCTCCTCTTTATGAGGCGCGGAAAGAACAACTTTCTTGGCTCCGGCAGATACATGCTTCATGGCCCCATCAAGATCCAAAAACCTGCCCGTCGCGTCAAAGACCAGGTCTACCTCCAATCTCTTCCAGGGTAGTTTGGCAGGATCTTCTTCAGCAAAGACCTCGAGCTCCTGTCCATCGATCTCCAGAGCATTCCCCTCGGCTACCACGCTTCCGGGAAATTTGCCATAGACCGAATCGCGGCGTAAAGCGCGCGCCAGTTGCACAGTAGAAAACCGATCATTGATCGCCACGATCTCAAGATCTTTGATCCCGGCCCCATAGATCGCCCAGGTAAGAGCTCTTCCGATGGTGCCGAACCCATTGATCGCAACCCTGACTTTGTTTCTCAACTGATATAAGGGTCTTGCAAATTCGACTTTTGCTACATTAACCGCCATTTTATTCTCCTCCGTTTGATCCTGTGATCAGGTTTTCGATCTTGTCTAGAATAGATGCGGCCGTGACGGGATCCGCTCCAGCCGTGCCAATCAGCCCGCCATTATAAAGATCACTTTCCACGGCATTCCCTGGGCCGACAAAACGCTGGACCGGGGCTTTCTCGTCTTTAGGACCTTTCATGCTTCCGCCGTACTGCAGGGTGAACATTTCGGACATGCCCTCCAGACCAACGACCTCCGCCACTGTCTGCAAGATCCCCCAGCCCATGGTCTTAATATGGGCATCTGTGGGAGGAATACCGGCAACATTCCCGACTTGGATGGCAAACCTCGGCTCATAAGCGATGCCGATCCTGCCCATATCTTCGGCCTTTGCTCCTGCGCTCTCAAGAACCGTGCGGACTTGGTCCTCTACGAACCGGAGCGCGGTGGTGGTACCCTTTTCATACGTGGCCCGGTCCTCTCCCACACAGAGAGTTATGTGTTGGATAATCCTTTCCTCGACCGTGGTGCGGAGAGCCATTCTTACCTGGCCCGCCGCTTGCTCCAGCGTTCTTCCCTGCTCGGCAATGACCTCGGAGTGATTGACCAGGACCGCATCGATATTTGGAAAATCCTTAAGGACCGCTTCAACATGGGTCGCGTTGGTATGAGACCCGGGAGAAGCCCAGTGGATCTCCTGGATGCCGCGGGCCACTCTGAAATCGGGCGCATTTCTTGCGACATAGGCGTGCAGAGGAGTAACGTAGGCCGTAGCTTCAATGTCCTTCCTCCCCGTGACCCCAGCCTTCTGCGCCTCCACGAACCAATCACGCAGCGATGCCTCGTTTGGCCTCAAGGTCTTCAGATTGAAGCCGAAATGATAGCCGCGCAGAGCCGACCTCCCTCTCCAAGCGTTTTGGACCTGTTTCATCGAGACTTTGCCTACTGCAACCATTTTGATCCTCCTTATTGTGTCCTCGTTCATACTTCCCCTCCTCTGCTGCCATTTTGTCACGTTGGCCTGTCCGTTTCCGGGTGCAAAGTAACCCAAAGCGTGAGAGCGTTAGCGAGGGACTTCCGTTCGTCAAGCTGTCTGTCTCACTCACGCTTCGGGCTTCTGCCAGGAAGATCGCTGTCTACGCGCAGAAACAGAAGAGCCGTCGCGTTGGCGTTCATTCCATCACAAACCAAGCGAAACCTTCGGGACCAAACTCAACGGGGATGTCGATCGAGTAATCTCGGTTGAGTTCGTACGTCTTTGTCTCGCCCTCTCGGTCTCGGCTTTGTCGATGAGCCAATCTGTTGGTGGCGTGCTTGCCGATGAAGGAAGTGGCCGCAGTTGGCCAGTATTCTCTGCTTCGAGTACCGGCGAGGCGATTAATAGTCCCAGCGCGCAAACTAATAGATGGAATTGAAAATACCGCACGCTGAAGCCTCCTTCAGAAAAAGTCCTTGCTTCAGGCAGATTGACTCCCAGCTAGTGGGTGCTGATACATAAGCGACATCGTAATGAGTCGCAATGCGCAACGAGGGATTAGCTGCCAGATACCGCAACAGCACGTTTTCGTCGAGTGTTCTCTGGCTTCTTTCTTTTGTTTGCGCCTAATGCAGTTCTTTGATTCGGACGTTTCGATACCAGATCCGTTTCGCTTCGTCCTGAAAGCTGATGAATCCTTTTGCTGGCCGGTCCTTGAGCTTCGTCTTGCTCAAATCGAAATCCTGAATTTGCTCGCCGTTCAGGACAACCGTGAGGTGATTGTCTTTCAAGGTGATCACATACCGATTCCACTGACCGGCAGGTTTCACCACCATTTTCGATGGCGAAGATGTGCCAATCACTCCACCGCAGTCGTGGGCGCCAAACTTCTCCTTGCCATGAGTGTCAAGAATCTGCACTTCAAAACCACTTTTCACATGGTCTTTGAGATCGCCGACTCGCATGAAGACACCGGAGTTGCCCGTCGAGTTGAATTTGAATTCGAGATCCAGGACGAAGTTTCCATACTTGCGGTCGGTCGTCAGGTAGTCCTTGTAGCGAGTCCAGCCACGTTCGCCCGGTCTTGGTTTCAACGTAATCGTGTTGTTCTTCTCCACAACCCAGTTTCCGGTGGTGTTCCAGCCGGTCAGGTCTTTGCCATTAAACATCTGAACGAACTCAGACTTATCCTCACCGTGTAGGCCGGCAGACGTGAGAATGCTGCTAAGTAACACACAGCTAAATACGGTCGACTTATTCATGATCAACTCCTTGGGTTAGATGGTATCCACCTAGGCGGCGAGCCACCTACTCGTCGATGCTCCTAGATGGCACATGGAACGGTTCATCGCGAGTCTCCGATCACGTCGGCGGATGTTGTGCCGGCAGTCGCACCACCAGGGGAGGGAAAAATGACGAAAGTTCGATTCAACGGATGACGACGCGCCACGACGCTGATTGCGATGGGAGCAAATGGCGTGGGAGCAAAGTCCGCGGAACATTCTAACACCCGCAACGCTCTTTCTCCAGCAGCGTCAGAATCTGCTGGACCGTCTGTTGAACCTGTGGCGCCGATAGTTTTGTGATGCTCGTGAACAGGTCATTGTCGAGAGATTCGGGCCGGTGCGGATTGGATTCTTGGAGGTGGACTGTATATTGGTACTCGAAACTTTGCAACATTTCAGTGTGAAGGTTAAATGAGAAATGTCGATTCAAGTGAGGTAACATCATGGCTCAGACGACACGTCGTTCGTTCATGCAATCCATGGCGGCAGCGACCGCGGCCAGCGCGGTGGTTGCCTCCGGCACGAGCGCGCTTAAAGCCCGCGCCGAGTCGCCAAACGGCAAATTGCAGCACGCCTGCATCGGCGTGGGCGGCATGGGCTCGAATGACTTCAAGCAGTTCCTCCTTCACTCGAACACCGACGTCGTCGCTCTCTGCGACGTAGATGAGCAACGGCTCAGTGCAGCCCTTGAGGAAGCCAAAAAGCACGGTAAGCAACCTCGCACATACATCGACTGGCGCGAGCTACTCGAGAAGGAAGAAGGCAAGATCGATTCGGTGAACGTGACCGTGCCTGATCACATGCACTGCGCCATCGCAATCGCAGCCATCCACAAGGGCAAGCATGTGTATTGCCAGAAACCGATGTGTCACGATGTCGCCGAGGTGCGGGCACTCACCATCGCGGCGAAGAAAGCGGGTGTCATTACACAACTGGGAACGCAGCTAGCGTCAGGCTACGGCGACCGCACGGCAGTGCACTGGATGCGCGAAGGCGTCATCGGCAAAGTGAAGCGCATTGTCCTCTGCGCGAATCGTCCCGGCGCGATCGAGCGTTATCGCCTGGAAGGCCCACGCCCCGAAAAGGGCGATACGCCGCCAGCCTATCTGAACTGGGACCTGTGGCTCGGCACCGCCCCGGAGCGCGATTTCAGCCCCAAGATCTACCATCCCGCGATCTGGCGGGCCTGGCAGGACTTCGGCACCGGCTGGTCGGGCGATATCGGCTGTCACGTCTTCGACGCCGTCTGGAAAGGGCTCGACCTGCAACCGCCGAAGTTCGTTATCGCCGATGTACAGGAGAGTTGGAAGAACGACCCTGCCCGCCGCCGCGACACCTGGCCGCAGTCCGACCACATCACCTGGATATTCCCTGGCAACAAAATGACCGAGCGCGAGCTGCTTCCGATCGAATGGTTTGACGGACTGATGTTCCCGCACGCCGACGTGCAAGCCTTGTCCCCCATCAAACCGTACCCAGGTGAAGCTGCGATGGTCATCGGCACCGAAGGCACGATCCTGTTGCCCCTATCGAAGATGCCAATACTTCTGCCCCACGCGAAGTTCCGCGACCACAGCGGCCCGGACCTCGAGCCGCGCAATCACTATCACCACTTCGTCGACGCCTGTCTCGGCAAGGCCAAAAACGAGTCCTTTTTCGCCCGTACCGGCCCGATGACCGAAGCTATCCTGCTTGGCACCGTCGCCATCCGCACACCCGGTGTCATGCTGCAATGGGACCACGACCGCATGGCGATCCCGAACTATCCCGAAGCGGAGAAGTTCCTCAAGCGCGATTACCGCGACGGCTGGGCAGTTGAGACCACATGATTAGATAACGCTTCAGTATTCAGTGATCATCACAGCCAGCGTAAGAACGACAGTTGCAGGCAACCGGCTCATAATCACTTCTCCAGTATCATGATGTCACGGAATTCCACGTGCATCTTCTGGCCACCGTGGAGTTGGAGGCCGATGTGGCCCTTTCGACGTCCTTCGTCCTTCTTTAGTTCAGACGAAACGACGCCGTTGATTTTCACCACGATATGGTCGCCAATGGCGCTCAGTTCGAGATCGGTCCATTCCCCCTTTTTGTAGTTGCGCTGCTTGATCACCTCGGCTGTCGGGCGATGCACCCAGGCGCGACCTCCGGTTTCGTACAGACCGCCGGTCTCCTGAGACTCGTCCACCTCCACCTGGAAGCCGTGTACGCCGACACCGCTCTTTACCCGCTCAGCGCGAAAGTAGAAACCGCTATCACCCGCGATCACACGGAACTTCGCTTTCACCACGAAGTCTGAGAATGTCCGATCCGTAAGCAGGATGCCGTGCCGACGTTCACTTTTTGGGCTCGTGCCGACAATCGCACCATCACTAACCTCCCATTTGCCGCCAGGCGTCGGCGTCCAGCCATCTAACGATTTGCCGTCGAACAACGGTTGAAGATCTTTGTCCGCCGCCTGTCCTAACGACGTGACGCCCGCCATGACTACGATACAGATGATGTTTCTCATGTCGTCCTTTCTGGAATCTGGAAAAACTCAGATGAGCGAGACACAGCCAGTTGTTCCTTGTTTCATTCTTCAGTGAAAGTGTCATGGCTGGCGCTCATCCTGACAAGGAGTTGTTTGCCGCTTCAGACTAGACTAACGTAAGAAAGTCGTCGAACATTGGAACAACTCATGAAAGTCAGTTCCTGTTCCTTGATCAGCTTCTCAGAATCGGTCCTTCTTCTTGCGATTTGTAACGGACGTTGTATTAAAGCCACGTCCTTGATTGCGAATCACGAAACGCACATCCGTGGCCGTAAGATGCCAACGACGAGAATCCTTCGCCGGCGAAAACGCGGGTCGCGACAGCGCTGCACAACGAGTTTTCTGAGTAGCCCATCGGGGATTTCCTGATACCGCGCACTCGCTCCCAATATTCGAACTTCTTGAACAGGGGCGTCCCAGGCGGTACGCTCAACTAACGTATCGACGAATTGAAATTCCCTGCAGTTATGTTGAATACCCGCGAACCGCTACATCACCACGAGGGATTACTCATGATGACGCCACGACAACAACTAACTCGCCGCCGATTGTTAGGTGCAACTGCGGCAACCGCCGGCGGCATTTTGATCGCCGGCGCGCGTGGGCTGGGTGCCAAGCCAGGCGTTACGCCGTCCAAATTTCCTTCAACGGATCACTTCTGGTACCGCCCGCAGCCGGCCGGTCCGTTTATTGACTCGCAACGCGACAACAAGGCGTTCGGTTTTGCAGACGGGAAAGTGCTTCTGTCCGAAGACAACGGTCGCACCTGGCCGCACGGTGTCGCGTTTCCCGACGCTCGCCATATAGTGTTTAGCTGCATTCTCAAGAACGGAAACATCCTCTTCAGCGCTCTCGCGAAACTGTACCTCAGCACGGACAACCTGAAGACTTACAAGCAAATCACGGTGAAGGATACCGATGGGACCGATTACATCCCGCATACACCGAAAAACGCGGACCGATCTGGCTGGTACTTCCACAACTTGACAGGCGTGGACACGTGGGATGTCAACGGTGTGGAGATGCTTGTGTGGGGGAATTATTGCAACGTGATTGACGGCGCGTCGCCTGTCAACATCTACTACTCGACTGACAACGGGCAGACTGTGAAGATCGCATATTCCTTCGGACAGAATCCCTACATTCGCGACAACGGCTCCGGGGGCGGAGGCATGACGGGCAGGCCGCTTGGCAACGCCGACAACCCGGTATTCTGTCGCCACATTCATTGCGTGGCGTACAACCCGGTCGAAAATGCCTTCTACGCCTGCACCGGCGACCGTGAAAGGCCGGAGGGGCACGAGTGCCACTGGCTGAGAGGCACTTATGACGCGGAGAAGGACAAGTGGCACTGGAAGGTCATCGTGTCGGATGCGTCGAATTCGCGGTACAAATGTGGCGGCATCAACTTCGTCGATGGGCAGCTCTACTGGATCAGCGACTCGAACGGCCCCAAGCCTTACGACCGAGGAGTCTTTCGCTGCGATCCGGCCGACATAACCAATCCCGCAAAGCACACATTGCTTTTCAATCCGGGAGTCGAATCCGGTAACATGATCATCCAGGACGGCGTCATCCTGGCGTCTCATTGCGCGCCCGCATCGTCGATGGCCACGGGCATCATCGTTTCCCTGGATCTGGGTGAGACTTGGGCGCAATACGATCTCAAAGAGTTCGGTAAGCGGTCACCCTGCCGCTTCCACCGGAAGAATAGTGAAGGATGGTTCAGGGTGGACCTGAGATCGAGATGGGTTACGCCCGCCGAGATGATGTTCATAAAACCAAAGGAAGTGTGAACTGCCTGTCGTACGACAGCACTCCTTTGCTTCGCTATACTAGATAAACTTGATATACTTTACTCTGTTCAAGTCGTTCGGGAACATTCTCTGGCTTGACAACACAGCACGACGATGGCCCGACGCTGCGGAGGCATGTTCGATGAGAAACGTGTGCGGATGGGGCGCTGTGTTGGTGTTGGTGTGGTCTTCGATGTCATGGTCCACGGAAGACGTGCCGCTTCAGGCGACAGGTGCGCCAGACATGGAGCTTCAGCTTTCCAGTACTTACAAACGATTGAAGGCCCCGGAGACTGGCCGCTTGACGGTGCAGTTGACGGATGGGGAAGGATTCACCTACCCGTTGTATTTCTTCATCCCCAGCATCACGCGCGACGGAAAGTACCTGATCTACCATCGCGCGGCACATCGCGAGGTTCAATTGTATCGATTGAACTTTGCCACAGGCCAGTCAAAACAACTCACACACGCCGAATGCCCGGACACACAATGGCGGCCTTGGTGTGTTGATTCCGGCCGTGGCGTGCTCGACCACCGCAGCGTGCTCAACGTCGCTCGCAACTTGGTAATCTATTTCGACGGCAATGATGTTCATGCAGTCGATGTGGAGACGCTCGAGGACAAGTTGTTGTTCGTGATACCCGAGGGCCGCGAAGCGTACGGACAGAACTGTTGCACACCGGATGGAAAGTGGCTCGTTTACATCCACACGCCTCACGGCAGTATTTGGGGCGAACCGTGCAAAGGGGCAGCTGTGGTAGCGTACAACTTCGATACCAAGGAGCAACGCACGCTCTGTCACATAGATAGTGCAATCTTTCACGTGACGGCCTACGATAACGAGCACTTCATCGTTACTCCTCCGGCCGATCACGCCGGAATGTTGCTGACCGATATGAACAGCGGTTGGATTAAGCTGCTGCGTACTGGCGATCCCGGCGTCCGCGGCCACTTGATCCATTGCCACGTGACAAGCCGTGGGATCTCCTACGAGGTCCCCGAGGTGCAGCTATCGGGACTGTATGATCCACTGACCAGGCGACGTTTTGAATTTCAGTTTCCGAAGAACTTCCAGTACATCCACACGGGCCGCGATCCGCAGGGCCGGCTCTGGTTCTACGAGAACTCCTCGGGTTGGGACAAGTTCGACGTTCACGACATCCATGCCTTGGTGCGTTTGGACCGGCAAGAGGGTGATCAGTGGCTGCGTCTGACTGGCACGTGGCCGACCTTTGGGGGCGGCCAAAAGGCCCACTTTCACCCCCAACTCACTCCCGACCGCAAGTGGATTCTGATGACCGGCGGTGATACAACGACGCACACCAACCACATTTTTCTGTTGGATGCTTCCGACTTGAAGGACAGCAAGGGGATTTCCACGGAACTACTCAGCGCGACCGGGGCCAACGATCTAGTGCGATGAGACCACTTCAGCAGTAAACAACACAAACCATCCGTTGACCAGCAGGAATCGAAACCATGGCAATCACACGCAGACAGTTTGTCAAACGTTCCGCCGCGACCGCGGCCGTTGTAAGCATTCCGATGGTAGCTCCTTCACGGGTACTCGGAGCCAACGAAGAGATTCGCGTCGGCCTTGTCGGACTTGGCGGTCGAGGAAGAGGTGCGCACGTACCGGGATTCGAGGGCCAAAAAGGAGTCACCGTGGTAGCGATTTCCGATGCTGACCAGCAACGGATGGGCAGCACTGCCGAAATGATACAGTCGAAGTATGGGCACAAAGTCGAACAGTTCACTGACATGCGCAAGATGTTCGACCGCAAAGACATCGACGTCATCGGCAACGCGACACAGAATTATTGGCATGGTCTAAGCACCGTCTGGGCGTGTCAGGCCGGCAAACATGTCTATGTCGAGAAGCCGCTCTCGCACTACATTGGAGAGGGCCGGCAGATGGTCGATGCCGCGCGGAAGTACGATCGCATCGTCCAGTGCGGTACTCAGCACCGCTCGGAGGCAAAGTTCCCCAAGGCGATCCAGTGGATCCGCGAGGGCCACCTGGGCAAGATCAAGTACGTCACGGCGTTCGCCAACAAGCCGCGAAGCTCGTGTGGCCGGCGCGAGACGCCTCTGCCCATTTCCGACTACGTTGATTATGACCTCTGGTGCGGACCGGCCAAGAAAGTGCCTCTCTACCGGAACAAACTTCACTACGATTGCAGTTTCGATTGGAACACGGGCGACGGCGAGTCGTGCAACCAGGGAGTGCACGAAGTGGACGTTGCCCGCTGGTGTCTCGGTGAGACCATGCTGCCGCGACGGGTGATGAGTATCGGCGGTCGCTTCTCGTTCAACGACGCGTGCGACGTGCCGAACACACAAATTATCTACTACGATTTTCCAACCGCTCCACTGCTCTACGAGGTACACAACCTCCGTCAAGCCAAGGGGGTCAGCGAGACGCCCGACTATCGTGGCGAACGAGTGGGGGTGATCGTCAATTGCGAGGGTGGTCTGGTGAGTCTCTACCGCGGAATCGCTTGGGACAACGACGGCAAACAGGTGCAGACCTTCACCGGCGGCGGCAATCATTTTGCCAATTTCATCGGTGCAGTTCGAAATGGCCGCCGGGAGGATCTTAATGCGGAGGTCGAGGTGGGGCACGCTTCCACCTCTGTCTGCCACGTTGGAAACATCTCGTATCGCGTCGGCCAAGTCGCTTCTGCAACAGAGCAACGCGCCGCCGTGCGGGACGTTCCCGTCTGGAATAAAATGTACGACCGTTTTGCAGCTCATCTGAAAGCCAACGAAATCGACATCAACACAGCGACTCTTGGTCCGTGGCTTGAAGTCGATCGTCAGAATGAGCGATTCAAGGACCACGACGAGGCCAACCGGTTGGTCCAAGGCTTCTATCGCAAGCCGTACGTCGTGTCGGAACTGACATGAGCAACGCGACCAGGAAGAGAGATATTAGATGTTGACACGAATCGGATGTTGGTGGTCTTCGCTGTGTCTCATTGCATGGGTTGTCGTGCTTGTAGCAGGCCGCGCTGATGCGGAAGGCCCGCTACCGCCCAACGCGGCGGCGACACGCGAACGGGCTGAGGCTCGTTCAGATGTCACTATGGACACTGTACAGCAAAAACTGACGTTGGCATGGAAGTCGTTGGAATACGTCAAGAAACGCGAGCCGCGTCCGAAATTGGCTGCTGAACTGCAGGCCATGACTCGTACAATCAACAGGACTGGCGACGGCACCGATTTGAGGGCGTTGCTGCAACAGGTGAGTAGGCTGCGACGCAAGATTATTCTTTCGCACCCCGACCTCGCGTTCGACAAGCTGTTGATCAACCTCAAATCGACACCGAGAATCAGCCACATGGTCGATCAGCATCTCGGCCAGCATCAACCTACGGGAAAGGGCTTGGCGACTCTGGAGAACTGGAAGACGAATCCTCGGCTTACGATTCTGTTGGACGGTAAAATGCCACCGGGTGCCTATGAACACCCAGACGTGTCGTTTGACGGAACGCGAATTCTGTTCGCTTTCTCAGACCATCGCGAGACGACCTCAAGACTTCGCCGGTTCTGGATCTGGGAATGTGCCTCCGACGGCAGTTGGGCCAAACAGTTGACCGGGACCAAGAACGATCTGCTGAAGAGCTGGGACGATCGCCAGACAGTGCTCATCGAGGATTGGGATCCGTGCTACCTTCCTGGCGGTGGTTTTGTCTTCATCTCGACGCGTTGCCAAACCTATGGCCGCTGTCACGGCACGCGCTACGCACCCGTGTATCTGCTGCATGGAGCCGACGCAGATGGCAGCAACATCCGGCAACTCAGCTTTGGCGAGGCCAACGAATGGAATCCGTCGGTGTTGAACGATGGTCGCGTTGTCTACACTCGCTGGGACTACATCAACCGGCACGACACGCTTCTCCAGGGGCTTTGGACGACCCGACCTGACGGGACCGACACGCGGCATTTTTTCGGGACCAACACCCGCGCACCGACCATGCTGGCGGAAGCCCATGCCATTCCAGGATCGCACCGCATTATCACCACGGCAGCGGCGCATCACAGGTACACAACCGGTTCCTTTGTCATGGTTGACCCGCTAAGCGGCGAGGATGGCGAACGGCCGATAAGACGGATCACTCCCGAAGCCGCTTGGCCTGAAGCCGAAGGCTACAGCCAACCAGGGAGTTTTTGCGCTCCGTGGCCCGTGAATGAAGAGATGTACTTTGCTGCCTATCAGCCGGATGTCATTAGCAGAGGCAGAAGAGACCCAGACCAGCAGGGCAACATCTACGCGATCTATCTGGTCGACTCTCTTGGCGGGCGCGAGCTGATCTATCGCGATCCAGAGCATTCGTGCGTCTCGCCAATTCCACTCCAGCCTCGATCCGAGCCGCCGGCCATCGCGTCGAAACTGCCCACCGACGGCAAAACGAAAGATGAAGGGATTCTGTTCATTCAGGACGCGAACGTCGGAATCGGCAATTTCAAACCAGGAACGGTCAAAGCGATTCGCGTTAACCAGATTCATGGTCAACCGACCAATGTAAAACTGAATCCGGGCATCGCCATCAATGAGATCATCAAACAGATTCTGGGGACGGTACCGGTCAACGACGATGGTTCGGTGATGGTTAAGGTTCCGGCTCGCCAACCGCTACAGTTGCAAGCTCTCGACGAGAACGGCATGGCGTTGATGACCATGCGGTCGGTGATCTATGTTCAGCCTGGCGAGACGCAGAGCTGTGTCGGTTGTCACGAGTCGAAGACGATGTCGCCGCCTAACCATGACCTGCCCAGCGCGAGTCATGCTGTGGACTTAACGCTTCCGCCCGGGCCTCAGTATTCTGGTGGGTTCAGCTTTGTCCGAACGGTTCAGCCGGTGTTGGACCGCTACTGCATTAACTGCCACGGACTGGAGAAGACCGAAGGGGAGATCGACCTTCTCGGGACGCCGAGGATGGTCTCAGTTCCACAACAGCCACGTGGAACCAGCACTCCAGTGTGGTCTCGTCGCGAAGTGTTTGCCAACCAGGCCGTGGCTTCGCTGCTGAGCAGAACGAGGTTTGAAGAGGGGCTTGTCAATGTCGCCTTGCGGTTCGGCGAAACGGATGTCAGTCAGCCCAAGGACTATTTCGCACACGCCGGTAAACTGGCGTCGATGTTGCTGCAGGGCCATGAAGGCGTGAAGCTAGACAACGACAGCTTCCAGCGGATCATCGGTTGGCTGGATCTGAACGCTCAGATCAGTGGCAGCTATTTGCCCAACCAACCCGAACTCCGCACGCCTGTTGCCGAACAAGAGCTGGTACTGCGCGAGCACGTTCGCGAGCGCTTTGGGCCAGAACTCGCCTCCCAACCTCTTGCGGCGTTGATCAACTACGCCGTGACAAGTGAGAGCCGAATCCTCAAAGCGCCACTCGCCGTCAGCGCTGGCGGCTGGGGCCAAATAAGCGACGGGTGGAACAGCACAGATGACCCCCGTTATCGGAAGATGCTGGAACTGGTCGATGCCGTTTTGCCGCCGCTGCAACACCACGACATTGCTGGCACTTGTGGGCGAACGGAATGCGTTTGCGGTGCTTGCTGGGTCCGCCAGGCCAAAGCGGACTACATCACGAACTCGAGGAACCAATCGCACTGATTCTAACGAGGCGGGAAGTGAAGAATGTATACTCGATCGATCACCATGACGTGCGCAGCTGTGGTTATGACAGTCGTGGGGCTGAGCAGTTTCGACGTGGCTTGTGGTCAGTCTTCCAGCTCTGCCTCCGCGGATCAGCCGCCTATGATCCCTGTCGGGTTGGATGCGTACCGGATGTGGAATCGCTGGCCGTATCAGCGGATCGGTGCCCGGGCATACATGCGGAGCACCTACGATCGTCACGGCAACAACAACACGGCCGACGCCTCGCATTTTCTCTATCAGCTGGCCGATGATTTCAACGTTTCGCTCGACGTGGAAGGCGCCGGCGTGCTGTACTTCGCCCGGTACAACCACTGGCACGGCAGCCCCTGGCATTACGAGGTTGACGGCACGGATCACATTGTCCAGGAGACAACCACCGCCGATCCGAACAAGAAGCTGGATCACTCGGTTTTCATTCCCGAACGTCAGTTCCCCAATCCGCTCACCTGGACCTATTCGATCACCAAGGGTGCCGATCTGATGTGGGTGCCGATCGGGTTCGAACGCCGATTCCGCATGGCCTACTCGCGGACGTTTTACGGGACCGGGTACTATATCTATCATCACTACATGCGCGGTGCGAAGCTGTCGCAGCCGGTGAAGGCATGGAACGCAAAGACGACACCGGCGGCGGACGTGCTCGACTTGCTTCGACGTTCCGGAACGGACATTGCACCCAAGCCGGGAACGCCGGAAGGCGAGAATCTGCGCGTGCGGGAGATGACCGGCGTAGTCGATCTTGCAGCCGAAGAACCTGTCACGCTGACGAACTTGACCGACGGACCGGCAATGATCCGTGCCCTGAAACTGTCTGTGCCGCGAAAGCACGCGATTGCTTTCAGCAACGCGCGGCTGCGAGTGACGTGGGACGGTCGCAAACACGCTTCGATCGACGCACCGGTGGCTTTGTTCTTCGGAACTGGCACGCTCCACAACCGCCAGGATAAGACCTTCCTGGTGAAGGCACTGCCCGTCAACGTTCGCTTCGACGAGGATTGGGTACATCTGGCGTGCTACTTCCCCATGCCGCTGTACCGCTCGGCCAAGATCGAGTTGATCGGTCCGCCGGAGCGAGGCATTCCGAACATCACATGGTCGATGCGATATCACCCTTATACCGGTGCTCGCAATCATGTGGCCTATTTCCACGCTACGTACTGCGACCACGGCGTGCCTGAGAAGGGCAAAGATCTTGTGTTTCTCGATACCAATACTGTGGAATCGGGCGGACCGTGGTCGGGCAACTTCGTGGGCACTTCGTTCATCTTCAGTGACCGAGCCGTACTTAACACGCTGGAGGGTGACCCGCGTTTCTTCTTCGACGACAGTCAAACGCCACAGGCTTACGGCACCGGAACGGAGGAGTGGGGTGGTGGCGGTGATTACTGGGGCGGCCGCAACATGACTCTGCCGTTGGCCGGCCACCCTGTTGGTGTGAGAAACGCCAAAGAGGCCACCTCTGAACTCGATCTCATTCAATCCGCCTATCGATATCTGTTGGCCGACTTGATGCCCTTCGGACGCCGCGCGGTTATCCGGTTGGAGCACGGCGGCATCAACCAGTCGGTCGAGCATTATCGCTCGGTCACTTACTGGTACGGGGCCCCCAGTGCGAGCCTGGTGAAGACGGATGAACTCGACATCGGCAATCTCACCAGCGAAGCGGCCCACCAGTACGTTTCTCCAGAGGCGTCGGAACCGTATGAATTGACGTCACGTTACGAGTGGGGACCGGATCGTCTCGGAGTCGCCGAAAGGGACCATCCGCTCGCCCGTCCCAAACACTATGCGGACTTCGAGTTTGAAGCCGACGCCGGCAAGGCCTACTACGTTTGGTTGCGGGGTGTGACGGACGGCGGGATCAAGACGGATGCCACGTGGATTCAATTTGATGGTCATATCGGGACCAAAGAAGTTGGTCCCACGTATCGTGCCGAGTTGGGCTTCGGCAATTGGCGAGACGCCGTGCCAGCTGGTGTCTGGAGTTGGGCAAGTGGTCTTCCGAAAGATCCTCCGCTTCGGATCACCTTCGACCGCCCCGGACGTCACCGGCTTCGTGTACAGGTCCGCCATTCCGTCCATCGACTCGACCAGATTCGACTCAGCACGACACAGACAACTCGACCGAAATCGGCCGAGCCGGTCAAGAGGCGAAAGCCGCTTCCGGGTTCGATCGACGAGATCGTCCTGGATGTGACCGACGCATCAGGCTTGCACGGTGACTTCCGAATCATCAGCGAACCCACCGCATCAATCGGCAAAGTGTTGGAAGTGGGTGGTACGACGGGGGCTTTCGAGGTGTATCCCGCCCACACTCAGGTTGGCCGGATAACTCCCGGCTCTTCGGAGTTCACACTGGAGCTTC
>JASLPZ010000014.1:0-39768 GCA_030744725.1 Pirellulaceae bacterium
CTTTCGCTCCGCGAAAGCACGTTCCTTTCGCGGAGCGAAAGGCGACTATCGGGCAGTAATTCCTCGAACGATCCTTAGTGTTTGTGAGCGTCATGTTCGTGTTGCTCGAACTTGCCCACAAGCGCCTCGCCGTCCACGTTCACCACAACGGTCGCCTCGACTCCTGGGCCGACGGCCTTCAGCGCTTCAACCATCGAAGGATCGGACAGAGCGAACCGCGATGATTGGCCATCTTCCTGGGAAATCGCGGGCAGCTCATAAGTCTTCTCGGTCTCGCCGATTTTCGTTTTGATCGAGATTGTTGCCGCAGAAATTGTGGCGTCGGATTTGGCCGTACTGTCCAACAGATAGACGACCACCTCTCCGCTCGCATCGTCATGTGTCCATTCGGCGTGGAGCTGTTCATCACCAATCTCGACTACGTGTCCACCATGCGGCCCTGTGTCTTCATGCGCGTGCCCGTGGTCATGATCGTCGTGGTCGTGCCCCTCATTCGCAGATTGCGTTTCCGCGGACGGACTCGTCTCCGAAGGCGGTCCTTTTGGATCGCAGCCGACGATCATCATCAACAGCCACGCGGACATGCCGCACGCGGCGACGACTCTCAAAATCGAGTTGTGATTCATCTCAGCAACCTCCCATCAAATGACCGACGACAACTTTTCCGACGCCTTGACTGACATTACTTATCCACGAGCCTTCCGCTCTTGTCAATTGTACGTCGAGTATTGCCAGCGTGTTTGGCAGGGAACAAGCCAGACGAGGGTAAACATCGCTAAGTACGTTCTAAACCCACGGCCTTAGCGGTAGTCGCTCAATCATCAATCCGCACCCGAACGTACCGCGCTGAGAGCTGCTGCCAGGCGGACATCGCCCCAAAGATGGAAACGATCAAAGCGATTAGTGCAGAAACCCGATACTGCCGAATGAATGCCGGCAAGAGGCTTATCGCCTTGACCCAACTCTCGTCGGCACCTTCAATTTTTGTATGAATCCAAATAACTTCGGCAATCATGCTGATGCCGAAACAAGCCGCGACCAAAAGGATGCCCACAAACCTGCTCTTTCCGCCCAGGATTTTCGACGCCACCAAGCCACCGGCCCATCCAATCGGCCACACGACAAACATGCCCAATTCGCCGAATTCAAGCGCGCAATAACTCGCCAAGGCACCACCGCCAATCAGGACGAACGTGACCCATAGGATCGCGTACGCCAGGCGCATAATGTCTGGCGGTCGCTTCGTCGGGCCGCTGCCAGCGGGGTCCGCTGGCGCCGGCTGTGACGGTGGTTGGTACGGATGCTCTGGAGTTGTCGGGTCTGTGGAACTCATGTCTTTGATCCGCCCAGAGTCATTCAAATTCAGGCCGTCGCCAAACAAATTCAGGCCGTCGCCAAACCAGGTGCAGGCAACCAATCAAGGCACGGAGCGTAAGCAAGCCGATCTTCCTGCAAGAAGATGCCCGACATTCTGTGGATATTATAGGCGGTCAGTGTAGATCGACACCATTGATTTGCCACGTCCGTCGGAGAATAATCGGAACCATGACAGATACGACACGCTTTATCATGTTGGGCGGCTTTTTGGGTGCCGGCAAGACCACCACTATCGCCCGGCTTGCTCGCACCTATCAAGATCAAGGCCTGCGCGTAGGCATTGTGACCAACGATCAAGCCGCCGACCTGGTCGACACCCACCTATTGCGTTCCCAAGGGTTTCACGTTGGCGAAGTGGCTGGGGCCTGCTTCTGCTGTAACTTCAACGACCTGACGAAGACCGCCGACCAACTGGAACTGGAAGGCCACCCGGATGTAATACTGGCCGAACCGGTTGGCAGTTGCACGGATCTGGTGGCCACGGTCGTCCAGCCGTTGATGCGGCTGTTTGACACCCGGTTCGAGGTGGCCCCCTACGGAGTCATTCTCAAGCCGAGCCACGGACGGCGGATCTTGAAGAACGAGCCCAATTCCGGCTTCTCGCCGAAAGCTGCCTACATCTTCCTCAAGCAACTGGAAGAAGCCGACTTTGTAATCGTCAACCGTGTCGATCAGTTGAGCGTCGCGGAGGTCGATGAACTAGTCAAGCTACTCCATGACCGTCACCCCGACATCCCTGCCATCCGCATGTCCGCACGTACGGGCGAAGGGTTCGACCAACTGGTCAATCAGTTGCAGCGGCGCGGCAACTTTGGGAAACGAATCTTGGATCTAGACTACGATGTCTACGCCGAAGGCGAAGCGGAACTCGGTTGGCTCAACAGTAGCCTCCAAGTCGCCGCGGAAGATCCCTTCGTCTTGGACGACCTGGTGGTCGACATCGTAAATCGGCTGCGGACGGTATTAGCAGCCGCCGATGCAGAAGTGGCGCATCTCAAGTCGATCGGCTTGGCGGACGGATCCCACGCGGTGGTAAATCTGGTCAGCAACGATTCTCTCGCCGAGCTTTCCTTAGCCTCGGACTGCCAGACGCGACAAGCCAATCTAATTGTCAACGCACGGGTGGCGATCGACCCCGAGGAACTACAACGCCTGGTTACGTCAGCGCTCGATTCCGCCTGCACCGAAATCAACGCAACCCAAAGCGATCACCAAACCCAGAGCTTCCGCCCCGGCCGCCCCGTACCGACGCATCGGTTCGCGGCGGAAGATCAGTAATTCATGCCGCTTGAATTCTCCCGCAGGGTGGAGTTGTTCACCGCGTGCAAGACCGATCAAAGCATAACTCGGATCTATAAAGCAATGGAAACCAAGGCGAGTGGCGGAATCTGGCTTAGCAGTGTTCGATCTTCTATTGTCGCCTTTCGCTCCGCGAAAGCACGTTCCTTTCGCGGAGCGAAAGACGACTATCGGACAGTGATTCCTCGAACGATCCTTACCAGTCGTAGGATGGGCACTCTCACCCGCCAATCCTTCTGCGACGGGCAAGAGTAAGAGTACCCATCCCCAAAAGATCTCCAACTGCCCATCGCCCAAGAGAAAGTGAGTAGCACGGTGCGAGCCAATTCTGCGGTCATCATCTTGATCACTTTCTGGATCGCGTTGACGCGTTTGCCGGCGCAAGAATTCGACGAGTCCTTCGATCATTGGCCGGTCGATTTCAAGATCAACGGGAAGATCATTGTTACCAATCTGCTTAGTGACAGCGATGATGTCGATGCGTTCTTCCTCCGTGCCAGCGGCGGTGACAAGGCAAATATCGTAGCCATCGTGTTTAATAAGATCAGCGAAGACGAGCAGCATGCCATTCACAAGAGGCTCGAATCCGCGGCTGCAGTCACGGTGACCTTCATCGACGCTAGGTCACAACCAATAGTGCAGCAGGCTTTCGCCGGCCTGAAAGAAGCAGCCGGTGTAATGCTGCTGACCGATAGGCCGCTCGACGTTAGCGAGAAACAGGCACTTCTTTCGGTTCGTGAAGATCTGCGTGACCTCATCAAACGAGGCGGCGTCCTTTACGCGAACGGCCCAATCGCCAAGATGCTCTCACGCATCGAAATCACCGGTGGCCAGCAACTCGCGGAAGTTTCCGATGGTCTGAACCTCGTACCTGATAGCGTTATCGAAACGGATTTTTCCACCGACGTTGACCGCCTGCGAGTCAAGAGCGTATTGGCGTCACATCCGCGGTCGGTGGCAATCGGTCTTCAGACGAACACGGCAGTAGTGTTGGATGGTCGTATCCTGCGAGTCTTGGGAGACGGTCGGGCGACGGTCATGATCACCGCCAACCAGCGCTCCCCGTTCCGCTCTCAGACGATTGCAAAGCAGGGCTCTCGGCGACAATCACCGAATGATTTCTTGATTGACCTGACCCAGTGGCGGCGCGTCGCCATGGATCGCACACTGGATCCGTTTCCGCCCGTCAAACCGAAAACGCCGTTTGTCCGCAACGGTACGCTGGTGATCGTCGGTGGAGGTGGCTTGCCGAAGGACTTGATGCAACGATTCGTCGATTTGGCCGGCGGCGTCGAAGATGCCAGGTTAGTCTACGTGCCTTGCAGCGAACGAAACGAACTCTCAGGCCCGCAACGCACAGTCGAAGGCTGGAAGAAGATGGGCGTCCAGCACGCCGCCTTCATCCATACCAAAGATCGGCATCAGGCAAATGACGACGAAGCATTCCTGGCCCCCCTGAAAGACGCCACGGGCATCTGGTTTGGTGGTGGCCGACAATGGAACTTCGCCGACTCCTACTACGGCACCACGGCCCACAAACTGATGAAAGAAGTACTCAAGCGGGGCGGAGTCATCGGCGGTTCGTCCGCGGGCGCGTCGATTCAAGCTCGCTACCTGGCTCGAGCGACACCGATCAGCAATTTCGACATCATGGCACCGGGCTACGAACGCGGTGGCCTGGGATTCATCAGCGGCGTCGCCATCGATCAACATTTTTCGCAACGTGGTCGCCAAAAGGACATGACACAGTTGGTCAATCGATACCCGCAAATGCTGGGTATCGGATTGGATGAATCGACCGTGATTATTGTGCAAGAGTCAAAGGCTGAAGTCATCGGGAGCGGCAGAGCTCATTTTTATGATCGCAACTTACCAGTCTATCCAGACAAGCCCGATTTTATCGCCTTGCCCGCCGGCTCGTTCTACGATCTTGGCGAGCGAGCCATCATTAAGGACGCCACTGTTGAGGAGCCCTCGGAATGAAGAAACTGACCCTGCTCGTTTGCCTGCCGTGGTGTGCGCTGGGTGCGCTTCGCGCGGAACCGCCGACCGCCTTGATGGAAAGCGATCGTCTGGAATCGGTCACCGAATTGGTCTTCACCGAAGGCCCGGCCTATCATGCCGACGGCAGCGTCTTCTTCAGCGACATCGCCAACAACCGCATCATGCGTTTGAAGCCAGCGGCCGTCGACGCGGATGTCTTTCTCAGGCCGAGCGGGCGCTCCAATGGCCTGATGTTCGACGGCCGTGGCCAGTTGATTGCGTGCGAGGGCAACGAACGCGGCGGGCTCGGCGGACGTCGCATTACCAGCATTGACGTGGGCACCAAGAAACGCACGGTGCTTGCGGACCATTACGAAGGCAAACGGTTTAACAGTCCCAATGACCTGTGCATCGATAAGAAGGGGCGGATCTACTTCACCGATCCCTACTACGGTCCGGACCGCGAACAGCTGGAACTGGAGGAAGAAGGCGTCTACCGGGTCGATCCCTCCAGCGGAGCCGTGGTCAGGATCCTCGACCGCGAGCAGATCGCCAGACCCAATGGCATCGCAATCTCAGCGGATCAGAAGACGCTCTTCGTGGTCGACAATCACCCGCTCATGCCGGTACGTAAACTGTTTGCCTTCGATTTGACTGACGACGGTTTGGCAACTGGCACGAGGCGTGAATTCCACGACTTTGGCGCGGGTCGCGGCGGTGACGGCATGTGCATCGACCGGGACGACAATCTCTACGTGACGGCCGGTGCCAACCGGCTGTACACGAATCAGAATACCGACAATCCTGCCGGTGTCTATGTCTTCTCGTCGCAAGGCAAGTTGCTGGGGATCATCCCATCGCCCGAAGACATGATCACCAACTGTTGTTTTGGAGGACCTGACATGAAGACGTTGTATGTGACTGCCGGGAAGACGCTGTGGAACATTCGCATGAAGACAGCTGGTCGCGTGGTTTGGCCGGCGGCGGAACAGAGATGAACCGAAAAGGTGCCTGTATGTGCGGGAAAGTACTTCAATCGCGATGCGGCCATGTGCGGGCGATGGCAATGGCCTCGATCTGCGCAACAGCCTTGACGATCATGTTTCCGTTTCAGGCGAATTCAGACCCCGGCGATGAGCCGGCAGTCTCCATTGCAAGCCGCCCTCGCACCAGAGAGATTGGTATTCGGATCGGCGTTCTTCCAGTCGGAAGACAGAACGCAGTTACTGATGTGCCAGGCGTGCGAGTTGGGCACACAACGGTTGTAGAAGGGCAGGGGATCCGAACCGGTGTGACCGTGGTTCTTCCCCACGGCGAAAACATCTTTCAAGATAAAGTCCCCGCTGCGATCGCCGTCGGAAACGGCTTTGGCAAGCTGGTTGGTGTGACGCAAGTCAACGAACTTGGTGCTCTTGAAACGCCCATTGCCCTGACGAATACGCTCAGCACGTTTGCCGCGGCGGACGCCCTGGTGACGTACACGCTGAACCAGCCCGGAAATGAAACGGTCGGTTCGGTGAATCCTGTTGTCGGCGAATGCAACGATGGGGTGCTCAACGACATCCGTGCGCGGAGTATCACGGCGCAGCACGTGCAATCAGCCATCGATGCGGCAACGGGCGGTGCGGTGGGTGAGGGGTCCGTTGGCGCGGGAACTGGAACGCGTTGCATGGGCTGGAAAGGGGGCATCGGAACATCCTCTCGGCTGACCCCGCAGGCCTCCGGCAGACATACCGTGGGCGTCTTGGTGCAAACCAATTTCAACGGTGTGCTCAACGTGGCAGGTGCTCCCGTCGGCCGAGAACTGGGCCGCTATTATCTCAAGGATCAGACGCAGCCCGATCGTCCCGTCGAGCGTGGTTCGTGCATCGTGGTGGTTGCCACCGACGCACCGCTTGACGCCCGGCAACTCAAGCGACTGGCGCGGCGAGCGCTGCTTGGCCTGGCCGCTGTCGGTTCGCCGATGACACATGGCAGCGGCGACTATGTAATCGCGTTTTCTGTCCACAAAGAAGTGCGTATTCGCTACCGCTCACCACACGCTGTCGAAGCGAAACCGATCGTTCGAGATGACCGCTTGAGCCCGCTCTTCTTGGCAGCCAAAGAGGCAACCGAAGAGGCTGTGATTAACAGCCTGTTGAGAGCCACCTCCGTAACAGGTTTTCAGGGACATTCTGCCGATGCCATCCCGATCGGTCGAGTTGTCGAAATCTGCAAGAAGTACGGGGTGAGGGAAAGGAGCAAGTGAGGTTAGGGTCGGCCAATCAATTGCTGATGCAGTCAGGTGTGGTGTTCGAAGACCCTCTTTGGTTGCGGCCAGAGGCCGCGCTGGGCTATTCGTGGTTGTAATTACACCAACAATGTTGCACTGTACTATTAGATTCCTAGGCCAGTTTCTTGCTCCCAAAGGTTCAGCATGACGGCGATCATCGATTTCTCACAATCGTTTCTCACATTCCGAATTGACACACTCAAGAAGCCGCCCACAACGGCGAGTCACAAACCCCCGTTTACGCTGAATAACGCGAGGATTCAGATCGAATGCCGCTGTCGTGTGACGGACAAGCAGACAGGCAACACGCAGACCTTCGTGATGGGTGCGAATTGTAAGACGGAACGCGTTGGCGTCGAGCGTGATATCTGGACCGAGCCAAACGCGGATTTTGTGCCGGTGTTTTCGGACGACGGGTTCATGCACATCAAAACGTACGCCAGCGCAGGTGTTGCCGTTGATCTCTATCCACACGGAAGCGGACCTCAGTCGGATCGGCAAACCGGTCAAATCTCTGACGCGTTTGATGATGTGCGGATTGATGTTGTCCAGCGTCAGGGTGTCGCGCTGAACACGGCTGAAGAGATCGTTGCCGCGACGCTCGCCAATCAGTCGCTCGTCGCGTGCTCGACAATCCACTCGGCACGCTGTACCGCCGTCATCGAATATCCCATCAAGACGATCAACGCCAACGAGCGCGACATGATCTATCAGACCGACACCGGCCCGGTGTTGCTGCCGGATCTCGATGGCCCAGCCGAATCGATGCTCTCACGGCTGGAAATGGCTTTCGCCGCCTTCAATAGCCCTGATTGGATCGAGTTTCTGGTACGCGTTTCCACGACCATCGCCAGCGGTGCAAACGTATACCACTACGCAACGCCCGTTCGGCTCGACTGCCAGAATCAGATCTTTCGCAACGTGTGACCGTGGCGGTGATGACGTCGTCTGATACTCCCGGGGTACTGCTATGAAAACCGAAACATCCGTCAATCAAGACGTGATTCTCTCAGAGAGGGGGATCTACCGAGGCCCCGCAGGAGGCCGCCATTTCTTGTCAGCCTGGCAAGGATTAACATCTTTGGAGGCACAATCCCGCTGGACGTCGGTTCAAACACGAAAGTCGAAGAGGTGAATGTAGCACGCAAGATCTCGTTGACTACACTAATACTACGTGACATCTTGATTGGCCGTTGGTCTGGAGTTCCCCATTGCCAGTCAGAGGATGTCTCCAACCTACAATACGACGCGTCACAAAGTTCCAGGCCATGCTTTTCCTAGCCTGTGGATTCATCGAGTTTCAACCGAGTAAACTCACAACCTCTCCGCTTCACAACGTCATCTGCCAAGAGGCCTTGAAGTGTCACTTGCAATCCGTACCGAGCATCTGACGAAGATCTACGCCAACCGTTTGGTGGCGGTTAATGATCTCAACCTGGAGGTGCCGAAGGGATCGGTCTTTGGGCTGCTCGGACCAAACGGAGCAGGCAAGACTTCGACACTACGGCTGTTGTTAGGACTGCACCGGCCCAGTGCGGGGCGGGCTGAGGTGTTCGGTCTGCCGTGCGGCGTGAATCGCGTCTCCGTACGCAAACTGATCGGGTACCTGCCGACGAATCCCAAGTTGCCGGGACACATGCGACCGTTGGAATACCTTGATTTGTTGGGAAAGCTGTATGGCCTGCCACGTGAGGTGCGCAGACCACGCTTGGCGTCGTTGGTACGTGCCGTCGGTTTGCTTGGCGCCACAGGCCAGGTCATTCGCACCTTTTCAACAGGGATGACGACACGCTTGGGAATTGCCGCTGCGTTGATCGGCGACCCACCGCTACTGATCTGGGACGAACCCACCGCGGGCCTCGACCCATCCGCGCGTCGCTTTACGTTGGACTTGATCCGCGAGCTGGGTCGAACTCGCACGATCGTCGTGTCATCCCATATCTTGAGCGACATCGACCAGGTTTGCAGTGACGTTGGTGTCATGCACGAAGGGCGGATGATCTTCTCCGGCTCGATCCGCGAAATGAAGCGCCGCCTGGCTCACAACGCCTTCCGCTTGGACTTGGACGGAAGTGCCGAAGGTCTGCAACGTTTCGTCGGAGAAGTCAACACAATCGACGGCGTCACAGCGACTCTCGAACCCAACGATCTGGTCGCCGTCGAAGTTACCGACGGTCTGAGCCACGCGACCAAGCTATCCGAAGTATTGAACCTGGTGGACACGGCCCACCTTACATTGCAAAACGTACATTCTGGCCAGAACGAAACCGAGGACGTCTATCTGCAGTTGCTGCAGGAAGACGAAGCACATGGATTCCAACGCTTTAATCTCGAAGCTGACAGCAGCGATGATGCCATTCACGGCGATTCTCTGGCATGATCTAAGCATGTTGTCGAGAAATTGGTTGGTGCGACTGTGGCTGATAGCCACGGCGTTGCTGGCCGCATTTCAGTTGTTGGGCAACTGGGGCCAACTCCAAACGGCACCGCTGATTGCGATCCTGCTGTTGCCCTATCTGATTTTCCCCTGGTCGCTAGTCGTGATGATGCTCAGCGTCACGCCCATGTCGGGCGCGCAGGCAGGTGTCATTGCCGACGGCATCTTGAGCCGCCCGGTGACTCGGTATTCTTACTTGTTGGCTGCGTGGACGGCTCGCGTGACCTTGGTTCTGAGCGTCTTCTTGCTTGTAACGACTCCAACCATCGCCATCGCGGCGCTGGCAGAGAGACCACCAGACGCGGATCCGGTGACACTCTACGGCGTTGCCGCCTCGCTCAGCGTCGTGGCGTTGGTACTGACTTTCCTGGTTTCCGTCGGATTTCTGTTAGGGACGCTGCTGCGCAATACGCTTCTTGCCGTCACGGTGCTCGTGTTCCTTTGGTTCCCAGTTAACCTGGTCCTGAACATGTTTTCACTAGAAGAGATGTCGCCAATTAGCCTGACGCAAGCGCTGCCGACGTTGCTACGACAACCGTGGCGCGAGGTCGATGAGCCCGAGCCGGCGCCTGAACTGGACACCGCTTTTCAAGACGCCATCAAGTTCTTTGGCTCCTTCGGCGGAAGCCAACCGGCAGCAGAACCGGAAAATCAGGGATTCTTCGAACAGGGCGACTACGAAGATTTTTCGCTCAAACGCGTCTTGTTGGGCTACGGAATTCCGGCTTTGGTTTCAGTACTCTTGGCGACTGTCTGCTTCGGATTCCGCGATGTATAGCAGTGTTCGATTTCTTATTGTCGCCTTTCGCTCCGCGAAAGGCGACTATCGGACAGTAATTCCTCGAACGATCCTTGGCGGGGCGACGTGACGTGGCCCCGGTGGCGTTTACCAGTCCTCAGTAGGCGGCTCGCTCGCAGCATCGGCCATGGCTTCTTGAGCTCGATCGATGAGCTTTTGCAGCATACCACTTTCCTTCTCTGACAAGAGCGGCGCGTTCAGTTTCTCCAGAACTGCAAGCGCCTGTCGCGGCCTGCGTGCCGCGTCCATCAGAACATGGGCGAGTTTCAGACGGACCTTCGTGTCCCGTTCACTGAAATTTGCGAGGTAGGTCGCCATTGCTGGAATCGACTCGTTCCAGAGGCCCTGCTTGTGAAACAGTGTGATCGTCTGGACCAATTCCTTTTCGGGCAGCGGCCAATTCAGTGGGTCGTCGGCGAGTTGCTCGAACAACGTGAAAGCTCGCGCTGGATCCGCTACTGCGACTGCCGAGCGCAACGCCGTGAGTTCCGCGCTATCAAGCTCGATTGTCGGCTGTAAATCAGGTGCTGTCCACCTTTCTGATCCCGGAAATGGCTCGTCAGGAGCGGATTGGACGGAGGGACTGTTCGATGCGCCTGTCATGAGTTTGTCATGCGACTCCCGTAGTAGTGCCGCCGCAGCATCGTCTTCCTCAAAGAGATCGGTTGTCTTGCCCCCGGACCAAACGCTGAACAAGTCCCAGCCTTCGCAATCGACCATGTCCTTCTTCAACATGAAAATGCCAACAGAAAATCCGGCAGCCGCACCCATCAAGTGAAGCGCTTGGCTGGTGATTGCGAGCCCCACCAACCAGCCCGTTCCGATTTGGATTAGCAGAGCAACGGTGGCAATCGCGTACAGGGACGCGTCGAATACGATTGGGCGGAAGAAAAACAGAAAGACGCAATTCATGTCGTTCTGCGGAGCCCAGACCATGCTCATGGCGAGCAGGCCGTAAATGATCGACGACGCTCCCAGTGAACCACCTGGTGACGCGCCCAACATGAGTGTCTGCTCGAAAGCGCATTGGGCCACACCGATTCCAAAGTAGATCGTCAGGAAACGCCACCAGCCGACTTTGCCTTCGGTCACCAAACCGAAGCCCCATAGGCAGAACATGTTACCCAGCAAGTGCAGAATGTCGCCATGCAGGAAGTTGGAGGTAATCCACTGCCATGGGCGAAGACCGTGCCCATATTGCAGGATCATCTCCTCGATAATCCACACCGTCTGGCCAAGTTCGTCCGTTGCAATACACCAACCACCGCCCGTTGCCGCCCAAGCCGCGAATGACACGACAGCGTTCAACACGATCATACCCACTGTCGCAAACGGCAGGTGATAAATCGGTGCATCAGTTCCGTACGGTATAAGCACGATGAGTCATCTAGAAAGGAATACAACGACAATGTTCACTCGTCCATCAGCTTTGCCAACGTCGGTTCAATCGATTCGGCCCAGATCGTGTATCCTTGTTCGCTTAAGTGCAGCAAGTCGGGCATGATCTCCCTTGACAGTGAGCCATCGTCACCGAGAAACTCCTGGCCGATGTCCAAGTAGTGGACGTTGTCGTCCGTTGCCAGCTTTGCGACGATCGCATTGCTCTTTTCGTTCACCTGACGTTTCTTGTCGGCGGGATTCGCGCCTCGCGGAAAAGTCGCCAGCATCAGAATCTTTGTCTTGGGTGTTTTGGCTTGCAGCTGACGAACGATGGCCGTTACGCCATCGGCGATTTGTTCCGGCGAGTTGCTGCCGGAATTATTGGTGCCGATCATGATCACGGCCGCTTTGGGCGCGATACCTTCCAGGTTTCCATTGTCCAGTCGCCAGATAACGTGTTGAGTCCGGTCGCCACCGATGCCAAGATTGACGGCATTCCGTTTACCATAGAACTTCGACCAGACATTCTTGCCTCGCCCCTCCCAACCCTGTGTAATCGAGTCACCGATAAAGACCAAGTCGACATTACCTTTTTCGACACGAGCGTTCATCGCATTGTGACGAGTCATCCAACGACCGGCACGCGGCGCCGGCTTGATGGCGTCGTGCGTTGTCTTGGTCTCCTCCGCGCGCGCCGTAGATGCCAGGAGTACGACGAGTATCGAACAGAAACGGATGGAACGTGAAGGAAAGGTCATGGCGCGTTGTCTCCAAGGTTGTAAGGCGTGAATGTCGTTTCACTGCGACGAGTGTCGGTGTATCAGGGTGTGACGCACTCTGTTGGAACGTGGCCACCATCGTAGCTTCAGAACTGCTCGGCGTCACGCCATGCCAGTGAAAAAAACGGAGAACATCTACGCGAAACAACACATTCAGCGCACGATCCCAGTGACTTCGATCAGGTGCAATTGCCGGCCCTGGCCCTGGTGCGGCGCGTCAATACAGACAAAATGACCGTCCGGGCTAGAGCGAGGATGGGTATCGACGCGCCATTCGCCTTTGTAGACCTTCGGTAGATGGAAGTTGCCCAGATCGACGCGGCGACCCGTCGGCACATGATACAGGTGTGGAGTCTGCAGTCGAGCTTCGCCTTTCGGATAGGTGTCATTCAGAATCCAATCGTTGCCAGGCAAGTAACTCAGATGTCCGGATGGATCGAGCACGCCGTGTCCGATCTCTTCAACGGTGCCGCCTTCGGCATCTTCAAAGAGAAAATCTCCCCAGTTTGGATTGCCTAACAGGTTTTTGGACTGGGCAAGAATGTGGTGTTCGTCTCGCCAAATGAAATGCGACGTGTAGCCGTTGGGGCAGACGATACGAATGTCACTGCCGTCCGGCTCGGCTGTAATCATCCGCGTCAGCCGTCTGCCGTTGGGGTAGCGCCAGCGGTGCAAGGCGATGAACTGAGTCCCCTCGGGGCTGAACAGCAAATGGTTGAAGTAATGCTTGATGCCCAGCGTCTCGTTCGGAATCACACCCAAGCGGGCAATGTCGGCCAGTGAAATGATCAACTTTGAATCACCGGACTGCAGATCGATGTGGAAGATGCCCGTCGCGGTGGGAGCAAGTTCATCCGCAAAAGGGTCTGGCAATCCTGCGTAGCCATAACCAGGCCGCACGTCATTGATGCGCCGAAAGTCCGGCGCAACCGCGGACTTTCCGTCGCAACTTACCGAATAGACTGGATGTGGAATCGTTCGCCTTTCGCGGGTTCGCGTATCCAGGATATGACAGACGAAGTGATCGCCGTCCCGATCGTTCCACAACACCTTGCTTGCCGATCCCGGAAGCCATTGCAGCATACATCCTTGCTGCCAACACCACGCGCTGCTCGTCCCCAGTTCGATCCATCGGTCGTTGTCCTGGAGGTCGACCATGCCAATCTGAATGACATCAGAAGCCTGCGGAGATCGATGCTCGAAATCGACCTCCATGCCGAGTACGTAGCGACCGGTCGGGTCAAACTGTAGTTTGTCGTAATAGCCGAACCAATGGTGCTTCGGGCCCCGCGTGATGACGCGTGTCGGCGGGAACTCGGCGCTCCAGGCGCGATTTCCGAGTACCGTTGCCGCTGCGCCGGCCGCGCCCATTTTCAGAAAGGTTCGGCGGTCAAGCGTTCCAAACATCATTTTGCCTCCTGGTTGTTCTTTCTCGTGCCGTACCATGCAGCCAAACGTCCTGTCTGATCATAGTCGTTGTTCGCTCCGCGAACATTGCGTGTTGTTCGCGGAGCGAACAACGACTATACGGAGTATCTTGACTCGACCGTAAAGATGTCGCCGCGCTAACAACCATAATCCGGTCTAAACAGATCCACTTGAATATCTCCTCGGCGATGGCATATCTACAATCCGCAAGACGATAAGATTGGTGATACTGACAGCTCCACGCCAACGAGTTCAACCGCTGACTTCAGACCGACGGCTGGATTGTCTCTACTGGTCCTCAGCCGGGTCCGAAAGTGCACGCGAGGCGAACGCCATCGATGCCTGAATCGGGTAATCACAAACGCAACCGCTACTCGCCTCTGGAATCAGAACCAGGCCGCCGGCGGGGATCATGTTGATCCAACAGCCTGGCCGGCTGACTCGAGTCACCTTGGTTTTCGTTCCAGAGGCCAATTCGCACATCGTGGGGTTTCCGGCGCGAAAGAAACACATCTTCGCTGACGCGGAAATCGACCCGCAACCGTGTCCACCACGGCCAAGAGACCAGCTTTCGGTCCGTTGTCCCGTTTCAAGATTGTACGCATACGGTTCGACATACACGGTGTCACCCACGATGACAGGATGGTGGTCTTGTTCGCCATGCGAACCGCCGGCACTCTGTCGTTGGTTTTGGGTTGCTGTCCAAACCGGTTTCCCATCCTCGGCGCTAACACAGTGCGTGTCGTACCACACATACGCTCGCGTACCGACCGTCTGATTCCTCGTACCGACAACGATCAACTTCTTCCTGGCGTAGGACATAAACAGATGGTGTTCGATGCTGCCCAGATCGATCGGAGCTTGCCATGCGACGGATCCATCTTTGACATCAAGCGCGACCACGTTGGCACCTTGTTCACTGGCCGCGAGTTGCTTGAGCTTCGAGCGCCCACTTGGTTCCTTCAGCGTTTTCGGGTTACCACTTTCGACGAAGTACAATCGGTCGCCGCCGATCGTAATCGTGGAATTGACAATCGCGCCCGCAGTGGCCTGATACTGCCAGCGGCGCCCGCCAGTGTGACGGTCGACGGCGAACACCGAGTCGCTCGTCACCAAAGGCACTGCGTCGTAATACGCTTCGCTGATCTGCTGCTTCGAGTGACCGGACCGCGCTGCGTTCGGGCGAATGGTACTGCCAAACAACGCATCGCCGACTGCCGCGACGTAGCCCCAGTGGCGCGGTTCGCCGTCGGTGTCAGCGAGGAGGTCAAACTTCACCAAAGCCTGGCCGGAACCCGCTTCGAAACGGTGACACGAATCGCCGGCCACAACGTACAGTGTGTCCGGTGTCGCAGCCATGCTGCCGCAGTCGCTTGCAATGGCCACGCGTCGCGATCCGGGAATCTCGATCTCCCAAAGCGGTGTGCCATTGTACGCATCCACCCCATAAACCCGTTCGTTCCCAGGAACAAACAGTCGGCCGTCACAAAACAGTGGCGAGACCGTTCGATGATGCCGGTCAACCATTTCTCGCGGCCCCGGCGGTCCGAACCATTGCAAGGTCAGACGGTCATCGATCTGCCGGTCATCACTGCAGGCAGTGTTTGACGCGGAAGCATAGAGATGTGTCCACTGACCAGCACCGCGCAGCGTCTTGCGGGTGATCACAAGCCACGTGCCGTCCCGTTCGACAAGCTGGTGGTCATAAGCACCGCGGTTTGCAATTGTACTCAGCCAACGCTCGGTTTGGCTGGGAGACGCGTCACCTTCGGGTAAGCGAATAAACGCCCGGCCGCCCGCCGGCCGCAACACGCGCGCGACCTCTGCGATCAATGCGGGACCCAGGGTCTTCGACCCGCTTGGCACGATTACCACATTGAACAACCCTGAACCATAGGGCAGGGGAACTGATCCGCCATGATGCACCGCCGCGCGTGCGGCCAAGTGCGCCGCATCAAGGGCCGTTCTCGTTTCATCGACCTTGGCCTGTGTTTCCCGACGACAGACGAATCGCCAACCCGTTGCGTCAACTAACGTACTTGTAACCGACGGATCGATTTCGCCGAGTAGTAAGCAGTAGCCTCGCTGGTTCTTGAAGTACGATGTGACAAAACGCGCAGTTTCAGCCGCGGCTTCACTCGGCGCGGCGACTTCTTCCCGTTGATCGACGACGTTCTGGTCATCTTGGCGGGGCTTGGATCCAAAACAATAGACCCGCCCCTGGTCGGTACTGACGAGTAACTTGCCATCGGCGAAGGCCAGACCGTAGGCGCGTCCGAGCACTTCAGCGCGCCAGACTTCCTTTCCTGCTTTCGTAAACGCAGCAACCTGCCCGTCACCGCCGCCAATCAGATGCTCGGCCGTCCCAATCCAGGCAAACGGGAACTCCGTTGAGTTTCCCATTACTCGTCCAACGTTGGTCTTGCTGGTGCTTTCAAGCGTTGCGAGAACAGTGGAGGGCGCTCGGCCTTGCGAAATCTTGATCGCATTCCCTTCAAGCTGCATATAGCCTTGGGGAGAAAACGCAAGCTGTCCCTCGGCCAGTAGCTTGCCAGTTGTAGCGTCTAGCGCATATTGGTATGTCCCTTGATTCGGAAACAGCCCGGCAGCGAATCGCGCGTGACCATTGTCGATGATCACGCCGCTACGGATCGGCCACAGGCTGATCATGCGGCCATTGCCTGGGATCCGATGATCGCGAGGCCCTGCGCGAAATTGCCATACCAGCTCGCCGTCCGCGACACGTATGCAATACAGTTGGCCGTCGTCGGATCCGACATAGGCCTGACCGTCGTGCAGCGTTGGTGCGAATCGAACCGGCCCTTCGGTGGCAAACGACCATTTTTCTTCCCCCGTCGCCATTTCTAAGCAAACGACTCGATCATCGGCGCTTGATCCAAATATCACATGCCGACCGTCGGACACGACATGCATCGCGCGGTCGAACGCAACCCGCGCCGGTAGGTCCTTCTGATTTCGCCAGAAATTCTGCTTTGCCGGTAGCGGCCAAGCTGGGGCAAGCGGATAACGCGTCTTGTAAGACCAATGCCTGTTTAGAGGCAGAGCGAGCTGTTCTTGCGTCTGGCCTGAGCGAGAGTTGTCGTGCATGTAGGTTGGCCAAGCTACAACTTGTGACACCATCGCCTCGATTGCTGGAAACCGATCCTTGTGCGCTTCGAAGCGGGAACCAATCTCAGCGGCTGACAACACGTTCTTGTGCAGCCGGACTTCTGCCAAACGACCGACACATGGATAGAACTCGTCGTCATCACGGTACGCGCCGAGCCCAAAGACACCGCGCTCTGGGTAGAAGATATCACCCGATTGCTCCAGCGACTCAGCGGCGAGTCGACCGTCAATATAGAGTCGCATTGTCTTGCCATCATACGTGGCAACGACGTAATACCATGCGCCACTAACGAATGCATCATCGGCCGAGAGGTACGTCAGACGCTTGCGGTCGATACTGCTGACGGCGAAACAGAACTTCGCGTCCCGGTTACCGAGCAACCAGCCACGCTCGTAACTGCCGTTGTCCTGCATGGCGGTGGCGATCGCTCCCCACTTCTTCGCCGCATCGATGCGAACCCACGACTCGACAGTCATGGCGCGAACCGGCAATGCGGCTTGCCCGAGATCGTCGCTGATTACCACCCAATCATTCTGACCATCCAAGACGAGCGACGAGGGCATCTGTGTGTCTAGCGTTGCGGTACCGTGAATGGTTCCGTCGGCACCAACGACAGCACGCAGTTGCTGCCCTTCGATCAGATCGTCCTGAAATCTCCAATGGCCCAACGTCGAATCATCTTGAGCCAGTGTCCAGTCAACTGCCATCAGTAAAGACAAGATCCACAAACAGCGGATCAAAACACGACGAAGACTTGATTTCGGTTGCATGTGGTTCACATTCAAGAAATTCGTTGGTCTGTCATTCGCGGGTGTGCATTCTCCTTGACAACGTGCGAAGGAGCAATCGTGCGATATTTTTCAATTTGTGTTATACGTCGATAGTGCTGCATCTCGATGGAAAGCGTTCAAACTGAAACCAGGGAAATTAAACGCCGCCTTTTCCACCAATCCCTCCTCGAACGAATTTGGGAACTAAGTTACGAGAAGAGTCGTATATACCCTTGCCAGGTCAATGGCCCTTCCCGATGGCAAATACCACTAATCCACGCCAAACGCGACGAACCCCATCATGGAAGAGCGACTCGATGAAGTGTCCACCAAAAAGCAATCCAAAATCCGGAAAAATACCTGCCGTGCCGGCTGGCAGGCGGACTATTCGGGGCGAGTTGCGGCATTCAAAGAGTTCGGTTCAACGTGGACCCCCGTTTGACCAACCGGGCCACTAGGGGGTAGAAACTACCCTCATCATCTGCATCGCTTCATACGGAACTCCCACCAGATCCATGCCACGTCTTCTGTTGATCGACGCCAACGCGACAGATTCTGCGCAGTTCATTGAAATGCTTGCTGAGGACGGCTATTTGGTCGAACAAGTTGCAACGTTGGCAGAGGGAATCGAACAGACGAAGAGAGGGGCGTTTGATGTGCTGTTGCTAGATCTGAATCTTCCCGACAGCCAGGGCATCTCAACCTATCTGGCGGCGCGGGAGCAGCTTCAGACGATGCCAATTGTAATTCTCACCGAACTGACTGACGATAGCACCGTGTCCGTTGCCTATCGCCTAGGTGCACAGGATTTTCTGATCAAGTCGACGGTCACACCTCAATGGCTCGTCCATTCCGTTAAGCACGCGATGTTTCGCGGCCGGCTGCTCGAAGGACGTGAAGCACCCTCTGCAGTTCCAGACGAGCATGCTTCCGAGCTGCGATCGCTGTGGTTACAAGAAACAATTGACAACGTTGTTGTTTTGCGATTGCTTTCCAAGCGGCTATTGGATGCAGGCGCCATTTTGACGATCGAGCAACGCTTGACGTCCCTGGTCGAGAGAGGCAACTATCACTTGGTCGTTAGTATGCAAGACGTCGAGTACATCTCGAATGCGGCGCTCGGTGTGCTGATAGGGACGCAAAAGAGGATTCGCACTAAGAACGGCACACTGCATTTGGCGGATGTGAGGAAGAGCGTCCGCAAACAACTGGGGTCCCGTCAGTTTCATCGGCTATTCCAAATCTATGACAACGTGGGTAGTGCGATCGCGTCAATCGCAGCCGCTTCCTAGAAAGCTTGTCAAGACAAAGAATTTGGGTTGTCGAGCCCGATTGTCGTGGTTCGCTCCGCGAACCAAACGTATTGATCGCGCAGCGATCAACGACTATCTCGCCAGGCGACCATTCTTCTTCAACCCTAAAATACCGTCACTTTCAGGACGCTGTCTGATCTATCTGACGAGTGTCAGAAGCTGTGGGCGCTTGCATCCCGTGAGGAAGGGGCTGAAGGCAATGCGAGACCTATAGTTGTACAAGGCTCCCTTTTCGCGGATGGGCAGTTGACCTTCTTCATTCTCAGTGAGGCGCGTTACATGGCCGTTGCAACCATCACCACCGAGCCAAACGGTCCGCTAAGCGAAACGCACCAGCACGAGGTCGCCGCTGCCCACGATCGTGCACGAAAGATCCGCAAAGCAGCGGCGGTTGCAACATTCAACGGTTGGGTCACTGGCATTTTTGCGGTCTGTTCGGCTCCCTTCGCATTGTTCAGTTTGCCCGGCTTCGTCGTGACGGTCGGCTTGTCGATTGTCGCATTCAACGAGTTCAGGGGACGCAAGCGTCTTCTGCGGTTCGATCCAAAAGCCCCTGCGTTTCTCGGTTGGAATCAGATTGGCTTTTTGGCGTTGATCATCTCTTATTGCATCTGGATGCTCATCGCTGGCCTGACGAGTGAGGGTCCGTTTGCAGCGGAATTGAAAGCCAAGCCTGAACTCGGCGCCGTCTATGACTCCGTCGACGAGTTTGATCAGATCTACCGAATCCTGATTGCCGCAGTCTACGGGACGGTCATCGTGCTGAGCGGCGTCTTTCAAGGTCTAAATGCGATCTATTATTTCACGCGTCGAAAGCATGTCACAGCTTACGTGCAAAATACCCCCAATTGGGTGCTCGAACTACATTGTTTAACGTCACCCGCCTAAATGCTATTTGTGACGTATACTTGCGATTGGTGAGTGTGGTTTCTGCCACACCCTTGGAAATCGCTCCGTGTAGCTATCAAAAGTCATGCTGGGATCAGTTCTGAACACCGCCTTGAGCGGCATCTCTGCTGCCGAAATGGCGATCAGTGTCTCGGCCAATAATCTGGCCAACTCGCAGACCGATGGCTTTAAGTCTTCACGGGTCGTCTTCGAGGATCAAACCCCGCAGACACGGGACAACGGTCTCGAAGGCTCAGGATCATCGGGAGGCCGGAATCCAACTCAGGTTGGTCGGGGCGTTCGACCGGCGGCGGTCGATGGGGATTTCTCGCAGGGCACGATCGTGGTCAGCGGAGATCCTCTGGATCTGGCACTCGAAGGCAATGGGTTCTTTGTGCTGGAGGGAGCCGACGGCGAGCAGCTATTTACACGTGACGGGAATTTTCATTTCAACGGCAACAGCGAACTGGTCTCCGATACCGGGCTGCGCGTGCTGGGGTTCAACGTTGATGGCAACTTCCAGCTCAACAACAACAACCTCGAAGCGGTGAAGGCGCCTCGTGGGCCCGCTTCTTCAAATGCCGACGTGACTGACGTTGCCGTCGGAGAGGATGGCACCGTTCGAGGACGTTTTGCTGACGGCATCGTGCGCGACCTGGGCCAGGTTCAGCTGGTTGAGTTTGACAACCCCAACGGTCTGGTGCGGCGCGGACAAAACACCTTCTCGACAGGTAACAACTCCGGGTTGCCTACCCTTTCCAACGCCGGCTCCACACGAGTTGTGTCGGGCGCTCGTGAGCTTTCCAATACGGATATGGCGGGCGAGATTATCAACATGTCGCTTTTCTCGACGATGTTCCGCACGAACATGCGAGTGTTGGAGACGGGCGATGAGTTGTTAGAAGAACTGCTCAATCTCTGGAAGTCTTAGTGTTCAGCCTACAGCCCCGGTTTGAAGTCTGTGCCGTATTTCTCGTTGATCTCTTCATAGATGGGTGCAACAACCTCGGGAAACGCCTCGCGGCCCGAAAGTGTGAAGTCAGAGAAAGGGATAGCACCCCGGAAATCCGGTGGAATCTTCTTTTTGAGGGCTGCCGATGGCCAGACTTCTTCGTCCTTCGCGGCCATGCGAACCTTGATGTCAGCCTTGGTCACGTTCCAGACCATGTAATCGACTGCCAGTGATAAGGGACCTTCGTAGGTCTTCCTTACGCGGCGTCGAACTTCCGGCTCTGTGTCGAAGTCGTTGTAGAAGTGATAGCCGATCGCCAAACGTGGTTGGACAATCGACATGACCTTCCCGAATTGTTCGGGTGACGTGTGTCCCTGCGTTCCGACAACGAGCGCTTCGAGCGGGGAAAAGCCCTGCTTCTCGACCATCAATGTCGGCGGAAGAAAGCACTCGTGGATGGCGAAGTCTGCGCCAGCGGCGTGTTCGATGTACCACTTGTTGGGATAGGTATCACTTCCATAAACGAACTTCATGCCGTTCCATTCAAGAATGAAGCTGACGGCCCCATCGAGGCCGTGGATGGCAGGGAAGCTGCGAATGACGACGCCGTTTTCGTCATAGATAACCTTATTAATTCCGTCGAAGGGAAACTCGTTCACCTCGAGCTTTCCTCCGCGAAAGTCGATGACACCGGAACGAGTGGCGATATCCCACTGGTACATCTCCTGCATCTTCTCCATACAGAACTTCGTACCGAGCTCCGGTTTTGAGCCACTTGGCCCCCAAACACGAAGCGGAACGAGACGGTTCATCACGGTGCCGCCCAACCAGAAGGTAGGCAAATCGCCGAAGTGGTCCACGTGCAAATGGCCAATGAACACCTTGTCGAGATAGTCGTAGGGGATCTTCTGAGCGGCAATCCGCTCGTGAGACCCACTGCCGATGTCGAATAGAAATTTATCGCCGTTGCCTAGCTCGACGAGAAAACACGCGGCAGCTTGTTTTGGACGAGCACTTGGCATCCCTGTTCCCAGTGCGGTAATGCGCATTTCATCGGGCTTGAGATCCTCCGTCCCCGGGAAATAGATGTCGCGATCGGCAAGTGCTTTCGTTGGCGAGATTCTGGAAGGCTGACTGCCACGTTGCTGGGCGGATGCAGACTTGATAAGCGGCGTTTGCGATCTGTCTTGAATCACGAAGATACCAGTGAGCATTCCGCACACGAATATGAAAAGTACTCCAACCGCAATTCTGACTTTCATGGAATAGATCCTGATTTAAGTGCGAAATATCGCGCCTTGTTGATGTTTGCGTGCAGCATGATCTAGCCGCTCGCGGCAGTCAACAGGCGGGATCCAAGGTTGATGAACGTGTTTCACAACCGACGATTTTTCGCGAAGAGAGATCCGGTCAAGGCGAAGGCTGCTTAAGCAGTCCGTAGATGCGAAAACCTTCCTCCATGAACGATCGCACTTCCGCCGGCTTGATACGTTTTCGGGATCGATAGTAGATCAATCGATTGTTGGAGGCCTCGACACTGACTCCAGCTTGCCCCTCGAAGAACTCGATCAATTCCGGCGTAAAAAAATCGCGGACGGCAACCTCGTTTGGGCCCCGCAAAAGGAATCGCTTCGAAAAAAGTGGATGCGAATCGAAATTGACGTCTTTGTAGCCGAACGCCTGGCCGATCTTGTGAAACAGGTTCTCCGGTCGAAGCTCGAATTCCGGCAATGCCAGGTGCGGTGATTGGAAGCTGATCACGGTTTGCTGGTGAGATTGCTGGTTCTTTCCACCACCGGTCGTGTACCGATAGCCAAAGATCGCAAGTTCAACATCCTCGGTTTGGCCACAGATCATGTTCTTGGTTTTCCGGCTGTGTCCCTGATTGAACAGCCGAAGGTGACCGATCGAGTTCTGAACTTCAGGATCCCCCTGGGGGTGAAACTGCAGACCCAGTTGGTCGGAAACAGCCTGAAACTGCTCGGTGCGAGCTTTCTCAAACTTGTGAACCCCAAAAACAATCAGACCCACCAACGCGATGCCGCCAGCAACGATAAGTACAACTTCCATTTCTAATCCAACATGTGCGGGTCACGTTGCGGGCCGGTTTCCCGACCGGCCCATATTCGGGTTGTCATTCACCACCGTGGCACGGTCGGGAGACCGTTCCACAACAGTTGGTCGGGAGACCGTTCCACAACAGTGCCACCGTGCCACACGCTGCGGGCTGGTCTCCCGACCAGCCCACGTGCGGCGGAGTCTTTCAGGGCCGCACGATCGTAGACCGTGGCTCTAAGACGCACTAAGGTGTCCCGCCCCCGGCCTGGGTTCGCACTAGCACGGTCTCGCCCTGAATCGTGCGGTAGATCACTTCAAAGTCCAATAATGCACCCGCGTAGCTCTGCTCGATCTGATCCAACTGGCTCACCTGTTGGGCCATTTTGCCAAAAGCTTGAAATCCCTGTTCAGCTTGCGTCAGTGCGATCTGGACCTGCTGCTTCTTTTCCCTGGGAGCCTTTTTCAGCTGATTCTGGAGAAACGCAATTTTCGCCTGCTCGATCTGTCCTTGCTTTGACATGCTTTGCGTAACGCGCTTCTTGGTCCCCTTGTTGTAGGCCAGGGGCTTTTCACCAGCGAACTTCATAAACGGTTTGAGAGTGACCTGAATGCCCCGTGCTGTAACAGTCGTATCAAGCTTGAGTGCCAGCAGAGCAGTATCTTTGTTCTCACCCAGGTAGATCCACTGAGTTCCTTTCATGGCACCGATTGGTTGAGGTGGATCTAACACCATCTTGTGGCCTTTGAGGCTAGTGGCGATCTGCAAGGTGCTGGGGTCCGGTGGCGAGTCGACATTCCAACGCGCTTGGATAGAAGGTTTGGTCAGATCGATTGGGACGGATTCACCCACAATCGGGCTCCGCAATGCAAGCAGTTGTGGCTTGGCGCTTCCCGCAGTCATCTTCAAGCTACAGTTACGGAGATTGCCGGCGAACTGGCTTTCCGCGGCCGCGGGTTGCCAATGAAACGACAGTTCTTTCTCAGGCAACGCCAACGTCGCAATCACTGTGTCGATCGAATCGTCTCTGACCACGAGTTCCCAGTCGCGGGGCGCCGTCCCCGACTTCGCATTGCGAATCGAGAATTCGGCGCGACCGCGGGCGGCGGTATCTCCACCGGTCATGCTGATGAAGCAGACATCGGTGGGTGAGATATTGATCTTGCCCAGAACAGATGGAGTTCCGGCGGCATCTGCGGTGGGTATGGCCGGTAGTTCGACCGTGGGTTTGAATACGAAAACAGGAATGGCCTTCTTTTTCTTCTCTTCGGCCTTTTTCTTTTCGGCGGCCTTCTTCTTTGCTGCAGCGGCTTGATCCACTTTCTTCTTGGCGGCTGCTTCGGCTTCGGCTTTCTTCTTCTTACCGTCGGCATCTGCTGCTGGCTTTTTAGTGTCGGTTTCGGCTGCGGGTTTCACTTGCGGCTCGTCGCTCGCCGGCTCGGATTGGACGTCGCCCGTCGCAGCGTTCTCCGTCCCCGGGGTTGAGGAGTTCGCGGTTTCGGGGGTTGACGAGTTCTTTGCCCCAGGGGTTGAAGACGGTGTTGAGGCGGTGGGTGTCGCGACGGCATCTGCCGGGGGATCGTCGGGCGGATCCGCGTCGGCCGTAGTTGTCCCTGCTGTCGTGTCAGCTTGATCAATGGCCGCGTCCGCACTGTTGGCACGCTGTGGATCATCTTGAACCAGTTCAATCTCGTCTGGTACGTCCTCAGGATCAACGTCGGGGTCAGAGGCTTCAGGATCAGTTTCCGACTCCGCCGCCGCGTCTGCCGCGGCAGCGGCTTGCGCTACGACATCCTCGCCACCTCGGAACAAGAACAGCGCGATCAGCAAAGCACCACCACCAAGCAAGGTCAAGCCAAATAACGCCGCCAGACCAATGATCACCCCGAGCGGAATCCCCGATCTCTTTTTGGCTGACGACCCGTCCTTGGCTGGCTCGGACGTCCCTGAGCCCTTGGTGGATTTTGTCACCGGTTTGTCCTTAGATTTCGCTGCATTCTGTTTGGCGGCAGTTCCCAGCGAACCTGTGCCTGGCTTTGCGGCGGTGACGAATTCATCTGTCTCGGCAGGTGCTGCAGCGGGTTCTTCCTTCGCAGCGCCCTGGGACTTTGTCTTCTTCTTTTTCTTCTTTTTCGTGCTGATCTTGAAAGCACCCACTGGACCGGCTGTCGACTCCTTTCCAGTAGAAATCGCGATCGCCGTCGTGTCGGAAATTGTGGAGGTCTTGTGCGCATCACCGATTGCCACATTCACCACCGTGTCATCAGAGGCTTGTTCGTCCTTGGCACCAGCAGCCTCATCCGTGGCCTCACCGGCGGTCGGTTCGTCCGACTTGGTGTCATCCTCCAGTTCCAAGAGAACATCCGCTTCGAGCTCGATCAGGTCGGCATCATCGCCGGCTGCGGCGAACTCGGTCAATCGCGATACCACGTCCTGCATCAGCCCCAGGCGCTGGGTGGGATCGCAAGCCATCATTTGATTACATAGGTCGACCAGCGGGCGGGGAACGTCCTTGCAGAGCTTGTTGAGCGGGATCGGTCGTTTCGAGTCCGCGATGGCTTTCTCTTCTTCCGGCGAGCTTGCCTCAAACGGCGCGCGGCCAGTGAGCAAGAAGTACAGTGTGCTGCCAAGTGAAAATAGATCGGCACCTGCATCAGCTGGTTTGCCGTCAAGCTGTTCCGGTGAACAATAACCTCTCTTGGCAGCGCGCAACGGAGCCAGACCCCAATCCGCGATCTTGACGACACCACTGGCATCAACCAAGAGACAGGCTGGCTGCAAACTACCATGGATTACTTGCTGTTTGTGGGCCAGTGTCAAGGCGTCAGCGGCTTGTTGAAGATAGGTCACCGCTTGCGTGGCCGACAGCGGACCTTCCTCTTCGATCTGCTTTTTTAAATCCCGACCGCTCACATATTCCGTGACGATCAGGTGCCGCTCGCCTTCGCTGTTCAGTTCCAAAACACGCGCCACATTCTCGTGCTTTAGCTTGATCGCTGACTCGGCTGCCAAGACGAATCGTTCGACATTGCCGGCATTGGCTGCCGCGGCCTTGGACAACGATCGGATCGCAACGAGCTGGCTTCTCTTTTCGTCGTGGGCGAGAAACAAGCCCCCCAGCCGACTCTTGCCCAATTGGTCGCGCAAGACAAATTGGCCCTGCCGAAACTTGAAGTACCCAGACAGCAATTGGCCCGCCTGCCATTTGCTCAATTTGCGGTTCTTGACCAGCATCCGAGCAATGTCTAGTGGCTGCTTGTTAGAACCCTTGAGGTCTTGGCGGAGTTTCTGGATCCGTTCGGGGGAAAACAGTTTACTCTTTTCCAAGACCTCAAGAAACTGTTCGAGCGATTCGATCAACTTGGCCTGCGTCATCTGGCCACCTCCCATGATGCGTGTCTGTCCCCATTAGTCTCCATGTGGTCGGAAACTAGTTGCATTTGAGTCAAGTTTTCGCGACGGGCGCCGACCGCAGGTTGGTCGGGGAGCAGGTTAACAAGACCGAGTGGTAGCTCGGATTGGTTCGACGCCCTGCCTCGTTAGATTCTGGCAAGCCAGCGGCATTTTCGCAACAAGTTGCCCCGATTTACGTCTTACAACCAACGGAGTTTCTGATCGCTGGGAGGGAAGGTACAGCTTGAGTACGGTCGCCGAGCATTCGCGTCTGCCGCCGTGGAAACTGGCCAGGATCGCAGAAACAGGTGCACGTACGTCCACGATCTTCCGATCCAGGCGACCCGGATGCTGTCGTGCGTTTTGCCTCGAAAGAACTGGAAGGTGCCAGTTCGGCGGTTTTGTACCGGTGTCATCGGTGAAATTCCACCCACTCGGAACGCCCCGTCCCCTGTGTTGGGCTCAGGAAGTTTTTGCGCGAGCGTCCAGGCACACCGCCACTGATACCGCCCAGTCAATCTATTCCCCCACGTCGATGGGATCGGGCGCAGAAAAGATCCGCCAGAGAAGGAGGAAAACCAGGAAAGACAGGAGTTTGTGGGCAAGCCTGCCGATTAAGGTCACTATTCCGAGAAAGCGGAAAAAAGTGGTTCTACGTTTTATACCGGACCGATAGTTAGTTTCAGCGAATTCTACGGGTGAGTCGTTTTGCATGGCTTGTAACGATCGAACGACCTCGTGGGGCCAGATTCCACATGGAAACCGCTGGCGTTTCATCTTGCATTGCGGAGAAGTCCAGATGAAAACTGTAAGGAAGTGCTTCCTGGCTGTTTTGTCGACCGTGTCAGTTGCGGTTGCGGTTGCCGCATCCGGTGTACAGGCACAGTCGCTTCCAGGTGGCCAAGGCCTGAATCTCCAGAATGATGCTCGCATTTCACAGCCAGGCGCCCCTGTCGTCCCCGGAGCAGCAGTTGTGAGGGATGCGAATTCCCGCTCCGCTGCATTTGCGCCCGACGGAAACTTGCCGTTCAACCCAATCCGGCAGCATCCCCGTGTGATGCCTGGCGATGGTCTGCCACCAGTTGTTCGAGCACCGCAGAGCCGTCCGCCAGCCGAGTCATTTGCCGCGCCGCAAAACACTCAAGACGTTGGCCTGTCGCCGTTGCCGGAAATAACTCCTGCAGTTGGCGCAGTACCGGCACAAACCGGCCTCCGCGCACAACAGCAAATCCCACTACCCGCCGCTCAACTTGCTTCCAATGGACCGCCACTGGCCTACACGCCGGGCGGTGCAATTCCAACCTATGTCGTCCCGCCTGGCGCTCCCACGTTGCCCCAAGGTGGATTCGGGCATCCGTCTGCTGTGCCACCGGGTTACGGTCAGGTGCCGTTTCAAATGCAACAAGCAACTTATTCCCAGCCAGCCATGGGCTATCCACAGGGACCACCCATGGGCTATCCACAGGGTCCACCCCAACCGAACAATTGGGCGATGCCCGCCAGCTACGGCATGCCTCAGGCGTTCCCACCAGGTGTCGGTGGCATTGCAGGTCCCGCCGGCAAACCTGGTGGCCAGTCGTTCTGCGGCAGCTGCGGTGGTAACGGCTGTGCAGATTGTGGTTACGATCACGGTTTTGGAGCAGGCGGCGGTTTCATGGCTGGCCTGCTGGGCCGCTTGCTGCCCTACTCAGAAGGCGGGCAATGCGCACCGCGATGGTACGACATCACCTTGGATGCGATGTACCTGAAGCGTGAAAACGCTTCCCGTCGAGTTGACTTCACCGCCGACGGCCCGGGACCAGCTCCAAACATCATCATGAGCACGGAAGATCTGAATTTTGACGAGCAGCCCGGTGTTCGTCTTAATGCGGCCGTCCAGGTTCTCGCGACGGCAACTGCCGAATTCACCTACTACGGCCTCTTCAGCTGGTCTTCGTCCGACAGCCGATCAGATCCATTGGGCGGACTGTTTTCACCGATCACCAACTACGCAACCTTCCCACCCGGCGGTTTTCCACAGACCGATAACGCGATTTTTCACTCGATCGCCTACTCTTCTTCCATGGATAACTTCGAATTGAACTTCCGGCGCCGCTACACCGCCCCGAATTGCCGCGTGCAAGCGTCCGTCCTGGCCGGTGTTCGCTATTTCTACCTGTTGGAAGACTTTCGTTACTTTACCGAAGGCAACGACACGGATCTCGTTACTCCGGGCAATCAAGCCGGCACCATGGATTATAATATCCGCGCACGCAACAGCTTGACCGGCTTCCAAGTCGGTGCCGACCTGTGGAGCACGGTAGTCCCCGGAATTAAAGCCGGTGGAGAAATCAAGGCAGGTGTTTTTGGAAACTATGGAAACCAGACGACGGTCATTGATGTCACCGAGCCGAGCGCCACGTTCAACGAAAATGTCGACATGAACGACATCGCTGTCGTCGCCGACGCGAATCTGATGGTGATCTGGCGGGTCAATCCAAACTGGACGGTTCGCGCCGGTTACTTTGGGCTGTATCTCGAAGGCATGGCCTTGGCACCAGAACAGTTCAATTCGTCCGCACCACCGAACCTGGTCTTCCCATCCCTGCGTACTTCGGCTGCCAATGACAACGGCACCGCGTTCTACCACGGTGGATTCGCCGGCATAGAGTGGATGTGGTAAGGGACGCCGGCGCGAAGACCGAAGCGTCCACGGTGCCTCGATACGCGTAACCGGCCTACGCGAGAATCAACAGGCTGTTAACGGCCATTTGCCTGTCAACCGCCGTTCAGGTTGATTGCGGGCCCCCGAGGCGGCCGGAGCCTCTCCCACCGGCTCTCTCCGCACCTGCAAGAGGCCAATCCTGGTCAGAAACCGGTGATTCTTCCGCAAAACGGCCGAATCTGGCTTGTCTCCCGCTGACACATTTTACCCAGACCGTGGGAACGCGCGCCAGCTGGCCTCCGTCTAATCTGCGTTCGACATTTCGTTGACAGCTTGTGATGTCGGTTTATAATCGACAGATTATGTCCCACTAACTTGCCTATTCTTCCTATAATCACTTCCGGGTAACTTGCAGATCGTCCCGCCCCGTGTCGCAATTTGCTGCGAATTGGGTACGGCCTGCAGGGGATATGCCGATTGTAACGAGCGCGGAACTCCAGTTAACACGGTAGTTTCGGCAAATAAGTGGATTTAATTGCGGTGCGTAATTAGACTGATAGGCACAGTCCTTTTTCGACCAATCACCCACGTCTTGGCCTAGCCCAACAGGGGTACTCGTTGTGAATTCAGCCAATCGGGTCCAAAACCGTCTCAAAACGACCAATAAACGACGATCCTCCCGCGAGGCGAGCCATCGGCGTCGAATCCTGTTCGAGCAGTTGGAAGATCGTCGCCTGTTGGCGTTGACTGTCGCGGATTTTGGTGCGGAAGGGGAAGGCGGGTTTGCTCCTTCTCATGACGGCGACCATCAGCACCGAAGCGGGTTGTTCTATTCGGCTCCGCGCCACTACGAAGGTAGCACGAGCGCGTACCTGACGCCCCCTCGATCAGGTGATCCGTTAACGATCGCCATGAGCTACCTGCGTCAAAACGCGTCGCGGTTTGGGCTGAATTCGAGCGACATGGAAGATGCGATTGTCAAATCGCAGTACCGCAGCGAGAACACCGGTGTAACGCATATTGCATTGCGCCAAACACATAATGATCTTGAGGTTCAAGCCGCCGACATTTTGGTCAACGTCATGTCGGATGGTCGGATTTTGGATGTCTCCAGCACGTTCGTCCCGAATCTGGCATCCGCAGGGGTGAATGGCGCACAGACGTCAGTTGGTGCCGCCGCCGCATTCTCTCAGTTTGCGCAAGAGTTTGGTTTCGAACTGGACTCCGAACCGCGCGTGGTCGATTTCGAGGGTGGTGCGGCCAGCAAAACGATTCTTTCGACGGGTGGTTTGGCGGAACGAAACGTTGTCGCCGAGTTGGTTTACGTACCGATCGACGATGGTGGCCAGCCGGGCATCGAGCTTGCCTGGAGTCTCAATGTGCAGATGCTGCGGCAAAATCACTGGTATTCGGCCAGCATGAGCGCCGAAGGTGGCGGCAACCTGTACTTCGAAGACTGGGTCTGCAACGCTTCTTACAACGCGCTTCCGATTCCCAATGAGAGTCCGCTTGATGGCACGGGGCGCGAGATTATCGTCGATCCTCACGACCCAGAGCAGTCGCCGTTTGGATGGCACGATGCGGATGGTCGGCCCGGTCCGGAGTTTCCCGACACGCGTGGCAACAACGTTGATGCTCGTGAAGACCGCGCGAACAATTCAGGCACCACGGGCAATCCTGCACCAACAAACCGGCCCAACGGTGGTGCAAATCTCAACTTCGATTTCCCCTTGGATCTTGCGCAATCGCCAGTCGGATACACCGACGCGTCGATCACGAATCTATTTGTCTGGACTAACATCGCCCACGATATTTTTGGCAAGGCCGGCTTCACCGAAGACGCAGGAAACTTCCAGGCCACAAACTACACTCGTCGTGGTCTGGAGGGTGACCCAGTCTTGGCCTTGGGGCAGGTTGCCGATGACGGGCTTGTGGCGGGCAACAACGCTTTCTTCGCGACTCCGCCGGATGGCCTACAGCCGACGATGTCCATGTTCACGATCGATCTGGACCTGTCGGATTTCATTGTAGACAGTGCGAATACTGGCGGTATCCCGCCAACCTACTCCCCACGACGTGATTTTGACTTCGCCCCCGACGTCATAATCCACGAATATGGTCATGGCGTCACGAATCGCCTGACTGGAGGCCCGGCCAACGCGGGTGCCCTCAATGCGTTACAAAGCGGTGGCATGGGAGAAGGCTGGAGCGATTATTTTGGGCTCCACGTTTTGCAGCGACCGACCGACCAGAAGAACGACGCATACCCGGTGGGCAGCTATGTAATGGGCCCCAATCCGCTCACCAATACCGGGATTCGTCGCTTCCCATACAGTTTCGACATGGGGATCAATCCGCTCACGTATGCCGAGTTTAACGGCGGTGGTTTCGCGATTCCCAACGACGAAGTTCACAATTCCGGCGAGATCTGGGCTCAGACGTTGTGGGACATGCAATGGTTGTTGATCGACAAGTATGGTTACGATCCCGACGTATACAACGGCACGGGCGGCAACAATCTGGCATTCCAGTTGGTCATGACTGGTCTGACACTTCAACCGGCCAACCCATCCTTCCTGGAAGCGCGCGACGCGATTCTGCGAGCCGATTTCATCGAGAACCAGGGCGTCAATCACAAGGAAATCTGGGAAGCCTTTGCGCGTCGCGGGATGGGCTTCAGTGCGGATGACGATCTTACCAATGGCCCGATCGCAGCGACGTCAAATCAAGTTCAGGCTGCATTTGACATGCCGCCAAGTCCGGCCTTTATCACCGGTAACGTCTGGGACGACATCAACGCCAATGGACTAGATGACAACGAACCTGGTATTGCAAATTGGGAAGTCTATATCGACCTGAACAACGACGGAACACGAGATCCATTGGAACCCTCTACGTTGACCGACGCCAACGGAGACTACTCATTCGAGTTGTATGCGCCAGCCACATTGCGGATCGCTGAGACCTTGCAGGTCGGTCGTTCCCAAACCTATCCGCAAAACAACGGCTCCCACACGGTTTCGGTCAACGGTGGAATCACTGTGGACAATGTGGACTTTGGAATTCGAGACGACACCGTCCAATCCAAGGGCGTCAAGTTTCACGATTTGGATAATGACGGGCGCAAAGACGACGGCGAACCCGGCATCCCGGGTTTCTGGGTCTATATCGACCTTGACGACGATGGACGCCTGGACATGGGCGAGCCGACAGCGATCACTCAAGAAGATGGCACCTACGAACTTTCCATTGATCTCAACGGCACGTTCAAGGTCCGCGAACTCAACATGGCCGGTTGGATCCAAACACTGCCCGGCGGGACCGAACAGGCACATACGGTCTCAGTGACCAACGGCTCGCTGAACTTGAACTTGAATTTCGGAAACATAGCCGCCATCGACTACGGCGATGCGCCTGAATCATACGGCACTTCGATTGCTGCCGATGGTGCCTCGCATGGCTATCAGCCCGGCCTCAGTATCGGCGATTTTGTCGATGTGGAAGCTGACGGCGTCCCGTCTGATAACGCGGACTCGGATGATTTGAACCAGAATGTTGACGACGAAGACGGCGTCACATTCAACACAATTTTCTTCCCAGGTTCCGAAAGCGAGTTTGAAGTTACGCTGGCCACGGGCACAAATTCCCCAGCTCGACTTAATGCCTGGTTCGACTTCAACCGCGATGGCGACTTTGATGATGCCGGGGAACAGGTGATCACCGCGGACCGCAAGGGGACCGGCACCTACACCTACACGATCACCGTTCCGGATAATGCGGTGCCTGGCCTGACCTACGCCCGTTTCCGTTACGGTTACGAGGGCGGCATCGGACCAACCGGACCGGCCAGAGCCGGCGAAGTGGAAGACTATGTCGTGCGGATTCTGAGCGATACGCCCCACGCCGTTGATGATCGTGCCACGGTAGACCAAGACAGCAACACAAATCAGATTCTTGTACTGGCAAATGACGTTTCGAGTCTCAATGGCCCGATCTTTGTCTCAGCCGTCGGCACACCGAACCGTGGTGGTCGCGTCGAGATTTCCGCGGGCGGTGCGTTTGTTACCTACACGCCGCCAATTGGTTTCTCAGGCAATGAGACGTTTTCCTATACGATTAAAGATGGCGCTGGACTCGAGGACATGGCCAATGTCTCGGTCACGATCGATCCTTCTCGGACTGAGCCCCTCGCACTCGACGATTCATACGAAGTGCAGAGTGGCACGTCCAACAACGAACTAGCTGTGCTGGACAACGACCTTCGCGGGCAAAACGGGGACAACGAACTGATCGATGTAACGCCCGCCAGCTTGGGATTTGTCTCGATCGACCGAAAGGGGACCCCCGATTTCGACGACGATGTCCTACTGTACACGCCGAACCCAGGTGCTAGCGGGACGGATCAGTTTTTCTACACCATTCAGGACCAACGTCCCGTTGCCGATGGTGGCCCCGTTCAACGAAGCGCGACGGTGACCGTCCACATCCAACCAGGCGACATGGCCGACGATCTGGTCCAATATCGGATTCAGACCGTTGACGCCTCAGGAACGCCCACGAACACAGTGCTAGTCGGTGACCAGTTCGGCCTTCAGGTTTACGTTAAGGACTTGCGCTTAGACGATGGCGACGGCGAGCCAATCGATCGACGAGGCGTCGCGGCAGGCTACCTGGACGTGCTCTACGACTCCAACTTCGTCTCGGTCGCCGGCAACATCGTGTATGGGCCGGACTATGGAAATGTACCATCGGGAAACCTCTCCGTTCCCGGCTTGATCGATGAAGTGGGTGCCTTCCAAACTGGGACCAATCCTCTCGGTGCGGCTGATCTCCTGTTGTTCTCAATTCCGATGAATGCCAACGCGAGAGGCAGCGCCGTATTTAAGGGTGACCCGGCAGATATTTCTCCGTTCAACGACACGCTGCTGTTCGAACCGCCTCAGCCAGTCGATGTTCAACACCATAGATTCATCAACACTGCGGTAACGGGTCCGGAACTCAACCACATACTCAAAATTGAGAACCCAGAGGGGTTGCCGCAGGCGGTCGATAATACTTTCCATGTTGATCTCAACAGCTCCGAGAATGAATTCGACGTTCTGGCAAACGACGTTGAACCAGCCGGCCTGGCACTGACGATTACCGAGATTGGAACACGCAGCGACGGCGGTACGGTGTTGATCACCAATAGTGGAACTACACTTAGCTATTCGCCCCGTGCCGGTTTTAACGGCACCGAGCAGTTCACCTACACCATGCAGAACGCCGACCTCGTGGAGGCCACTGCTACCGTCTCGGTGCAGGTCGGCACCAGCGCCAAAGACATTAATATTCGCCTAGAAACGACCGATAATACTGGATCGGTGCTCACGGAAATCGCCCAGGGCTCAACTTTCCAGTTGCAAGTTTATGTCCAAGATGTGCGTCTCGACGATGGCGATGGGGACGGGACCGACGAACGTGGCGTGTTTGCAGGCTACGTGGACCTCTTGCTGAACTCGGATCTCGTTTCCACGATCGCCGACAGTTCAAACACGCTCGGCTTTGATGTCACATTTGGTCCGTTCTACCCTAACGGACAGTCCGGCGTATCATCGACCAATATTGTCGACGAGCTGGGGGCATTTCAGGCATCCCTGAATCCGCTTGGTCCGACTGAGCAACACTTGGCGACGATCACGTTGCGTGCCGATGCAGCCGGCGTCGCTGAGTTCTTCTCGGATCCTGCCGACATTTCTCCTTTGCACGACTCGCTGCTGTTCGAGCCAACCGATCCTGTTGACATCGATCGCATCAATCTTGGCTTCACGTCCATCACCGTGACAGGCGGCACTGGGGAGGGCGAATCTCCCTTCCAGAATCCACGCAACCGACACGATGTCGATGATAACGGCGAAGTCACACCGCGTGATGTACTGCTGGTGATCAATCGACTTAACAACCACAACGCGGCCGTTGGAGAAGGCGAACATGGCGAGATGGTCTACTACGACGTCAACGGTGATGGCTTAGGAACCCCCATCGACGCCCTGAATGTGGTCAACTACCTAAACTCGCATAGCAGTTCGGGAAGTGAAGGTGAAGGCGGTTTACCCGAACTGGGTGATGTTTCGAAAGACCCGGCCAGCGTCTTGCACAACCCGCCATTGTTTGTCAGCCAACCTCAATATGCCACTCGGATCGAAGCCGCGACAACACCCAACACACTCGTCACGGCACCAGCCGCAAGCCAATCGACACAACCTGCGGTCGAAGATCACAACACGCTGTTCGCCGACTGGAATCGCGATCCTGAGGAAGAGGATGGACCCGCCCTGGAACTGTTTGAAGCCTTGGCACTTGACGACACCATGACCGAATAGGTCGGCGGATGGCGCCCAGACGAGATGCTCTGGTCGCGCCCAACCTGTCAGGTAGGGCCGAATTATCAGGTGAGGCCAAGTTGTCAATCGCTGTGCCGCGACTTCACGATGAACTCCGCGTCGTCTCCAGGTATCAGTTCTACGCCAACCGAGCTTAAGAACTCGACGAGCGATTCACCGATTACCTTGGCCTCGTCATTCGTACGTAATGGGCCGACAATGAGGTTCTTCAGAACAATTAGTGTGTTTTAAACCCACGGCCTACGGCCGTGCGACCCTAATAGGCTCTGCCGGTCCGGCGTGAATAGAATACGCTCCATCTCCGTTCAAGCCCCGCTGGGCTAGAGGAGACAGAGCGCATGGAAAACTTTGAATCGTTGTCGCACGGCCGTTGGGAGTGCAAGTACCACATAGTGTTCATTCCGAAGTATCGCAGAAAGGTGATTTATGGCAAGTTGCGTTCCGCGATAGGGCGAATCATTCGGGATTTGTGCCAACAGAAAGGAGTAGAAGTTTTGGAGGGGCATGCGATGCCCGACCATATCCACGTATGCCTCAAGATCCCACCAAAGTATGCGGTGTCGTATATCATTGGGTTCGTGAAAGGCAAGAGCGCGGTTCGTGTTCATCGAGAGCTTCTGAAGGAGCGACGAATGACAGGCCTGCACTTTTGGGCGTCAGGCTATTGGGTGAGCACAGTGGGGCGTGATGAAGCGGCAGTGCGACGCTACATACGTGAGCAGGACAACTGGGACAAGGGACAGGGGAAACTGTTCGACTAACTTAACTATCGCAACTAAAACCAGCCCCAGCGGGGCTTATCCTCACGCAAACGCCCCGCTTTGCGGGGCAAGCCAAAGCCACGGCCTACGGCCGTGGTCGATTACTGTGTCTTAATCCCACGGTCTGCGACCGTGGGACCCTGAAAGGCTCCGCCGCACGTGGGCTGGTCGGGAGACCAGCGCACAACGGAGAGTCGGGAGACCAGCGCACAACGGAGAGTCGGGAGACCAGCCCACTGCCTGTTGTGGAGTGGTCTCCCGACCGCTCCACTTGGCTGTCCGTAGGTCTCCCCTGACCAGAACACGCATCCATGACAACCGAACGCTACAGCATCACAGACGGCGCATACGTTTACCTTGTCGCCCACAGTATTGTCGACTAGCTACCGGTTTTCATCTCAGAATCAGTTTGCAAAATCGTCATCGATAGTTTGAAGTTCTGCCATCACAAGAAGGGCCTCCGAACAAACGCGTTTGTCATCATGCCCACACACATGCATGCGATCGTGTTCGACGCAGATTTCGACAACGAGCGCCTTCAGCGGTCACTCACCGAATTCCGAGAATTCACGGGGCGGACACTCAGCGACTATTGCTCATGTCACATGCCCAGCTGTTTTCTGGAGACGTTACGGGTGTCATCGACCGCAGATCGTGAACGACGTGTCTGGCAACCGAGCCGACACCCGGAAGGGCTACAGACGGAGAAGTTCTGGCGACAGAAGTTGGACTACCTGCACGAGAGAACTCGGATCGGAGGGGGCTTATAACACGAGCGGCGTACTGGCGGTTGTCGTCCGCAGTCTACTATGTTTCGGATGGGGCAGAATTGTGTGATGTGAAAATCAGTGCAATTGACTGGACGTGAAGCCAGGAGAGGAGACCTTCGGTCGGCCAGGCGAGCGGGTCAGGAGACCAGCCCACAACGTGTGGCGCGAGAAATCTACCGGTGTTGTGGCACTGTCTCCCGAGCGTGCCACGGTGGTGCATCACGACTCACCGATTGACCTTCCCTCCGAACGTGTTGTTTCATGCAAGCGCCCCGCTTTGCGGGTCAAGCCAAAGCCACGGGCCGTGGTCGATTATTCAAGGTAGGACCGCGCGTCCCGTGGCGGTTCCGAGTTAGATGAGTTTGCGAACTGATCAAACTGAAAGCGGGGCCCACAGGATGCAACTAGAGACTATCTTCAACCGCGTGATGGACTACAAGCCGTTTGTAGTGAAACAGAAGGAAGTGGCAACGTTCTTTGAGGTGAGCTGGGACCACGTATGCCACTCCGCAAAACAGATGGTTTCATGGGGATTATCGCACCGCAACCTCGATGGGATCGAATCGATTGGCCTCGATGATTTGCATTGGAAACGCGGCCACAAGTATCAGACACCGACTGCAGGTTGGTCGGGGAGCGGGTCGCCGCAACCGAGCGATAGCTCGCATCGGTCCGAGGCACAGTCTCGCTAGGCCTACCATGGACAAGGCGTCTGAATCCGAACAACTCCCGGATCGGCGCCAACCTCGAAGTTGGCCGCTGCGATGACAAGAAAGGCGATGCCAGCCAGGCGTCAACGACTTGCTTTGAGGCCAACGGGCTCGAAGCTCAGAACTTCGCGTTGCGATTAGAGCAAGCCGTCCAGGAACGAATCGTCACCAAATACTCCGGCGACGTCATCGGCGAATTCATCCAGAATCTCGTCGACTCGCGATGTCGCCGTAGTGTCGTTCGATTGCGACGAGGCAAGTCGCGTCGCCGGAATAGAGGGTCGAGCGTTACTGAGACCGAGGCGGCCAAAGTAGTCTTCCTCGCCGGCCGCAGTTGCATCCCGTCGTGGACCGACGTCCATTTGGCTTCCAAGGTGATCGTCACTGTGCAGCGGCAGGAAACCGAACGCGTCAACGTTGACCAGACTCGCTTCGCCTTCACCCTGATGAACCGGGCCACCGAAAGCGCCTTCACCCTCGCCTCCGCTTCCTTCCGAATTGATGCAATTGATGATAATCAACACATCGGCAGGAGAGACGATGCCGTCGCCGTTGACATCATAATACGGTGGAGGCGGAGGCGTCGTTTCCGGATCCAAGATACTGCCATCGGGTCCGCTATTGAGGCGGTTGATAACAATCAAAGCGTCCTGTGGTGAGACGATTCCATCGTTGTTAACGTCCTTGTTGTTTCGCGGGTTTTGCCAGAGCGCCGTCGAATTAACTTGGATGGTCACGATGGCCGTGTTGGAGACCAGGTTTTCGCCATCGACCGCTTCGTACGTGAAGCTATCACCTCCGACAAATCCAACGGTGGGTGTGTACACAAACGACCCATCCGAATTCAGGTTCAAGGTCCCGTTACTGGGTCCATTGACCACACGGGCACTGAGTGGTCCTTCGTCATCCGTGTCGTTGGCCAGGACACCATCCTGTGCGGAGACGGTCAGAGTCGTGTTGCTATCGGTTGTATAACTTTCTCCGACGGCGATAGGATTTTCGGGATCGCTCAGGACATCGATCGAGACGGTAACTATGTTCGACGACAGTATCCCGTCGGATGCGCGATATTGGAACGTGTCCAGTCCGTTGAAGTTCGTTCGTGGCGTATAGGCAAACGAACCGTTCGCTTGCAGGGTAACCGCACCATTTCCTGGCTGAGATACGATCAGTGCAGAGAGAGTGTCATTTTCCGGATCGGAGTCATTGGTCAGCACTCCCGTCACAACATCGACCTCCAGTGTCTGATCTTCCAAGATCGAATACGGGCCGTCGTCTTGACCAACGGGAGCATCGTTCCGCCCACCAACGGTAATCGTGACGGTTGCATCATTGGAGACCGAATTGCCGGCTCCAGTACCATCACTGATGGAATAGACGAACTCGTCACGCGCCGACTGACCTGGCTGCAATGCCTGCAACATTGGAGCGTCTGTCGGATCGTACTCAACGGTGCCGTCGCTGTTAACGATCAACGCGGCCCCCAGCTTGCTCAACGACTGAGCCTGAATCACTGTCAGCGTGTTCGCCGGTATGTCGATATCAAAATCATTATCCAAGACGCCTTTGCCTGCAATCGTCAACTTCTCGTCTTCGTATGTTGCATAGGCATCGGGCACTGCGACTGGCGCGTCATTAACAGCGTTGACCGTAAGATTAACGGCTCCAGTTGCCCGTTCTCCAGCGGCGTCCTCAACATCATATGTAAACTGATCGGTACCGTTGAAATTGGCAGGGGGTGTATACGTAACGATGCCGTTTACAAGTGTGACAGCTCCACCCGCATTGCTATCAGGCGTGACGCCAACCACGGTCAGCAGTTCGTTTTGTTCATCCAAGGGACCGCCAAAGTCATTGGCGATGAGCCCGGTCGTTGGATCGTCGGCGACAATCGTCAATACCTCGTCTTCATTCACCAGTCGAGAATCATCAATGGCAATCGGTGGGTCGTTCACAGGCGTAACGGTCACCGAAACCACTCCTGCCCCTTGTTTCGGGTCAAGCGCGCCATTGGTCGTTCCATTGTCTTCGACGGTATAGACAAATGTCGCTACTCCGTTGAAGTCAGCCGGTGCCTGGAATGCAATCAAGTTACCCAACAGGGTGACCGTGGAACCGCTCGGATTCAACGCGGTAACCTCCGTAACGGTCAGCGTCTGATTCGCTTCGTTGGCTGCACCGCGACTGTCATTGGCCACAATTGTCGGTACATCAATGATCGTTTCGGTATCTTCCAGTGCGGTT
>JASLPZ010000150.1:0-15882 GCA_030744725.1 Pirellulaceae bacterium
AAAATCAACACACACTACGTCTCGGGAGGGTAATCGAAAACACCAAGCAACGGTATGTTATTAATCGGGAGTTGCCTTTGTGGACTTGGACCTGCTGGCGGATACCAATGCCACGGGGGCCGAAGTGTTTGGCGCGTTCTCGCCGGAGAAGCTCGGAACCGCCGATTTGAATCCCGTCATCATGAGCCGGACGAAACTGGATGACCTTCAGGGCGGCGCTGGAATCGCGCGCGGCAGTTTTCTAATCTCCGATGGGACGACGTCAAACACGATCGATATTCAGTCCGCCGAGACGGTTGGTGATGTTGTACGACTGCTGGAAGCAAACCCGCCGGACGGTCGGACAATCACCGTCAATCTGACCAGCAGCGGACTGGCGATCGACATCGACGATGCTGGCGGCGGAAACCTGTCGATCCGCGAAGTCGGACTTGGCACGACGGCGCTTGAACTGGGGATCTTGAACGTGGCGGGTGTCGGCACCGGCACGATTGTCGGTGATGACGTCAATCCTCGCCTGCTTCCAACAACTCGCTTGGGTGATGTCCTGGGAGTTCGAGCGCAGGCCCGTTTGGAGGTCGCAGGTGGCAACAACAATATCTTCATCGAAGCGCCTGCGAACGGGACGGACCTGAATGGTGTTCTCGTTCAATTCACTAACCTCGTGGCCGCCGGCGACCAGGCGTTTGCCGCATACAACGCTGGGGCCAAGACCCTCACCATCGACATCGCACCTGGTGCGACGACCGCCAATACAGTTGTTCAGGCAATTATTGCGGAAGGAACGTTGTCCGCTTCGCTTGCCAAGGAAGTCAACGGCAGCAACGATGGCACAGGGCTGGTGAGCATTAGCGGAACGGCACTGACTTCCGGCGGATCCGGAGTTCCCTTCGATCCGACGGGTATCCAGATTGTCAATGGCAACGAAACTCATGTGGTGACTTTCGGCGGGGCGGAGACCATTGAGGATGTGTTAAATGCGTTGAATGTATCCAGTGCGAACGTCCTTGCGACGGTCAATGCAAGCGGCAACGGCATTGACATTCGTTCGCGCTTGAGCGGCGTCGATTTCACCATTGGCGAAAACGGCGGTGGAACGGCGGAGGAGTTGGGCGTCCGCACGTTTACGCGTGAAACCAGGTTGGAAGATCTCAACTTCGGCGTCGGGGTCAGTCCGGCCAGCGGCGTCGATTTTCAGATCACACGTCGAGATGGTACGGCTCTGGATATCGACATTTCATCGTCACAGACGATCGGCGACGTGCTGGACATCATCAATCAACATCCTAACAACCAGGACGTCAATCGAATCGTTGCCCAACTAGTCTCGCTTGGGAATGGAATTGAGCTCGTTGACAACAACACGGCGGGTGGACAGGTCGTGACTGTTACACGAGTCAACAGTTTCGCCGCGGTTGATTTGGGGTTCCTTGCGCGAGGCGAAAACCAAGCCACGGCGCCAGCGGATCCTGCCGCGGCCGCGATCAGTTTCGCAGCACCAAACAACACCAATACGGCCCTCCGTGTCTTTGCCGTTACGCCTGGAACTGCCGGGAACGGCGTGACCATCAACTTTGTTGATACCGGTGCTATGGTTGGAAATGTGGCGACCGTCAGTTTTAACGCCGGGACCTCCACCCTGACGTTTGACATCGATCAAGGCACGACGACCGCCGTGACGGCCATCAATGCGATCAATTCGCTCTCGTTGCCATTTGAAGCCGAACTGGATGCAACCGTCGATCTGACCAATGACGGTTCCGGTTTTGTAGGCGCCGACGGTAACGTGGGGGTTACCGCGGGCGGGGCCGAACAGCCATTCCGTAGTCGCGATGTTAACGCCCAAGAGACCAAGGGTGTCTTTAATTCACTTCTGCGTCTGAGTTCCGCTCTCCAAGACTTCGATCTGCCTCAGATCGAGCGAGCCGTGGCGATGTTGGATGTGGACTTCGAACGACTGACGTTTGCCAGAGGCGAGGTTGGGGCGCGTGAACGGACGTTCGACACGCTTCGCCGTCGGCACGAGAACGAAGAAATCGAATTGAAGTCGTCACTATCTCTGGAGATCGATGCGGACTTGGTGAAGACGATCTCGGATTTGACTGCCCGGCAAGCAAGTATCGAGGCCACACTTCGTCTTGTGGGGCAGTCATTGAAGCTCTCTGTGCTTGACTTCCTCTGATACGTCATCGCCATTAGCCATCAGCTCGCGCGGCGTTTTGACGAGTGAGAACGCTAGCACTCGAGTCAGAATAGAGCGGACGTTCGGTCCAGTCGTGACGATTTTTCTGGCGCGGTCAGCCTATGGAGCCGATAATTAGAGTACGCCAATTCAGTGAACTATTAGGAAAGGTCGGTTCCGATGATACTCAGCACAACTCGCTTCGGAGCTGTTCGGCTGGAATCAGACGACATCTTTCTCTTCGCAAACGGCCTGATCGGCATCGAAGAATGCCGGCGGTGGGTCCTATTGGCGGATATCCACAATGATGCGGTCGGTTGGCTGCAGAGCGCAACGCATCCTGATATTGCCCTCGCCGTGGTAAGTCCACGACGCTTCGTGCCAGACTATAAGGTACGGCTTCCCGCCGAACAGCTCGCAAAGCTCGAACTGGACGACTTGGATCGAGCGTTCATTCTTAACGTTGTTGCCAAAAACGAGGGGCGTTTGACGGTGAATCTGAAAGCACCTCTGTTGATCAACCTTGATCGGCGGATCGGTCGACAGGTCGTTACCTCGGACGAGCAACCCCTCCAACACGCGCTGTCCTTCGAGCCCGTGCAATTGCGCAAGTCCGCGTGATACAGTCGTTGCCGTCCTAAAGACGGTGATCATTTTGCCACGGTGTTATTTCTTGCACCGCGTGCTTCCGATACTTCTCCCATGGCAGGGCGTGCTGTCATTGCTGGAATCTGGCTGAGGTTCTCATTTTGGGTGATCTTCGCTCACCCGCCGGGATCCTCTCCCCTTTCAAGCAGTCACTTACGCTCTTTTGCCTTCGGTGAGCCGGCCGAATCCGTGCTTGCGATGGAAATTTTTCATTTTTGTCGAAACGGTCCCTGGATTCGGTAGGCCGGACAATCAACCAAGAGGAAGGAGCCAGCGATGCTAGTCCTGTCGAGACATCGCGATGAAAGCATCATGATCGGCGACGACGTCGTCGTGACTATCGTTGATATTCGAGGTGACAAAGTAAGGCTCGGGATTGCCGCGCCCCAAGATATTCCCGTTCATCGGCAGGAAGTTTACGAAGCGATTAAACGCGAGAACCAGCGCGCTGGGAAACTCGAACCGTCGGATACAAAACCGCCTGATTGAACGCACCGACCAGCTGCGTTCTCAACAGGTCGCGGTCAATTCGTTGGCTGCTGGTGTCATCGGCGTACAATTCGCTGGGGCCCGTCTTGGTGATAGCGCACTTTTTCAGCAAAAGGCGGCCACCTCTTCCAACGAAGCTGTGTTGGGTGGCACGATCACAGGAAATCCGGCTGCCGGCAGCTATCAGTTTACGCCGATTCGGCAAGTTCAGTCACACCAGCTGCTCAGCAATGGGCTCGCCAGCCGCAGTGACGGGCTTGGAGGTGGCGAAGTGGCCCTGCGTTTTGGCGGTTACGTCGATCAAGGCATGGCGTTGGAGGACCTCAACGGAGGACTGGGTGTCCAGCGGGGCAAGATTCGGATCACCGATCGCAGCGGTGCGACTGCCGAAATCGATCTGAACGTCGCCCAGACAATTGACGATGTTCTCTCGGAGATCAACGATAACGGTATCATCAATGTCTCGGCCGAGGCTGCTGGTGATCGGATCAAGTTGATCGACAACACGGGCCAGACGACGGCCAATCTTCAAGTTCGCGACTTCGGCTCGACGACGACTGCCACCGATCTCGGGTTGGCGTCAATCAACGTCGCCGCTGCCGAAGCATTCGGTTCCGATGTCGTTTCGCTCAGCAACGGTCTATCATTGGACCGGCTCAACGATGGCAACGGTGTCAGTTTCCAAGAGGGTGCAGCGGACCTTAAAGTGGATCTTCGCGACGGAAGTTCATTGCAGTTCGAATTCCTGGCCCAGACCAAAGGAGCGACTGTATCAACTGCCACAACCGATGCAGCCAATGGCCCGGATGCCGCTGTCACGATCACGTCGGTCGGTAGCGGCGCGACGTACGACGGCTACGAAATTCATTTTGTCGACGACGAGAATATTGCGGCGGGTAACGAGACTGTCGAAGTCGATACAGTTGCCAAAACGATCACCTTCTCGATCGACGCCGGCCAAACTCGAAGTGCGGATATCGTTCAAACACTGAACGAGGATACGACAGCAAACCAGCTCTTCACCGCGACCGTCGCAAGCGGTGGCAACGGTACCGGCGTTGTCGATGTTGCTGACACCGCCACAACGGCGGGAGGCGCTATTGAGTACAACGACGAATCGACGGTGGGTGAACTACTAGCGACCTTCAACTCCCTGGATCCCACTAAGCTCAAAGCCCAGATCAGTGCCACCGGGGACGGCATCGAGCTGGTGGACCTCACGGCCGGCGGCAATACATTTTCCGTTTCCAACCTGTTCGGCGGCAGCCTTGCGGAAGACCTCGGTTTCACCGATGTGGCCGTGGGCGGAGTGATCACGGGCGAACGTCGCTTCGCCGGTCTGAAGACCGTTCTGCTTGATCGCCTCAAAGGCGGAGTCGGCATTGGCGCATTGGGGACCCTGTCCTTGACAGATCGATCTGGTGCAGCGGGCAATGTCGATCTGTCGTCGGCCAAGACCTTGGACGATGTGATGGCAGCGATTAACGCCAGCAGTGTGGGAATCCAGGCGAAGATCAATCAGACCCGAAATGGCTTGACACTTTCGGACACCAGCGGTGGAACTGGCAATCTGATTGTCGCCAACGGCGACGCCACGAATTCAGCGGATGCTTTAGACGTGGCCATCAACAGCGCCGTCGCGACGGTCAACAGTGGATCGCTCGACCTCCAGACATTCCACGAGCGAATCTCGTTGGATACGTTGAACAACGGTCGGGGAGTTGGCACGGGTTCGTTCTTGATCACAGACACCGCTGGCCAGGTGGAAGCAGTCAATGTTGCAGCTTCTGGTGCCGAGACGGTTGGCGACGTGATTGATCTCATCAACGGGTTGTCAATTGGCGTCGAGGCCCGCATCAACGCGACGGGAGACGGAATTGCGATTGTGGACACAGCCAGCGGCATTGGTAAGATCACGATCGCCGACGAAGGATCGGGGACGGCTGCCGCCGATCTCAAGATCGCTGGCACGTCATCTTCGCAGCTGATTGGCAGTACTCCGACTGAAGTCATCGATGGGTCGACGACAATCCGGATTACGCTGGCCGCTGGCGATTCTTTGGACGATCTTGTCGATAAGATTAACGCGTTTGATGGCGATATCTCGGCGAGCGTGTTCGATGGTGGATCGGGAACTAAACCGTTTCGCCTGTCGTTGGTCAGCCAGGTGGAAGGTGCGAGCGGCGCGTTGTTGGTAGACATGTCTCAGTTGGGGATCTCGTACGACCAGGTCGCGGCCGCCCAGGACGCTTTGTTGCTGGTTGGTTCGCCAGGTGGCACGGGGAGCGGTGGGATGATCTCGTCAACCTCCAACTCGTTTGATGGCCTCATTGAGGGAATTAACCTCACGATCAGCGGAACGTCCGACGAGGCGATCACGATCGAGGTAGAACAGACAAATGAAGGAGTCATCTCGCAGGTCGAACTCCTTGTCAGTCAATTCAACAAACTCCATGAGACACTCGCGGAATTGACGTTCTTTGACGAGACGACCAACGACAAGGGGCTACTCATCGGTTCGTCTTCCGTTCTGCGGATCGAATATGATCTAGCCAATGTGCTTTCGTCGCGATTCTATAGTGCCGGGTCTACGCTATCGCTGCAGCAACTCGGAGTTCGTATCGGCGACGACGGCACGCTTTCTTTCGACAAGACAAAATTCGACGAGCGCTATGCGGCAGACTCGAATGCCGTCGAGAAGTTCTTTACCCAAGAAGGCACGGGGCTGGCCGCCAGGTCGAACACCGTTTCCGAACAGCTGGCCGGTGCCACGAATTCCGTGCTGATCAATCGGTCCCAGGCGCTCCAGCAGTCGATCGAAAGTAACTCAGAACGGATCTCGGCACTGACGGCCGCGCTGGCCCGCGAAGAAGAGTCACTAACACTGGAGTTCTTCCGTCTTGAAGAGGCGATTGCCCGTCTGCAGGCGAATTCGACCTCGATCGCGTCGATTCAGCCTATCACGAGACTCTTTAATCAATGACCACCCAGCGGAGCAGGTGGTTTACGAAAATCAATAGACCATCCAAGCATCGGGAGTAGGAGGCTCCATGTGTGGAATCTTGGGAATCGTTGCGCCGATCGGTGGCGACATCGGCCTGACCGAAGATCAGCTCTTGCGCATGCGAGACACCATGACGGCACGCGGTCCGGATTCCGCCGGCTCGCTTATGGCAGGTCATGTGGCTTTGGCACATCGACGATTGGCGATTCGCGATCTTACCGATGGCGCTCAACCCTGGTGGTCTGATGACGAGCGCGTCGTGCTGGTCTATAACGGCGAGCTGTACAATGACCGCTCACTGCGGCAGCGGCTCGTTGCTCATGGACATCGGTTTCGCACGCAGTGCGATACTGAGGTCGTGCTCGCCGCCTACCTGCAATAGGGCCAACACTGCCTGTCCGAATTCCAAGGCATGTTTGCGCTGGGCATTTATGATTTTCGCGACCAACATCTGCTGTTGGCGCGAGATCGATGCGGTGTGAAGCCGCTGCTGCTGACTGAGATCAACGGCAAGCTCGTGTTTGCCAGTGCGATTGGCGCCTTGCTGGCCCATCCCGATTTTGTCAAACAGCCTGACTTCACCACGATCAGCCACTACCTCACCACGTTTCGGCTCACGTTATCGCGGCAGACGATGTACCGCGGCATCTGGCAGCTACTGCCGGGCGAGAAGCTCGTCTGGCACAACGGACAGTCCGAGATCAAACGCTATTGGGACTATCCAACTGATGAGGATGAAACGCTGACGTATGATGACGCTGTCGAGCAGTTGCACTCGTCGTTACGAACCGCGGTGCAATCGCGCCTGGTCAGTGATGTGCCCGTCGGCATGTTCCTCAGCGGCGGTGTTGACTCGAGCACCATCGCCAGTCTCATACATGAAGAGACAGGGCAGGCGATGTTGGGCGTTTGTGGCGGCGGCGATCATGCTTTATCACACGATTTTGCCTTTGCCGAACACTGTGCCGAGCATGTTGGTTTCGATTACGACGAGACGCGCGTCGATGCGGCAGCATTCCTGGATTGCTGGCAATGGATGGTCGAGCAGAATGATCTGCCGCTGGCGACCCCCAGTGACGTCATCATCTATCAAATCGCCCGGCGATTAAGACAATCTGTTGGCGTGGCCCTGGGGGGCGAAGGCGCCGACGAGTTGCTCTGTGGCTATGCCGTGCAGCATTGGTCGGGTTTCGACTTCGACGCCAGTCGTCAGATTGAGCGGGGAACGTGGTCACACGGCGCCGCCGCCGCGGCTGAGTTTCGACGGTCTTTGCGCGCTCAGTACGGCCGCGACTCGTTCGCTTCCGAAACTGATCATTACTTCGCTTTGAACAGCTTGATTCCGGCCGCGGCCAAGCCGGCTCTTCTGCAACCATGGGCTTGGAAGGCTGCCGACGGAAACAGTGCCATGGAAGGTGTCTATCGAGATCAGTTTTCGCGGCTGGGCTCGCTAACGACCAGGCAAAAACACGCGAGGATATTGCACCAGGTGAATCTCGAGTCGTTGCTGACGCGTCTGGATAGTGCCACGATGCTGGCGAGCCTGGAAGCACGCGTTCCGTACACGGACCACAAGCTGGTCGAGCAGATGTTCCGCGTCCCAGAGCGGTTCAAGATCGATGTGACCGCGCTGCGACAACACGAAATGACATCGGCATTGTTGGAAGCCGGCGGGCACATTCGGTCCAAACGTGTCTTGCGTAGCGTCGCAGCGAAATACTTGCCCGAGGCGCTGGCCCAGCGCAAGAAAGCGAGCTTCCCAACTCCCGTGCGCAACTGGCTAGCCGCCGCGTGGTCGGATTGGGCTGGGAATCGGTTGCGCGCCAGTTCGTTCCTCCGCGATGCCTTCCAAGCGTCGGCAATCGAAGAACTGTCCCGTCAGCCTGCAGCGGCTGGAATGTGGCTGTGGCCTTTGCTCAATCTTGCGATGTGGGGGGATCGTCATTTTGGTTGCCATCCGCCTCCTCGATCGGTTGCCAGTCGCCCGCACTTACTCCGTGCGTTTGGATCTCGATCGAGCCAGTCTGCGAACCCGCACGGATAAGCAGGCAGGCCAATTCTGAGCGCTCCCGGCAGTACGCCTGCGCTGCATCAGCACCCATCACAAAGAACGCAGTGGCCAGAGCGTCCGCTTCCGTGGCTGTCGGCGCGAGCACCGTTGCGGAAAGCAGATCATCGGCCGGATAGCCGCTTCGCGGATCAATGATGTGACCATACCGTTTGCCGGCAAAATGGAAGAACTGATTGCCCGAACTCGACGTGCCACAGGCGCGGTCGCGGAGCCAGAGTTCGCCGAGTTGCTGTTCATGCCGCAAAGGGTGCCGCAAGGCAATTGACCATCCGCGGTCCGCGTGCGCTTCGTCGAAACGCGAATCCGCCGCCAGCACACTGCTGCGGCCACCATGGATCAAGTAATCGTCGATGCCGTGACTTCGCAGGAGGTCAGCGCAGCGATCGAGCGCATAACCTTTTCCGATCGCGCCCAGGTTGATCTCCAAACCGTTGCGCAAGAAGCGCACGGACGACGATGCCGAATCGAGTTCAAGCCAGTTGCTGCCGACACATTGCTTGGCTTGCCGCAGTGTATCGTTCGTAGGAAAGCGTCCGTCCCGTTGATGAAAGCCCCAGACTCTTGTCAGCGGCCCCGAGGTGATGTCGAAGGCACCGCGAGTTTCTTCGTAGATCCTGACCGATTGCTGTAGGAGATCGAACAATCCACGCTCGGCAACGACCGGCTCGAAGGCTGCGGTCCGATTCAGTTGGGAGACCTCACTATGATCGCGATAGACCGTTAGTTGATCTTCCAAAGTGTCCACCAGGTCGAGCGCTTCGAGCGCCGTTTCGGTCGCGCCGGGGTGCTGGCCCGCATTGAGAAACAGCTGAAACTCGCAAGCCATGGCCGTCCGCCCGACATGCAGTAAGTAGGTCGAGCGATCGTCGGGAGCTGCGATCGATTTCAGTGTCGGGTCGGCCAGCGTGTCGTTTGGGATCAGGTCGGAAATTGCGTGAACCGCCGATCGACCGTGTAGAAAATCTCGTCGAGTTGTCTTGCGTGGTGAGGCCATAGTTCGATTATAGTGGCAAATGAATGGCTCGCTCGCATTGGCGCGATGAACCTTGTCATGAGGTCGAAACCGACCGATAATGAGTCGGTGGATGACTTTCATTGGGAGATCGCTGAATATGCGAAGAACAACGACTTGGCTGGCGTTAAGTGCCCTCTGTTGGTGTGCCCTGAGTCTGGTTGTTTTGGCGCAGAATGAAAAGGGTAAGGCAAAAAAACGCGCCACTCCTCCCAAGTTTGGCAGTGAAGTAAGTCGGATCTTCTTCGATGATCTGTTCTCCAGGTTGCAAGGCGAACGACCGGAGAAACCGGGGGCGGTTGTCGTCACTACCGCGCCGACCGGCGGTTCGCCAGGCGCTGCTTCGGAAGGAGCGTCGTACGCCTGGTCCAAGATGATCTCTGCCGTGACGATTGAGGACGAGATCAAAGCTATCAAGCTGAATGTCGATAAGTCCGTCACGACGCCCAGCGATTTCGCCGGGCGTGGGCACAAGCAAGTGCGCCGTGATTTTTCCATCCTGGCGGCGATGTTTGCGATTATTGGCGAGTTCGACGACGACGTTCGATGGAAGAAGATGGGGCCAGCCGCGCGAGACGTATTTGCTCGCACGGCCAGGAATACCAAAGCTGGCGGCAACACCAACACTTATAACGAAGCGAAGAAGCGCAAGGCCGACTTGCAAGATCTTATCGGCGGCGCCAGTTTACAAGTAGAAGCGGAACAAGCCGACGCCGATTGGGCTACAGTCTGTGATCGTGGTCCGCTTATGCAGCGTTTAGAAGTTGGGTTCGAAGGCAAGATGAGTGCCTGGATCAGCAGCAAGGGTGAATTCGAAGCGAATGCGGAAAACGTTTTGCATGAAGCCGAAATCACGGCTGTGCTGAGCGAAATACTCGTCAAAGAGGGAATGGACGAATGGGACGATGAGGACTATGTGGACTTCGCAAAACGCATGAAGGAGGCTGCCATCGAGATTTCTAGCGCCGTCAAGCTCGGCAATTACGATCAAGCCCGTAAAGCGTCCGGCGAAGTAAAAAAAGCTTGCACGGATTGCCACGAAATCTATCGCTAGCATTCGAAGAATCGCCGAATCCTCTTGTCGCAAATAATCCGCTCTAGCGTGCCGCGTGGCGATTTGCTAGTTTCCCGCCCGCATGTCACCCGACGGCCCAATTCTGGGCTACCGACCTTCGCACCAAGATCACCGGCTTCCACGTGCTAGCGAAGCCGAAGTTGGTAGGAGAATTCGATGAACTTGTTAACGATACGTCGGTCTCTCTTCGTCCTGATGTTCGCTGCACCAGCGATTGCCGCTCCACCCTGGACAGCACTGATTCCATTTAAACGTGTCGACACGGATCCCACAAAGTCGTACCGCCTGACGGAAGACCAAGGACCGTGGCATATTCTGGCCGCCAGTTTTGCGGGCCCCGGTGCGGAAAAACAAGCGCACGATCTTGTTCTCGAACTTCGTCGAGAATCGCATTTACCAGCTTACATTCACAAGCAGACGTACGACTATACCGAGAGCATGGATGGCCTGACGCTGAACAAATACGGCGGCCGAGCGAAAATGAAATATGCCAACAACGCAGCGCGGTACGACTCGTTTGCCGTGCTAATCGGTAACTACGATTCCACCAGCGATCCAAAGCTGGGGAAGACGCTGAGCAAGATCAAGTACCTGCGGCCTCGCACTTTGGACATTTCACAGAATCAACATTCAAGGCAACGTTTTGCCGGATGGCGAGCCCTCCAGCGTCGCATGAATGGCGATCCCATGAAACGTGATAAGGGACCGATGGGTAGCGCCTTCGCGACGCGCAACCCGCTCTTGTCTGAAGAGTATTTTCTTCCCAGCGGAATCGACGACTTTGTGATAGGGATGAACAAGAACGTCGAGTTTAGCATTTTGAAGAATCCAGGGGCGTTTACGGTTCGCGTGGCGACATTCAAAGGCAAGGAGACAACCAACGCGCGTGAAATCGAAGCGATTGAGCGAACAGGGAGAATCTCCAATAAATTGGAATTGGCCGCCGATCGCGCACACCGTTTGACAATGGCGCTTCGCGAGCAGGGTATCGAAGCCTACGAGTTTCACGATCGCTACGAGAGCATCGTGACGGTTGGCAGTTTCGATAGCGATGGCAAGGAACTTGAGACTGGGCAGGTTGAGATCAATCCTGGGATCCACAATATCATGAAGCAATTTGCCGCGACGCAACAGCGTCTTCCTGGTCAGCAAGGCATTGGACTCCAGCCGCGGCGCCTGAACGGCGTCAACTTCGATGTGCAGCCGCTACCGATGCGCGTTCCTCGCCGCTCGATCGCCATGGACTACGTCCGCAAGTTCATGCGGTAGCCCTCATACAACTCTTCTCTTCGACCGGGGCGATGTCCATTTTCGAGCTGGGCCCTGTTGCGGGCCATCCCAAGCAAGACTTGGGCCGATGACGTTGCCACCCTCACACCCGGCCCCGACGTTTGGTATGTTCAGGCCTTTGCCAACCGAATTGCAATAGGGTGTGTTGAAATGCACTTGTTGGTTCTGGGTACCCACAATCGCAAGAAGGGGCAGGAGCTTGCTCAGCTGCTGGCACCCTTTGGGTTTGAACTGAAGACACTTGCTGATTTTCCCAGCCCGCTCAACGTCGAAGAAACCGGCGAGACATTTGCGGAGAACGCCGCGCTTAAGGCAGTGCAGCAAGCACGTCATCTGCACGCCTGGGTGTTGGGCGAAGATAGTGGCCTTTCCGTGGACGCGTTGGGCGGCAGGCCAGGCATTTTTTCCGCCCGCTTCGCCGGACCTGGCGCAACGGACAAAATGAATAACGTGCGTCTGCTTGAGGAATTGGCCAATGTGCCCGACAGTGAGAGGATGGCCCATTACGTTTGCCACGTGACGTTGTCGGATCCACGGGGAGAAGTTCGCGCGGACTGGCAATCGACGTGTGGCGGGAGGATCCGGCACAGCCCCGTCGGTGAGGGTGGATTCGGATACGATCCGCTGTTCGAGATCGCCGAGTATCACCGGACGTTTGCGGAATTGGGGGCTAGCGTCAAATCAGTGCTGAGCCATCGTGGGCGGGCTATGCGGCGGTTGATTCCACAAATGGTACAGATCGCTCGGGGGGGGCACTGGGCACCCACAACATCCAATTCAGAGGTCGGCGCATAAAAAATGGCAGGCTTGGGAAGATGACGTCCAAACCTGCCGTATAAGAATCGAGGCCTCAGCCGAATAGAAGGGTGATTTTTAATATGATTGCGTGCTCGATGCTAGCCTGAGCCACGTAAAAAAAGAATTTTTTGCTGATCCTCTACCCCATTCGTGTCATTCTGTCGATGATTCGTGGCACGAAATAGCAAAATGAGGGGGGGGACGAGCGTTAAGGTTAGCGATCAACTTGACTCTCGAAAGAACGAGCGGTACTCATCGCTGGCTACGGATAGGACCGGAAATGTCGCGGACCAACGTGTTGATGCTGACGGTTTACGTGATTCTGATCGCCTCCATTGCCGGTGGCCTCTGTTTCGCGAGATCCCGAGTGTTGGGGCGTCCAGATGCGAATGTCTCGCAGGAGGCTTGGCAGCAGTGGCGACAGGAAGCCGAGCGACAATCGGCAGGCCAGGGGCCGGTCACTCGCCGAGTGCCCACTGCGACGGAAGCACCCACGGTGTTATTGCTCCGCGATCATTTCGGCGCATGTTTGACGCTGACGCTTATGATCAGTACGGTTCTGTTTGCAACGTTGGCATTTATGATTCGTGGCGTGCTGTTCGGCCCCAAGTTGCAGCTGCATCATGACACGAAACAGCGTCCAATCACGTGACCCTAAACGCGCAGCGTCTTCAGTTCGTGAAAGAGAGATCAGAAGGACAATACGTGCCAATTCGCATCACTTGTCGACATTGTGGCAAGAGCTTTTCCGCCTGGGATGATCTCATTGGCAAGTCCGTGCAATGTCCGAAATGCCAGCAGTCGATGACCGTGCAGACCGCCGACGGTGCGGCTCCTGCATCGAGTGAATCCTCACGCGGCAGCGCGCCGACATCAGTTCCCAGCAGCCGTCCGCAGCCGACCGGAAAACCTTGTCCGGCGCAATCGCGACCGGTAAAGCCTCAGGCAGTGTCGCCAAAGCCGCCAGCTCCGCCGTCACCCGTTCAGCCGCCACCGGTGCCGAAGCCGCCATCGGCGACACCGCCTGCCAAACAGATGGACACGGCTTCGTCCGAATGCACCGAAGATTTTGACGACCGCGAAGATCTCCCATTCGGGTGCCCGAATTGCAATGCTGAGATGGAACCGGATGACGACCTTTGCAACGCCTGCGGTTACCATTTGATTCTGAAAAAAGTCATCGACATGGAGGGTGTTGATCGCCCCGACACGTCGACGGGTTTCGATCGTGTGGTAAAAAAGCATTTGAATGAAACCGATTCGACGACCAACATGTTGATGTGGGCCAAGATTGTCGGATTCTCCTTCTTGTTCTTGGTCGGCTTCGTTTGTCTGGGACGCTGGGGATTGGCGATCGGTGTCGTGTTTGTGGTCGGTTATTTCATTTACGGCGCTAGACTGCGTATCATCGCCGAAGACAATCCCGATGCTCATATTGAACGTGAGCCAATTGCGGCAGTTACGTGGTCGGCGATGCTGTCGCTTCAGCGGATGTTCGGCTGGCGGTCGCTGGAACCACCGTTTGGTGTCCTGCGCGTGCTCACGCTGCGAAACGGATCGTTCACCAACGACGACCTGGGGCAAGTCGAAGATCTCAAGCAGCTCCAAGTGCTCGACCTGGAGGGAACAGGGATCACTGATGCCGGCCTGAGCCATTTGAAAGGCCGCAAAAAGCTCTGCTTTCTGGTGGTAAAGAACACTGCCGTGACCGCGGCCGGCGTTGAGCGTCTTCAGCGGTCGATCCCCACGGCTTGGATCTGGTACTAGAGCCCATTCTGCATCAACGCAGCAGGTTCTACAGCACCTGAAGCCTGAAAACAAAGCGCCGCCCACGCGACACGTATGTGCGACGCGCACTAGTGGATCGCGCTGGATCCCACCGAAGCGAGTCAGGATGACTGGACCGCTGATGGCTTCGCCGTCATCATCTCGGCGATACCACCCTGACCGCCGCGCCACCCTGATTGTTTCCCTGGGTTTGGCTGCGCTGTCGGTTTTGCCCATTCTGCGGGGGATTCGCGCTCTTTGCGGTGCCCGAATTTGGCGCGGAGTTGCCCTCGGTAAGCAAGGTCGAAAGCACTTCGCGGACCCGCGCGGCATTCGTGTTGCCATTCAAGTGAACAATCGAGACGTTGGCGAGTGGCTTGGCGGCTTCATCGAGCGTATTGATCATTTCACCGACGACCTCCATCAGATTCTCACCTTCAGCGGAAACAATCAGTGTGTTGCTGGTTTCGTCGATTCCAACCGACAGCTTCCCTTTGAATCTCACTTGTGTACGTTCAGGTTCGCCGCTGCCGGATCCGCCAAAGATGTAAGTTGACTCGCGCGTTGTGCGGTTCCGCCTTTCCGGGTTGTTGTCTTGCAATGCCTTGTCATTGGAGCTCAACAGGTCCCGAAAGACATCTTTGATCGTCGCGGCAACGACAGCGGCTTTGGAATATTGAATCGGAAACGCCTTCGAAACACGCGCCGACTGCGAGTTCGTCGGCTCGGGCTGGTCATAGACTTCGATCAAGTCTTCAATGGTCTTGAGTTGTCGTGCATCCGCCCCTTGAACCAGAATCGAATTGGTGTCCAGGTCGTAAATGAACTTGAGCTTGCGACGTTGGCTGAGTCGGCTGCGCGATTCACTCTGCTGCTGCGGCATGTAGTCGTAACGATAATAGGGATAGTACCGAATGGCATTAACAACTTCGTAAGGGATGTTGCGCGAGTCATTAAGCACCGCTACGACTGCTGTGCTGGCTAGACCAAAGGATGAGTCTCCGACGTAGGAATGTTGCGACACGTTTCTACGCCAGAACGGAGACTCATCATGCGAAGTATCATGGATGTGATTCAAAACTTCAAGCTGCATTGGACCGAGGAACTGAAAGGGCCGGCGATCGCCAAGGCCTGCCGTGATTCCAACATGTTGTGGATCGAGTCAACACTCAATCCGGTCGTCACCGTTCAGATCTTCTTCTTGCAAATCCTGCACGGCAATACCGCTTGCGAGCATTTGTCTCATTTGGCGAAGATCCCGTTCACAGCCGCGGCGTATTGCAAAGCCAGGATGCGGTTAAAACTGCAAGTGCTTTATTTGTTACTGGAGCGCTCGGTCGCGCAACTGCATCAGGAGGTCTTTGACAATTCGCGATGGCTTGGGCATCGAGTGTTCTTCGTCGATGGTTCGAGCTTTTCGATGCCGGATACGCCGGCGCTGCAAGCGCACTTTGGACAGCCAGGCGGACAACTACCTGGTTGCGGTTTTCCGACGGCGCATTGGCTGGCCCTATTGCACGCCGGCAGTGGAATGATCACCAAGATG
>JASLPZ010000151.1:0-15782 GCA_030744725.1 Pirellulaceae bacterium
CGGAATAGAAAAGCGTAAACAAAACCCGAACGATCGCCCAGCTCAAGCAATACTAACTTTGGCGCAGCCTAGAGTACATCTTACGACGGCTACCGTGCACGGCAGCCTCGTCTCCACAGGCTACGGTTGGCGTTGACGCCGTTCGACCCACTCTAGTACAAGGTGCTCGCCGAATTGGGCAATGCGCCACGTGCTAGCAGATGGATGGATCATGGCAACTGTCGTCGAAGCTTCGGACAATCAGTTTCCCACAACACCATGGGGTTTCTTGCCCCCGCGGATGCGGACATTGTTTGTGGCGGGCACGCAGCGTACTGGTGGTTGGTTGGCAGACGCGCTGGCGGCAGATAGCGCCACGGAAGTTCTGTTGGAAGAATCCGTGGGGATGGCCGACGGATTGGCTTGCTTGCGCGAAGAGTCTTTCGACGCCGTGTTGATCAGTCACGAGGAGCCGGACCTGGATTCGCTGGAACTGCTCGACGGGCTACGCGCCGGTGGCGGTGAGGAACAACCGGTGGTGGTGCTCGGCACGCTCAGCGAACAAGAAATGTCAGCGCTCTGTTTCGAAGCTGGTGCGGATGCCTACGTTTGCATCAACACGACGACGGTCCGTTCGCTGATCTGGACAGTGTCGCGGGCGATCGAGCGGCGACGTCTGGTGGCGGAGAATCGACGGTTGCAGCAGGCCGAAAGTCACCGTAAAAAACTCGAACATGACGAAGCCAAGCGTCTGTTGGCCCAACAACGGGCCATGCTGTTGGGTACGGTACCTGTGGAAAGTGGTGACGACGTGATGAACGATCGCTCTCAAGTGAACCCGCTCGCCCGCGCCGTCCCGCTTCCCAAGCCACTGGCCGAATCATTGTCTGGGCGGTACCGAGAACTTCTTCGCACCTACGTCATCATGGGGTCTGGAAACCTGGCCGAAGAAATGAGGCAGCTTGTCGAATTGCTGGCTTCATCGCAGGTGACCGCCCATCAAGCGGTGTTGCTGCATCTGGACGTATTGGGCGAAATGATCGAGGGATTGGGCCATCGCAGCGCACGCCACGTGATGAACCGCGCTGACATTTTGATCCTGGAAATGATGGTCTGTCTGGTGGAAGGCTATCGGACTCGCCTCTGGGAACAGCTTCATCCTCCTCAACAGCAGCAACTTCCCGGGTTCGGGCACGAATTGGAACTGTCAAGTGGCCAGCGGTGATTAAAGTGGCGAACTCCGGCTAACATCTGGGCACGAACCAGGGAATCTGGTGTGTGGTGACTGACGTTGATTCTCCTCAGGCGTAACGCATCCGCCCGACCCATGTCGTTGATTCCGCGGCACGTCGTAAACGCCAGTTCGAAATGGTCTCGCAGATGTTGGACCACCTCATCGCTGAATGCTCCGCCTGGATAGGCGAAAACTGGAGCGACATCGCCGACGTGTGATTGCAGTTCTTGTAACGACCCAATCGCCTCTTCAACAGCTGATTCCAGTGGTACTCGGTTCAACAACGGGTGCGTCTGTGTATGGGCACCAAGTGCCAGTCCCTGGCCGGCCAGGTTCTTCAATTCACCCCACGCCATGACCGGACTGACGATTGGAGACAATTCGCATTGCCGGGACAACTCGGCGACGCGCGCGAGGACTTCGTCGTGGGGCAGCAGTTTCAGTTCGCAAACGATACGCCGATACGTTTGTGCTCGACTTTCGTTCCGAAGGACTTCGATGCCACACTTGCCCAGGTCCCGATCCACTTTGCATTTGTGAAGTGCTTCGTATACGGTGTCCCACCAAAACTGCCGCGCCTGGCCGGGGAAAGCAGTGGGGACGAACATCACCGCGGGTAAGCCCAGCCGTTTCAGCGTTGGCCAGGCATGTTCGGCAAAGTCGTAGTATGCGTCGTCAAATGTGACGAGCACACTCCGCGGTGGCAGTGTCGACTTGTCGCGCACCGCTTGCACCACCTGATCGATTGTCATGACAACATAATGTTCGGCAAGGTGCTCCATCTGGCGAGCAAAAGTCTCGGGAGTCGCGCTGATCAGGTTTGGGTCAAGATCCGGTCGTGCATCGGGATAATCGACACGATGGTAGGTCAGCACGCGGAGCATATTGTGTTGATGTTCCAGTTTTTCCAGCAGCCTTACCAACGTCGAAAACGCACGACTTCGCGCGACGCGAAAAAAGCTCTGCTTGATCATCGTCGCTCCTTACGGGATTGGTGCCGATGTGGTCTACTCGTGATGGCACCAGCATTCAATTCCAACCGGCAACTTCATTACTCACCAGGCACTACAAGCTTAGGTTGTGAACCATGGCGAAAGCCCGCCTCTCGTGGAAGAATGGTCAAAACCGTTAGAAAACGCACAACGCTCCGACAACAACCGGGATTTAGGGGTGATCGACACTGCTGCCAGTTTGGCTAAGTTAACGGAACATGCGACGAAGGCACATTGAGCGGGCCATTGCGATTCGAGACCGGTGCGCGACGCTGGCCCACTCGATCCATCAGGCCACTTCACCCCTTTAGAGCGTATGCGGATTAACCACAGCGGCTTCTTCGCCGTTTGGACCTGTGAAACAAAGTGACGCGGACGTTTATGTCCGCGCGACACGCACTAGCAAGAGTCAACTCAAATGGCGGATACGACCACGAAGATCGCCGAGCTACGAGACATGGTTCGTCGGTTCGTCGACGCGCGTGATTGGCAGAAATTTCATTCGCCCAAGAACCTGACGATGGCCCTGGCGATTGAAGCCGCCGAATTGATGGAGCACTTCCAGTGGATTTCTGAAGATGCGTCGCGCGTGATCGGCGACGACCCAGAGAAACTGCGGGCCGTCGCCGAAGAATTGGCTGACGTCTTGTGCTATGCCCTGGCCATTGCCAATGAACTGAACATTGACGTCAGTACGGCCATGCAGGAGAAGATGGACAAGAACAAGATCAAATACCCGGCTGAAGAGTATCGTGGGCGGTATGGCCCAGAGGACCCACCGGCATGATAGGTGTCTCGCCGCGTACTCCAGGCAGAATCGTGCGCGGGTCAACAGCGTCTGGCGGGACACCTGGCTGTTCGCCCGTGTCGGAGGGCTTCAGGTAAAAGAGACGCCGCGTGTAGCAGTCGGTCTTGGGATCGCGCGGTGCATTCGACGTGAGCTTCGCATATCCGATCACACGTTCTCCAGTACTCAAGTTCAATGCTCCGCGCCGACTGCGGGCACAACGGACTTCGACCGTGCGGACAAAACGAACCGCATCGATGTTCTTGAGCCAGAGGATGCTTTTTTCATAAGCCAGCGGGTCTTGGTCAGACCATTCGGTTAGGCTCGTCGCCGACAGGACACGCATGACTTCAATGCATCCGTTGGGCCGCTTCACCGTTTGGGTTTTGATAGTCATCGCCATTCCCCTCTCGCTTCAAAATGTTCTGCCAACGACGAGCCAATCACGACGGTCAACACGAGATGATGTGCAGCGGTCGTGCCGAATTTGGGAAAGTGGTTGACCTGCGTTCGGTGGGCACGACGCAAGCAGATAGAACGACGGGACTTACGAAACTTGGCGTGACGACGTTTTCTACCCCGTCGGCGGCGATCCGTGTCTCGTTTTGATGCAAAAAGACCACCGACTGTTGCGAGTCGGAGCAGTCCATTGCGGGCCAAAGAGTCGACGCGACCCGACCAACCGGCACTTTCGAACTGCTGATTGACGATCGTCCTATGGGAGAATCCACACGGCGGCCCGCGCGAGAAGGTCTCGCCGCAAGCGAGGTCGCCAACCTTCACCCAACACCGTCAGGGCAACTCGATCTTCCAGGTTGGGCCGTAAGAAAGTCAGCAGCGTAAGTGGCAAGTACCAGGCGATGTATAACCCGCCACCATATCCATGCCAAAACTGACTTGCCACCATGACAGCTGCTGAGCAACTAAGTAGCGTTCCCAAGTTTTTTTGGGGTGGCCAAAGCGCCAACGCGACACTCATCACGACAAACGCTGCCATTACCGGTAACCGGTAAAGCGGATCCCAACCCAGTCCCCAGACACCCTGCATGTGTCGCATTGCTGGTTCCCAGATACCAAACAACCTTCGCAGGTTGCCTAGGTAGTCGCCGAAATCGGCGGAGACGAGAGCCAAGGAGAGTGCTACCACAAAAAGCGTACACGTCACACCAAGCCCAAAACGAAGCAAACCACGTTTCCAATAGAAGCTGATCCACAGCGGTAATAAGAAAAGCGGGTAGTAGACGACACCAATCGCCAAGCCTGTGAAGATCCCTGCCCACAACGGTTTCCGATAGCAAAGGACCATCCAGATCAGTAAGGCGGCGGGCAAGACATGCAAGACACGTCCAGTCTCCAGCGCGGTGTACGGCAGCATCAAATACAACGTGGCCGCGCCAATGCCTGTCTTAATGTTGCCAAAATGTCGGTACCCGATAACGACTAACCCGATCACAATTGCCAAATGCGAGAGAATCGCCATCGCCTTGGCGGTTCGCACGTAGCCCATCTCCGTCGGTTCGCCTCCTTCTGTAAATAACGACGGGTTGGTGACCAGGGTCGGAATCAAGTGAAAAATCGCGTTGCCTGGGCCCTGCAAGCGCAATGGATCCTTCGAATCAGGATCATCGGGTGTGCCGACGAGCAGGTGTTCCGCACTCTTCGGGCCTGCTAAATCGGCCTCGTTGGGTTGGCTGCTTACTACATTGGCCATTAGAAAGACGAACAAGGAAACGCCCATGAATGCCAAGCCGCCGGTCGATAGGTTCGGCTCGAGCAGCGGACGCCGCACCATTGTCGGATCGATCAGCAAGCGAATGACGAAGAGACCGCCGACGGTCAACAACCAGACAAAGCCATAGTACTGTTTGTCGAGCCCTTTGCTTGACGCATTCGTGTCTGTTGTTTCCCCTTCAGTGTCCACTGATTCAACGACAGCTTGAACGTTCTTGGCGAATTCGATCGAGGGCTGTTCGGCTTCGGTGAGTGTATCACCACCGCCGATCTCTCCGACCGTGGTAGTCGCATCTGAAGCCGGCTCACTCGGTGGCGGTGTCACAACGGCCTCAGATCGATCGCCCTCATTAAGAGATTGGGGTCGCAGGTCATTTGTCCCATCTGAGGCGTCGCCCGATGGGGCATCGCCCCGCACGTTTGCATCATTTGTGAACTCTCGTTCTGCCGCCTCCGACAGCTGGGCCAACTGCTGCTCTTGTTGAGATTGGATTCCGTAATGGACCAACAACAGGCCAGGCGACAAGAGAACCAACAACACCAAGTCGAGATTCCGTACACTCCAAAACCGCCCAAACTTGAAGAAGACACAAATCATCAAGAGCGACGAGAGGTAGACCCAAGTCGTTGGTGGAACGGGTTCGTAGTGAAAAAGGAATTCACTCATTCGTGCTTTGACCACTGCCCGTGCACGGCAAGCAGATTGCTCGCATTATTGACGATGTCATTTTGACATGGGTGGACAGAATCCCCACACGCAACCGATAAATCGATCCAAACTATCAGGATACGCGGCCACTGCCATTTTTCAAGGTGTAAAAAGTCACAACCTGTCACATACGGTCGCACAAGATTCAATTAACCCGATAACTCACATGGCCGGCCGGTTGTACGGCTGATCACAACCCAACGAGGGGGAACAAGCCGACAGGCCGGAGACTCCTCATATTCTCCGCAGAATGCCAAAGAAATCGGGGGCCCCCGCCGCGAGACGGTGGCCATCTTTGAAGATTTAAGCGTTAGTTTTGAAGTTGTGAGCGATTCGCGACACTCTTGCAAACGGGAGACCGGCGACACCGCGAAAAAGAACACGACGACCCACCGGCCGCCGTGTTCTCAATCTCGCAAACTCTCGATGAGCCCTAAGTGGCTTTCTTCTTCATTTCCGCCATCAGCGCATCGACCGCTTTGTCCATGGCTTCGCCCCGGACGTTCTTGTAGCGAATCACGCCTTTCTCATCGAGCACATAGATCGTGGGCCAGCCACTGACATTCCATTTGCTTGCGATGGGGCCGCGAGTGCTCCCACCATCCCACCAACTGCGCCACGTGATCTCTTCCGTCTTCAGGACTTCTTTCAACTTTTCGCGATCGCGATCACTGTTTATTCCCAACAACGCAAAAGGTTCACCTGCCATTCGCTTTACGAGCGACCGCTCGTGCGGGTACATAGCCCGGCAAGGTGGTCACCAATTTCCCCAGAAGTCGAGCACCACGACCTTGCCGCGATAGTCGGCCAAACTGAACTCGACACCGTCGATGTCCTCCGATGTGATTTCGGGCGCTTCACATCCGATCGACAGGTGTTGGATTTCGAACAGGTCGCGCTCGGCCCTCTTTGCCAACGATCCATTGGCCACACCCTTATAATCCTTCACGATGCGCGCCAACAGCGTTTCCGCTTTTTCACTCCTCTTGCCGGTACGTCCGACCAGCGCTTTGGCCAAACTGTAGGAAGCCCAACCCTGAGCGTCGACGTTCTTGCTGGAATCAACCACAGCCTGCAATAACTTCTTCGTGGCGGGCGTACTCGAACGACTTAGTTGCTGGCACACCCTTGCGATCTTTGGGTCGTCCAGATGATTAGCTATGATCGCGGGAATTGCCTTCGCAGCCAACTTACCGGTGCGGTCATTCGTGACGATCCAGACCAATGCGTCCATCGCGGTTGGATCATCTGCATTCGCTTCGGCGAACGCCAGGAACCGTTTTGCGAACTTATCAGGTTTCGGATACTTCTCCTGAATAAGTTTTTGACGCTCTTCACTGGTCTTCGCGCCGCGGTACTCGGTCCTGAACTCGCTTTGCGCTTTTGACCACTCCGTCACCAAGCTCTTGTAGCTATCCGGAGCCGATGGTTCCACTTTCTTTTTCTTTTCGTCATCGGCCCGCGCGGTCACTACCAAAGCGACCAAGGCCATCGTACATAACAGGTAGTGTTTCATGAGAAGATCTCCAGCGATGTGAACAGGATCAAACGTTGATCGACGCCCGGTCAGTATAGACCTCCAGGGCCAGTTCTCCAAAACGAAACTGCAATTTCGAGGGAATAGGCCCGCTGGCAGATCGTCTCTACCTGCCCAGGTTTGGCCAGGCGTTACTGCGGTGATAATCGGATCGAACGTAGATCGATCATCGCGCTGCTGATCGCGCCATCACTGCGCATGGTCACTTCATGCAGACCCGCTGGCAGTGAGAATGTTCCCAATGATGCCGAGCGATAGTCGTCCCAAGTCCCAGTTCCTTGGACGACACCACGAAGCGCTTGGGCAGCAACACGCAAGACGAATTGATCGCCCGCAGCACCGTTGTCGCACGCATAGTCCATGGTGACACGATATTCTCCTGCCTCCGCCACACGGATCTGCCAGACAGCGTGATCTTGCGGGCTACTCCACCAGCCGAGATTGCGATACTTCTGTTCGAAGACCAAGTTCGGGCCGTAAATCCTGGCATGCATCGCCAGCAGGCGAATCGAACCATCGTCTCGCATCGGTGCGACTTGCGGTTCATTTCCGGGAAAGTACTTTTGCGGCGCCGGTGGACCCTTCAAATACAACAGTACGTCAGCCAGATCTTGCGGCTTCAGCTCTTTTTCCATCCCTTCGGGCATCAGCGATTTTCCGACCGTGCGGAAGTCGTCCAGATCAGCCCGCAGAATGGATGTCGATTTTTCATCCGGTCCCACGAGCACAATGCTGTTGGCCGTTTCGCTACGGATCATCCCTGTGTGTTGACGACCGGACTGTGTGATCGCCACATATTCCAAGAACTTGGCTTCAACGGCGCGGTTGGGGTCGAGCACCGCGACGAGCATCGCGCCGACAGACCTGTCTGTCAACGCTGCCAGGTCCGGGCCAATTGCGTGACCTTGATCTTGCCAGCGATGGCACGTCGCGCAGTGCTTCGTAAACAACTGCTTTCCGCGCGTTGCGTCGGCGTCGAGCATTTTGACGACCGCATAGTCGCTGATCACCTGCTGACGATTGTTGATTTCATTGACGGCCAACAATTTGACTGCGCGCCCGCGCAACGATGGGTCTTTGTGCCGCGTCAGCTGTTGGCGACGACGGGCGTTCAAGTGAGACGCTTGCACATGCTTGTTCTCGATGGCGTCGAGCAACGCCTTGGACCACTGTGGGCGCGACAGTAAGAGGTCCAAAACCTCCGCCCGCAGCGCCGGAGTATGAGACGGCCAACCTCGCAACAGCATTGCAGTGGTGTCATCATTCGGCGAGACAGAAGCGACCAAGGCGCGGGCTGCGGCGATTTGTATGGACGTCCCGTGTTGCGGTGCCAGCAGTTCGGCGAGCAGTGTCCGGCTCGGCGCGACGGGCAAACTGCCCAGAAACCGGATGCAGGATCGGCGCACGTCTTCCTCCGCCTTTGGATCGACTGCCAGTTTCTGCGCGGCTTTCGCCATCGCGAACAGACGGTCTGCGGCATATTTGCCGAACGTACGGTCGAGTGTCGCTTCTCGATTTTCAAAGGTCTCCAATAATGTCGAAACCGTCGTAAAGTGCCAGGACTCGTAGCCACTCTCGGCCAATTTGAGCAATGGAACGAGCGAGGCTTGGAGGAATTCCGCGTTGTCAATGGAGCCTGCCGTTGCCAGTAGCGGATCCAGCCAGGCAGTCGACGGAGTCCCATTCGCCAGACTGGCTGTGACGGCTTCGATCACATTCTTCTCATGCAGGCTGCTGTGAAGTGCCGCCAGCAGATATGGGTCGTTGGTCGCCGCCGCCATGGTGGCCAACTCGCCGCCAGATTCGGGCGATCCCAACGCACCGATACTGTACGCCACTTGAAGACGCACCTGGGCGTCTGGGTCGCGCACTAATTCCAGCAGTCGGTGGGCCAACGGTTCTGACTTCGACAAACGAGACTCGGCCAGCCGGACGGCATGTCGGCGTACGGCGAAATGGTCGTCCTTGCTCGCCCAGAGCAACAGTTCGTCGTCCAGACCGCTCAGTCCGTCAATTGCGCAAAGCGCTTGGACACGCACCTGGGGCTTGTCCGAGCTCTTCAGCAACGCCCGCAACGCTGGTATCGCCTGCTCGTCGTTGTTCCAGATTAACATCTGGTGCACGAGGTCGCGCCGCGTTCCATTGAAGGTGTCGAGCGCCGCAACCAATTCAGAAGTTGTCATCGAATCAATTCTGGGCACACTGCGAAGCCGTCGATCGGCACGGCGCACACGGTAGATTCGACCTCGATCCGAGCCAGCTCGCAAGTCAAGCCGCTGTTGCCAGTCTTCCGGGATCCACTTGGGATGTTCGATCACCAGTCGATACATGTCAGCAATCCAGATCGCGCCATCGGGCCCCGTCCGGACCATGGTCGGGCGGAACCAGTTGTCCGATGACGAGAGGAATTCGGATTCCTCCTCGCCGGGCGGTCGTCGGCTCGTGTATGAAGTCCCGTCTCGTGTGACCACTTCGCGATGCACCAGGTTGTGAACCGGTTCGCACACGAAGCTCCAAGTTTGCCCCAGGGCACCGATCAACGTATCGCGATAGATGATCGGGCTGCACGCCGAGGTAAACCGATTCGCGCGATCAAAGTCGTTAAAACGTGCAACGGTCAGGCTGGTGGGGAACACCGGTGAGGCACCCGGTTGAATGGACACTTGCTTTCGCAGGCCGGGAGGCGCGAAGCGCGGGTTGCGACGCAAGTAGTGGTCGTCCAATACATAGTGCCACATAGGATTGCTGTTGTTACCACCAAACCAATTGCCCCAGTCATCGCGATTGCGGCCAAACTGCGTCTGGCCAGATTCGGTTTGCATCGTGCCGGTATCAGGTTGAATGCGAAGATCCCGACCACTGATTGCCAGCGTCTGCTTCGTCTTCAGCGACTGAATCGTGCCGCCGCTGTCGCCGTTGCCGACGTGCAGCCAGTTGTCCAAGCCCCACCGCAAGCCGTTGGCCCGATGCTGTTGGTTGCCTTCAGCGAAACCGTGGTACAGTGTCTCGCGGCGATCGGCCATATTGTCGCCGTCTGTGTCCGCCGCAAAGATAATGTCCGGCACGGCGGTAATCAGAATTCCGTCCCGCCAGACTTTGATCCCCGTAGGAAACGGGACGTCATCCAAGAACACGTCTGCCGAATCGTAACGGCCGTCTCCGTCTTCGTCCGTAAGAACTTTGACACGGCCGCCCGGTTTTCCGACGGGATCTCCCTTCGCGTGCCAGTTGATACCGTTGGGATAGTCTCGCATTTCCACAACCCACAGCCTGCCGTCAGGTCCCCAATCGAACGCGACGGGATCGGTGACCATCGGCTCAGCAGCAACCAGTTCGACCACCAGTTCTTCGGTGCTGGTCGTGCGCATCGTCACGAGGGCTTCTTCAGGGGATCGAGGTGGTTCGTAGCCCGACGCGTCACGAACGGATTCGGCACCGGCTGTGTGCGCCACAAGTTGTTCAAAGGAGACGCGATCCACGCCATCGGGCAGTCGGTCAGTGTCTTCGTTTTGAGTCCACAAGTGACGAGAATGTGCCCAGACCCCGTGGTTGGTCTCGTCAGGTCGATAGAAACGCGGCAGCGCCGGAGACTTGCCATCGCCATGCTGGCCGGCGACCGACGTCGGCAGCCAACCTTGCTCGAGGTCCTTGTACAGATGCAGCGCATAGCGCTGGGAACCTGAAAACAGCACGTCCAAACGCTGGTCCTGATTCACGTCCAGAAAACGGACGCTGTGGCGCGGACGGTCAAGATCCTCCGGTAGCCGCACATCGGTCTTGACCCATTTGCCGACCAACGAATTGTCGTCAGCGGGTGTGTCGTTCCAACGCAGGACGGCGGCGCTGGAGATGCGTTCGCAGATGCCATCGCCGTCCAAGTCACGCAATCGCGACCACTCCCTCGCCGACTGGCCAAGCGCCAACTGACCGCCAACCGATTTCCATCCGGTCGCCGTGAATTGCCAGGAAAAATTGGCGACGTGCACCGAAGCGTAACCATCGCTGCGGATAACGCCAAACTGCGGCGAGTGTTTTTCCGGTTGGTTCAAGGTGTACGGAAAACTCGTGGTCTGCCAAGTCTGATCGGCAGGTTGCCAGACAAGGCTCCGCAGACGATCTTCGCTACCCTGCACCACATCCATGTGCCCGTCGTTGTTCAGGTCCAGCAGGCGGATGCCGTTGTCTCCGCCATCGGTGCGACGCAACGGTTGGCCTTGCAGCAGATTGGTGTTGATGCGTTGAATGGCTTCGCGAAAAGTGAGGAACTTGACTTTGCGACCATGTTTGGTCACGGCATGGTCGATCAGCTCCACAACTTGATCGTTACGAATCCATCCGTGGGGATGAAACACCAGATTGAACGTCCCCTGTTTGATGACGACGGCGTCCAATGCCGCTTTCATGTCCGCAACCGTCCGCGGGTTGTTTGGCTGTTGCAGATTCTGAGCTTCCCAGTCGCTCGGCACGACACATGGAAACTCCCAGCACGAACCGCCGATCACGTATGGATAAGGATAGTCTTCGATCGTGTTGACGAACGATGGGAACGGCAAATACTTGCGAAAGCGCTCGGCACCATCGGGATCCAGAACCAACTCGCGCGGTAGGTCCTCGTCGTTTGGTGTGGTTATGTTGAAGACCGACGTATCGATCTGCAGGAAATTGTCTTTGGCGGAACGTTGGTTGAAGATCTCCGTCCAGAAACGTGGGCTGGGCGTGTTGCGGGAATCGCAACAGGGCATTCGAAAGGCGACCGGCTGGTTTCCGGGGATTTCATTCAACAGGTCGACACAGCGGTCGTACGTGCTCTTCGCCTTGTCAAAGTCGCCGCCCTTGAGCAACGGACAGGGATGGTCGACGGTGTGAACTTCGATGCTCAGGCCTTCGTCCAACCACGCCTTCAATTGTGGGTCAGCCGGATCGATGTTGCAGGTCATGATACTGACCGGCGCGCGACCATCAATCTGCTTGAGTCGCTGGAGGATGGGTCGCAGGTACGCCTCGTACTTCGTCGTGTCTCGCATATCGTCGATCGCCAGCACGATCACGGCTTCGACCCCATCATCGCCCACCCATTGCGGCGTGGTTAACTTGGGGAAGTTGCGACCGACATAATAAGGATCGCACGAGGCGTCTAGATAGGACAGTCGATTTCCGTCCGCAGCCAACAGCGTCACTCCCTGGATCGCCACTACAAACCACAGCATAATAACCAGCAGACGTTGCATGAGACTCTCTCCGATAAAACGCATCGCGTGACTCCAACGACATGATAACACGTGGCCACGTCGCGGGGACAATCGTGCTGGAGGGGGTGGGGGTCTTTTTCAAGGAACAGTGGACAAGCTTTGGAGGAAAAATCAGCCGAAAAAGAACTCGCTCCCTGGTTCGCTCGCAAACCGGGCCTTCGTATCTGAGCATCGTTTGCCGGTTCGATTGCGGTTGCCAGATGCGTTCTGTTCCTTCATCATTTGCATCCATCGGTTGAACCTGTTTTCCTGGAGCCACATGATGTCTGTCGATGTTGCGGTCGTTCCCGTCGCGGGACGAGGAACGCGTCTATTGCCGTTGACCAAGAGCCAACCGAAGGAAATGCTCCCCGTGGGGCAAAAGCCCGTGGTTCAACATGTTGCGGAAGAACTGGCGAATTCGGGCATCCATCGGATGCTGTTCATCACTGGACCTGGCAAGACGGCCATCGAAAACCACTTCGATACCAACGACGAGTTGATCCGCAATCTTCGCGAAGGCGGGCACGAGGATCTACTGGGCACCTTGGCTTTCGAGCGCGAACAGCTCGAATATTTCTACACCCGGCAACGACGCCAGTTGGGTTTGGGCCACGCCATCCTGTGTGCTCGACCGATGGTTTCTCAAGAGTCGTTCGTCGTGGCGCTCGGTGATTCAATTATCGGCATGTATGCTCAATCGCAAATCGTGCGGCGGATGACCGAGCTGTTTGAACAAGAGCAGGCGGATGCCGTGATCGCATTCGAGAAGGTTCCTGCCGAAGACGTAGTCCATTATGGGATTGCCAACATTGGGAAAAACCACGGCAGCTTTTTTGAGTTGAACGACCTGGTCGAGAAGCCTGACGTTGCAGATGCGCCAAGCCAATTCGCCGTCGCGGCACGGTATGTATTTAGACCGCGGATCTTCGAGTGTCTCGATCAAACGTCGGCGGGCAAGGGCAACGAAATCCAATTGACCGATGCGATTGGTCGCATGATCAATGACGGTGGCCGAGTGCTCGGTGTTTCGTTGGCGACCGCGGAACGCCGGTTTGATATTGGCAACTTCCCTAGTTACTTTAGGGCGTTCATCGAGTTCGCACTGGCCGATCCGGAACACGGTGTTGAACTCGAGGAGTTCGTTCGCGAGCAGCTTCGGTAGCAAATCCGACGAGGTCCTCTGTCATCATGCAGATCATTCGCCATCGCGCTTACGCCCGGGCCGGGTTAATTGGGAATCCGTCGGACGGCTACGGCGGAAAAGCGATTTCCTTTACGTTTCAAGAATTCACCGCCAACGTGGTCATGTATCCCTGGGACCAGGTGGAAGTCATCTGGAGCGAACAGGACAGGAACCGTTTTGATTCGCTGAATGAACTGATCGACGACGTCACGTTGAACGGTTACTACGGCGGCGTGCGGCTTGTGAAAGCGACGATTAAGCGGTTTGCTGAGTATTGTCGAGAGCATGGCTACGTGCTTCACGATCGCCCATTTTCCGTTCGATACGAGACCACGATCCCGCGCGGTGTCGGCCTATCGGGATCCAGCGCCATTGTGGTGGCAACCTTGCGTTGTCTACTGGAGTATTATTCGATGGAGCTGCCGCGTGACCTGCAGAGTTCGCTTGTCCGCTCCGTGGAAAACGACGAACTCGGAATCGCTTGCGGCTATCAGGATCGCGTTGCCCAAGTGTACCAAGGGCTCGTGTACATGGACTTTGGGCAGATGCGACGGACCAACGGATTGGAAGTTGGCCGGTATGAAGAACTGGATCCGATGCTGCTGCAGGGCGTGTACATCGCGTACGACTTGTCACGCGCCAAGACATCGGCTTCCGTCCACGGGCCGCTACGAACCCGCGTCTCGGACAACGCGGATCTGACGGCGACGATCGCCGAAATTGCCGGCCTGGTTGATGAGGCCCGCCTTGCGCTGGAAGGGCACGACGCCGATGGCTTGCACCGATTGCTAGATCAGAATTTTGACTTACGTTGCAAGCTGTACCCGATTCCGACGGCGCAGGTGGCGATGATCCAGACCGCGCGGGGTGTGGGGGCTTCAGCCAAATTCGCCGGTTCCGGCGGTGCGATCATCGGGACTGTTCACGACGACGCTATGTACCTGGCACTGTGCCGAGCCATGAGCTCAGCCAGCGCGGACTGGCACGTCATTCGCCCGACGGTGGTGACAGCGAACTAGTGGTCTGTCCATCTTGAGTTTACTAATTATAAGTGTGTGTTGGTTGCGGCGATTTGTCGCCGGTATCGGCTCGAAAAAACTCGGGATAGAGACGACGGAGTTTCACTCGGGCGTCGTTTGTCGTGAATTGCCAGTTGACTTCCTTCGCGTTCTGATTGCGATCCGACTTCCAAGCAGTAACTTCTCGACCAAGGTAGTCGGCGTCTTCGATACGACGATCTAAACATTGTCGGCTCAACACACTGAATTCGCATTCGGCGATGTTCAACCAACTCCCGTGCTTCGGTGTGTAGTGAATCTCCAACCGTTCGGCCAACTGACGCGCGAGCGATGGTTCAAACGCTTCGTAGAACGAACTCGGGTTGTGCGTGTTGAGATTGTCCATCACGAGAACGACTTTCTTTACGTCGCGATAGAATTCGTTCAGAAAGTCGCGAAGCGCGTAAGCCCAGTCTACCTTGGTCCGACGTTCCGTAACACGAACGTGCCGCCAACCACATAGCGGTTCGCAGAACATGAACAGATTGCAGGTTCCTAACCGAACGTACTCGCTATCGATACGTTCCGGATCGCCTGGGCGGATGGGGAGCGGATCGCGAACTTCGCCAATGAGTTGCTTGGAGGCTTCGTCCATGCAAATCACGGGAAAACACGGGTCGTAAGGCCGAGCGTAAACGTCCAACACGTCTTCCATGCGCCACACGAACTCCGCATCATGCTCCTTGGGAAGACACCAAGATTGCATCAGCCAAGGCTTGACGGCATTTTTTTTAACGTCTGTCGAACGGTTTCCGGACTGATGGACGAAGCCAGTCCCAGTTCGACGACCTTGTCAGCAAGCAGCCGAAGTGTCCAAGCAGCTCTTCCTTCTGGTGCCGGACCGCAACAGGTCGCCACGAGCTTTGCTTCGGCGTTGCCATCGAGCTTGCGTTGTCGCGACGGTGTGTCCTGTTTTTTTCGCTCCAGGGCTTGTTCAAGTCCCAACTCAACCCACTTTCGTCGAACGTTGAACACGGTCTTTGGCGACACCTCCAAGGCATCCGCGATTTCCGCATCCGTGCCAGCCGGTGCCCCTGGTTGCTGATCCGCCTTGAGCAGAATCCGTGCCCGAGCGAGTTTGAGTGCAGACGCCTTGCCCGCTTTCAGCAGCCCTTGGAGTTGGAGTCGTTCATCCTCTGGCAGCCGAACTACATAGATCTTATTCATCATTCCGTCCTTGGAACTTGGTGCGAACAAAAAACAGTCGCCAGACGGTACTGAAAATCAAGAAACTAGTAAACTCGAACTGGACGCACCACTAGTGCAGCCCCTCCCGGAACAGGGATTGCTCCTCACAACTGGCCGTTCAGTTTAGGAAAGTGACACGAATTGCAGGCAATG
>JASLPZ010000152.1:0-15662 GCA_030744725.1 Pirellulaceae bacterium
TTGAACTGGTTCATTCCGGCAGGTGTGAACAAGACCGACGGATCCCAGGTTGGCACCAAAACATCGCTGGGGCAGCGGGCGTGCCCTTTGGATTCAAAGAACTCGAGGTACTTTGCACGTAGTTCGTCAGTTTTCATGGCAATGGTTTGCTTGGTTACGCGGGCAGCTTGGTTACACGGGCAGCTTGGTTACACGGGCAGCTTGGTTACACCGGCAATTGTGAGGCATACTGGCTGTTGCGACGCGGGCTCATCCAAAAACGTCGGCGTCTTGTCGTCCATCGAGTGACGTGATTTCAGCGACAGAGATCTTCGTTTTTCCGACTTTGCCGAAACTCCGTTTCGCCTGTTCCCGGCCTACGATGGAGAATTCAACGTATCTCGACCGGCCGACGATGAAGCGGACATGATAGCCACAGACCGCTATCAGGGCGAGACGGTTCGCACCCGAGTCGTGCCCTGTGTCGTCCGCATTTGCAGGACGACATCGGCGTCGATGTCGGCCACTAGGGCGTGAAAACTGCGTGGGTCAACGACTTTCTCTCCGGCAACACGGGTCACATAGCCGCCCGCTCGAATACCGGCATTCCAAGCCGCAGATTCCTTGGCGACATCCGCCACGAATACGGAATTTGTCGGATCAAATGCAGCGGCCAAGAATGCGAAATCTGGGGACGCCGTCGAATAGTCGACTCGCATCCCGCGCCATGTCTGTTCTGGGGCGGTCCCATATTGAGGACGAATGGTGTGCAAAAAACGTTTGGTCAGTATGGCGGACATTTCACGTGGGACGGCGGGTCCGCTTTGATAGCCACGGGCAACGGACAAGACGGCTGGCATTTCCGGAGATCGTGCGGCGATAAGCCGGATCATGTCGTCGGTGACAAATAACTGCTGGCCATCAATGTGCGTAATCAGGTCGCCAGCCTTGAGACCGGCTCGATCAGCGGGCGTGCCAAGAAGAACTCGGCGAACAAGCGCCCCGTGTTGCCCTGCACGTCGCACCTCCTCGGCAAGTTGTTCCGTCTCGACTCCCAAGAACCCATACTCCGGTTTCCGCCCCTGCTTGAGCAACTCAACAACACGTTGGAGATTCTCATCAATAGGTATGGCGAAACCAGCCGCCTTGTCAAAACCTGCTCCCGCAGCGTACGACGTGGTCAATCCAATCATCTCGCCCTGTAAGTTGATCAAGGCTCCGCCACTGTACCCGATGTTCAGTCGGGCATCCGTTTGGATCAATGTGCCGAAGTGGTGTAGCGTTGGGCGACCTCGCAATTCCGGAGCCGCCCGCGGAATCCTTGGTGCGCGTCGGCGGAGATTCGAAACAATTCCCCAGCTCGCACTGACTTCTCCGTCACGTGCGATTGAGTAGGGATTGCCGAGTGCGACAACGATTTGCCCTTTCTTTAGTCGTCTACCATCTCCGAACGTGACAGGAACCAAATCACTGGTGTCGATTTTCAACACGGCGAGGTCGTACCAAGGGTCTACGGCCAGAATCGTCGACTTGAACGGCCGATGCTGTAGCCAGACATAGTAGTCCGAAGTCTGGAAGTCGCCCAGAAGATGGGCTGTGGTCATGATCAGCCCGTCAGAGTCGATGACCACGCCCGCACCGAACTCGTTTGGGACAAAATCCGGGTGTGCCGGCGAATCTCCGTCGGCAAACAACTGCGGAACCGCTAACGGCCCTAAGGCGGCAGGGTCATCGGCTTGGTTTTCGGGACGGCGGACACGTGCGATCGCGACAACGGATCGCTCGTACTTCTGAATTGAACGGACCAGTGACTGCTCCAAGGCCATCGCCGCTTGAAGGCCGCTTGGTTGCTGTGCCAGCGTGATCCGCGGCGTTACGATGCCGATGGCTACGAACAGCATCAAGCAGCGAAGACAGCGCAGAACATCGGACAGACACCTCGAAACAGGTCGTCTCAAACCACGTTGTGATTTCGGCTGGCTTGCCGTGTCACGCGTCGCTAGGACCATCGCCGTCGTTTTCCGGCTGGCCATCGGTGGGTGCTTCGATCCCATATCCTCCCGCCACTAAAACTTTTGCCTTCAGCTCTTCGGTAATTTCCGGATTCTCTGTCAGGAACGCCCGAGCCTTCTCTTTGCCTTGACCGAGGTACGCGTCCTTGTATTTGAACCAAGCTCCACTGCGGCTCACAATCTTGTGCTCGACAGCGAGATCAAGGATGTCACCTTCATAACTGATGCCATTGGTGTGCATCATATCGAATTCGGCGATCCGGAATGGTGGAGCGATCTTGTTCTTGACCACTTTGGCTCGCACCCGCTGGCCAACCACATCCTCACCGTCCTTGAGCTGTCCAATCCGTCGCACGTCGATGCGACACGACGTGTAGAATTTCAGTGCGCGGCCGCCGGGAGTCGTTTCCGGGCTACCAAACATCACGCCGATTTTTTCGCGAATTTGATTGATAAAGACCACAGCCGTCTTGGTCTTGGCAATGGCACCAGTCAGTTTGCGCATCGATTGGCTCATCAGCCGAGCCTGCAGGCCAACGTGTGAATCGCCAATCTCGCCAGCAAGTTCCGCACGTGGCACCAAAGCCGCCACGGAGTCGATCACGATGACGTCCACCGCATTTGACTTAATCAGCATTTCCGTGATCTGCATGGCCTCCTCGCCACTATTGGGTTGACTGACCAGCAGCGTGTCCAGTTCGACTCCGATTTTCTTGCCCCAAGTGGGATCGAACGCGTGCTCGGCATCGATGAACGCCGCAATGCCATTTTCCTTTTGCGCCTCGGCGATCACGTGCAGTGCCAGCGTTGTCTTACCGCTGGATTCCGGGCCAAAAATCTCAATGATCCGTCCGCGCGGAATTCCCTGCCCACCCAACGCCATGTCCAACGAAAGGCTGCCCGTTCGAACGCCTTGGACAGCGCCACGCGCGTCGCTCCCCAAGGGCATGATCGACCCTTCGCCAAATTGCTTTTCGATTTGCGAAAGGGTGTTCTTCAAACTCTGATTCTGGTCAATCAACGCCGTTACTGGTGCTGATTTCTTGGCTGCTGACGATTTCGTCGCTCGGCCGCTTTTCTCTTTCTTCGACATTCCGTTTTCCGTTGCTTTGTTGGGAGGTGTTTTCTGTGCGGTTGCCATTGTAACTCCTTTGACGTCTGCCCTTTTGGTGCACAGCATAGGGCACCTATGTTGATCGGGAGAATAGTGAACATATGAATACTATATCGAGTTCATCCCGTGTTTTCAACAGGAAAAAACCGGCTTCTTCCAGAATTCGACCTAATCCCCCTGAAACTCGCTGTTGGACCGATTCCGTTGGTCCCTGCGCTGTGTCCATTGGCACGGGTCGGTAGTCTTTTTCGGCCATCGGCGTCTACCGATGATCAGACGTTGTCCAAAAAAAGAGACTCCCGATCTTCCCGGCTAACATCATTGAACGGCATTGGGCCTACGCGGAAATCAACGGGCGGCTAACGGAGCGCGTCCGAGCACCTCATAGACGGGTCCTCCCTTCTGCAACACGCTGCTCAGCAGGGCGACTTCGCTTACGGAGGTGTGTCCGGCCTGAAAGTCGCGGTAGTCGTCGATGAGTCGCGCCAGGGTCTCTCGCGTTTTTCCCGCTTTGCGGACTCGGCCAAGGGTCAAATGAGGCTGGAAGCGACGGGCTTCGAGGGCAAAGCCGACTTCGTACAGTTCTTGATCAAGCGCATCGTGCAAGGCGATGATCGCCTCCGCGCCGGTTCCGGCCCCAACCCAAACGGTGCGCGGTGCCGCGATGCGGGGAAATGCGCCGACACCAACCGACTCCAACACGAACGGCTCGACGGTTGCAGCCGCCCGGGCCATGGCGCGGCACACGTTGGGTAGCTGCGTATCAGCAGTGTCGCCCAAAAACTTGAGCGTGTGATGCAAGTTCTGGGTGCGAGTCCACGTCGCTTCTATTTCGCCGGCACCCAACGTGCGAATCAAAGTTGCACAACGTCTGCGAACTTCGTCGGACGCCTCGATGGCGATGAAGGTGCGAATCAAGGACATGCACGGATTCCCCTGGCGGGTCGGTCGAGGAGAATGACAGGCTTAAAAGAGCAACATCTTCTGGTATTTCTCCATCCGCCGCTCGATGTCGTCACGCTCAATTCTCTGCATACGGTCAAGACTGAAGTCTTCCACGTTGTAGCTCGCCACGAGAATTCCATAAGCCATGGCGCGTTTCAGAGTCACCGGTTCGAAATCGTCCTGCTCGGCCAAGAACCCCATCATGCCTCCCGCGAAGCTGTCACCAGCTCCGGTCGGATCGATGACCTGTTCGGTCGGATACGCCGGCAGGACATAGGTTTCATATTTCGAGAAAAACATCGCTCCGTGTTCGCCTTTTTTCACGACAACAAACCGTGGCCCCATTTCTCGGACTTTGTGGCCGGCAAGCACCAGATTCTCTTCACCGGTCAACAGCTTGGCCTCGGAATCATTGAGCACTAAACCGTCGATTCGTTTGAGCAGCGCCCGCAATTCGTCATTTTGTTCGCGAATCCACAAATCCATCGTGTCCGCAACGGTCAACTGGGCGTCGGTGACCTGATCCAAAACTTTGGCCTGGACAATCGGAGACCCGTTGGCCAGAAACACAAACTTGCTCCGCCGAAACTCTTCAGCCAGAACGGGATCGAATTCTCCAAACACGTTCAGATGAACTTCCAATGTGTCGCGGTCGTTCATATTGGGTTGGTATTTGCCACGCCAACGAAACGTCTCCGCACCAGCACGGACTTCCAGGCCGGACGTGTCAATGTTCCGTTGCTGGAGCAATTCCGTGTGTTCGTTGGGCCAGTCTTCACCGACGACGCTGACCAACTTGACAGGCGTAAAATAGCTGGCTGCGTAGGAGAAGAAGACGGCCGATCCCCCCAGAATGTCGTCGCGCTTGGCGGTGGGAGTTTCGACAGAATCGAGCGCGACGGAACCAACAACAAGTAGCGGCATGGAGTCCATTCCTTTCCGAATGATACCAACAGAAGGCAGCGATAACGACACGAACTGGCATTATCCGTGAATCACGCCAACGTGCAACCTTGTGGTATAATCGACGCACTCCTTCCCGGCCACCGTCGCCCAACGACGCGGAGAGTTGGCCGTATCACCCCGCACGGTCTGATTCTCATGGCACGCTGGTTCGAGGCTCACTGGAATTTTTCGCCGGTCCTTCTGTTGACTATTGCTGGTACAACAGGCGCGCTGGTCGACGTCATGCTGGCGGCCCCTCCAGCTCGCTATTCCGCACGGTTTTCCAACGGCGAGCGCTTCGAGGGCGATGATCTGACGGACTGGCATCAGCCGGAAGGCGAGCCAAAATTGAATGGTCGACGGCTCTTGGATCCCGCCAACCCACTGAGCTGGCTGGTCAACCGCAGCTTGCCCTTGCCGGCGCACCCGCGACAGTTTGTCGAGACGTTCAGCGGTGACCGAATTCCCGGTACCGTGACAAGCTACTTGCATGGTGACGAGTCGTTTCATGAACAACTTCCACCGCACTTCATCGTTCAGCCACCGAATCCAGAGCAATCAGGCGAGCCCGACGTCGACGCCCCTTACCGTGTCGCGGCCAAATGGGTCCGTCGCATCGTGTGGCACCGCCGGCGGGAATACGAATACCAGCCCCAGTCCATATTTCTCCGTGACGGTGGGCGACTGACTTTCCGCGTCGCGCGGTTCTCTCATGGCTATGTGACGCTACTGCTGGACGAGGACACACGGACCGTACGCTACGCGGAGATTGCGGAGATTCACTTGCCGGAACGTAACGGCTGGGAATTGTATCTGGACGAACTCACATTGCTTGCCCAGGTCCCCACACCGGCTCTGCCCTCCCCGGAAGCTCCGCCCGTTCCAACCGCCGCTGGCCGCTTGATGCAGATCGAAGCCACACAAGGCCTGGTCGCGACGACGTCGCTGACGCGGATGCGTCCGCGCACAATCGCCGATACAAAACTGGTCGATCGATGGCTCCACGGCATTCAACCGGCTTGGAGTCTGGATATCATCTGGATCGCACATGGCGACATCCGCGTTCGCCGGTTGTTCGCACCGAACGAAGTTCCACTGTCTCGGTTGTTTCCCAGCAGTTCGAGTCACCTTTCCGCGTTGGGAGGATCGCCCTGGCCGGCACAGGTCAACACCAATGCACGCGGCGGCCCGCTGCGCTGTCGCGATGGAGACTACGGCTGGGGCTTTGGAGTGCACGCCACGAGCGAACTGCGTTTCGCGCTCTCGCCGCTCGTCTCGGCATTTCGGGCAGGCATCGGGTTGGATCAGTTGGCCGGCAAGGGCGGATGTGTTCGTGCACGCATCAGTCACTCGCCGACGAATCAACCGAACCACCAGACCGCGTTCTTGACAGGCGCGAGTCAGACCACGGAGATCGCTTGGCTGCCGATCAATGTTGCCGACGACAACACCCTCCATGAACTGACTCTACAGGTCGATCTGGCGCACGCCGGACGGCCGGCGGGTACGGACCCGCTGGATATTCGCGATATTGCCAACTGGGTCGATCCTTTGTTGCAACTTGATCCGCAACGGTTGTCCGAAGCGATCGAGAAGCGATTGATCACGCCAGTCCCGGCGTGGCGTGACTGGCGAGCGGTCGGTGCAACGGCAGCGACATGCCGTCACACCCCACGGTTTATGGAGTGGGCAGATAAGCATGGCCGGTTTGAGCAGACCGTGGCGGCCGTCGAGCAACCACTGGTCCTGTCGCAGCGTCGCAAGCTGACGGCGAACGACCGTTGGCTTGTTATCAACGCCACACGCAGTGAGAACGGCGAGAATGCGCCACAGCTACAAATCCGCATTCAGGGCGAGCTCGTGGCCGAGGAAGAATTCCCACTGTGGGACAAGAGCCATTTGGTAATGCAGCCGATCGTGGTGTCGTTGGCCGACCTTCCGTCGACCGAGGGCCCCGTTGAGATTGAACTGTGGCAGTTGCCGGGTTCACTTCAGGTCCCGATTCAGTGGCATTCAATCCACATTAGCCCGCAGCATCCGGCCCTGTATCAACTGTTCGAAGACGAAGTGACGCTCGTCACAGGCATGGCTGCGGATCCGCCGGCACCCGCTGCCGGCACCAATCCTTCGGACTATTTGGATGCAGAACAACCGCATTCGGGAAGCCACTCTCTGCGTGTTTCGGTAGAGGACCCGCTGACACTGCGTCTGCCCGACGCCGCTCCGATTCGCGAACGCCCACAACCGGGTCAGTACCGGTTCATTTTTTTCGCTTTCCGCAAAGACGGTGGAAAGCTCGCCGTCGAGATGCGTTCAACTGACCCTGAGTCGCTGCATCGCTATGAAGCAGGTCCTGATGCGCCACTGCAACCAGAACTCAAACACGTCTGGAAACAGACGCTACCGGCCAAATGGGTCTCCATTCCCCGTGATCTGTTCGGCGACTTCGGTGAATTCGATCTGCGGGAACTCACCCTTTCGGCCGAAGACGGACAGCCGGCGTTGTTCGATCACATCTACTTGGCGCGAACACAAAACGACTTTCAACTCGCTACCCCCGCGCCTCCTTCGGACGAGACCAATCGGCAGGCGAGAAGAGAATTGGCCAAACCCGTTCGTGAAAAGGCGCTGCCAGCCGTTGTGATGTTGGAATTCCCAGACGGTCGCAAAGCGACGGGGACCCTCATTAGCGCCGCTGGGGAGATCGTAACGGCTGGTCATTGTGTTGTGACGCCACAACAGGACGTGACCGTGCGTCTAGCCGACAACCGCAGTGTGAAAGCCAAGACTCAGGGTGTCTGTCGTGATCTGGACTTGGGACTTGTGAAAATCAGTGACCCACCGCCGTTTCCGTTTGTGGATGTTCACGCGACCGATCAATTTCCTAGCAAACCAATTTATCTTGGTGTGGCCTATTCGGCAGGCGGAAAGGAAGACGAGGCGCCAGAAGCTCATTTACTGGGAATTCGGCGAGTGCTCGGTGGGGAAGTCTGGAGCGATTTTGATGTCCAAGATGTGACAACGGGCGGACCGCTGCTCAGCGCCGATGGCCGGCTGATCGGTGTCCACTCGCGGAAAAGTCAGTTTGGCGGTTTCTACTATTCGCATTTCCACGAATGGCCGGCCGTGTTGGCGCGTCTGCAAGAGAGTGAGGTTTGGGGAGCCTGGCGACCTGGCACAGGCCCGATGCTCGGCGTAGAAATCACCAATGCACCGGAAGGTTGCAAAGTAACCACGGTCTTCGACGATTCGCCCGCCGCCCGAGCTGGCTTCCAACTGAATGATGTCATCACGCAGGTCGAAGGGCTGAAAGTCGTCCGGTTGGACCAGATATACACCCGTTTGGCGACAACGAATCCCGGTCAGGCCATCACAATCGCCTACCGTCGTAGCGGCAGCAGCGGACAAGCCAAATTGACCCTGATGCCGCGATTTCCGTAGCGTCATCCGAGTTCAGCCAACGGCTCTCCAGAACTCACCAAATATCGTGGGCGCCCCGTTGGGTCAACGATGGTGGTCTTGTCCGCGGCGATGCCAAGATTGCGGTACAGCGTGGCAAAAACATCTTGATACGTAACGGGGCGCGCGACGGCCGCGCTGGCGGTTCGATCCGTTGCCCCGATCACTTGGCCACCTCGCATTCCGCCTCCGGCCAACATTGCCATCGCAACTCTCGGCCAATGGTCGCGACCGGCCTTCGCATTGATCTTCGGTGATCGACCAAATTCGCCCCAGGCGACGATCGACACGTCTTGCAATCTTCCTCGCTCAGCCAGGTCACTAACCAAGGCGTGCAAACCGCGATCCAAGATCGGCAACATGTGACGCATCCGATCGAAGTTGCTCGAATGCGTGTCGAAGTCACTAAAGGAGACACTCACACAACGGACCCCTTCTTCAACCAAACGCCTCGCCAACAGTAGTTTGCGCATCGAGAATTCGTCGTCTGCTGTGGCAAACTTGCTGACCTTCGGCGTGGGTGAAGTGTAGCGCGCCAGTGTGCGCGGATCTTCCTTGGAAAGGTCCATGGCGTCAGCAAACCGGCCGGACAACAGAATCCCCGCAGCTTGCTGCGTAAAGCGATCCATGGCATCCATCATTCCTGTGGCATCGACCTCGCGGCGCACGCGGTCCAAGGCAATCAGCAAGCCCGCACGATCATCCAAGCGAACATTGCTCAACATGTCATTCAGTTTCAAACTCGTCGCGTGGTTGGCTCCTTTGGCGGCGAGTTCCTTTTTCATGCCGTCTTCCAACGGCCTCGCGAACATGGCAGAAATGTCGGGGCGAAACGGTCCGTACGCCGGCCCCAAAAACCCTGGTCGCGCGCTGTTCCGCACTAACGGACGACCCTGCATCAGATCGACGTAGGGCGGCGCGCTGTCTTTTGCCGTGCCACGTAATTTGGCGATGACCGACCCCATTGTTGGGCGACCGCCAATTGACTCCAGGTCTTTGAACGAGAATCCAGATTGGCACTGAAACGCGTCGTGCCGACCAGCCGAACCAACCAGTGATCGAATCAAGGCGAATTGATCGACCATCGTGGCAATTCGAGGCATCAATTCGCAAATGTGAATACCGGGTACCGTCGTTGATATGGGTGACAATTCACCACGGACCTCCGCAGGTGCCTGTGGCTTCATATCGATCATATCCATCGGCGGCGGGCCGCCATCGAGGTGGATGTTGATCACGGCCCTTTTGGAATTCGTAATCCCCGCGTCCGCCTCCAGACGCAACAGGTCGGCGAGGGTCAAGCCACCGATCCCCAGCGCGCCGGCACACAAGAAGTCACGTCGAGAAACCCCACGACAATCACGGACGGCTTTTCCACGCAACGTCCACACAGTTGTTTCTCCTTCGATTCAGACCAGTCGGAGTGCAACGACGCCGGTCGTGACTTTTCGGCATCCTCTCCAGAACACCAAAATGGTCGCCAGTCCGCTTAGGGGACTCTAGCGAGTAACAAATCATGTCGGCAAACCGCGAAAAATGCAACAACTTCTCCCGTGGCCAACTCGTTTTAGCCAGCTCAACAGCGGCGGGAACAGGATTTGCCAGGGCAGCCAGTCGCGTCTCTGGGCACTCTTGTCCTGCAATCCTCCTGCGACTGGCAAGAGTCTACGACTGGTAAGCTAGATTCCACCGCTCGCCGTGGAGGAAGGGCCCCACTCGAGGCGCCCTGCAGCCACTGGAATGCAATCGCTCGATCGTAGGAATTATCGTCGCGGCGTCTTGGCTGCCGGTGCACTCTGTTGAAATGAAGTACGCTCGATCGGGCGAGCTGTCGTCGGCGGACCGGACGTTCGAACTTGTCGTCTTCCAGATTGGGCCGTCCCCGCCAGGAAATTGTCGATCTGCGCAACATCTTTGAGACGATCAAACTCCTTGGCCATCTCCAAACGAAGCTTCTTTTCTTGGATGTCTTTCCGCAGTTCCGCTTCAGTCGCCTGACGATCGACGTCGACAGGCTTGGTTCGTCCCAGACAACGCATGAGGATGTATTTGTCACCGGCTGAGATAACCTGAGACAGTTCACCCGTTTTTAAGCGAAAAGCTTCCTTCTCGATTGAGGGCTGGCCGCTATGCTGGCGGACAGGCGGCACTTCACCGGAATTAGCGCGCGAGACTGGCTCGATTGAGTATTCGTGCGCCAGTTTTCCAAATGCTTTGTCGGTGTCTTCCTTGCGAGCCGCTTCCCAGACCTTGATCGCCTGTCGCTGATTTCCCAACACGATGACCAGCACCTTGACGCGTTCGCCGTAGTTTGAGGCAAATCCTTTATCAAGATCCTCTTTCGAAATCTGAACGCGGTCGGCCACCAGCGATTTGAGTGCCACACTGGGCCAAACGGCGTCGCGAACATACAAATCGACCGTCACGCCGTCCGCATCGGTAACGGACTTCAGCCATGCTTCGACATCGGGTGTGTCATTTGGGCGCAGATATCCATAGGCGTCGGCCGCTCGAGCGATCTCTTCATCGATCGCTCGTTCGGTAACTGTGCGACTCTGACGTTTGAGTTCTTGCTGCAGCACGAGTCGATTGATCTCGCCTTCTAAAACTTCCTTTCCGTGGCGCAAGTAGCATTCTTCGGACAGCTGGTCCAACTTGATCTGACGGTTGTTCACCGTGGCGGCCACGCCGGGCATCTGCTGACGCAGGGTTGGGTTGTTGAAGACATTGATCACTTTGGCCCGTTCTTGTAGTTCTTTGAACAAGCTGGACGCTGCATTACGTAGCTTCTTGTCACGAATCTGATCGTGCAATTGGCGTTTGATTCGATCCAAATCACCACCGGCAAAGTATGTTTCACGAACTTGCTCAACACATTTCAGGATCAAGTACTGATTGGCCGCATGAATGATTGGAGAGATCTCTCCCTGCTTCAACGAGAATGCAACTCGCTCAATCTCTTCGTTGCCAACGTGCCGCCGAATAGGAGGAATCATGCCACGGGCCGCGGCGCTGCCGGTATCTTCGGAATGTTTCTTGGCGATGTCACCAAAATCGTCGGGCGCGGCTTTCGCCATTTGCAGAAGTTCGGTGGCCCTCTCTTGCGTCGCCACCGAGATCACACGTACTTTGACACTGCGACCATATTGTGACTCAAACGCTTTACGAAGCTCATCCGTGCTGACGACAATCTTCTGCGACGCCAATCTGCGTAATGCCAGCGTCGGCCAAATGATCTCGCGGCGGTACTGGTCCGGCTTGATTTCGCGTTCGGATTCCAACATGTTTAGCCACCGATCTTTCGAGAGACCGAATTTGGTGGCCATGTCGTCAACCTCGTCTTCGACATCCTGGTTGGTGATGGTGATCCCGCGCTGCTGACATTCCTGCATGATCAGGTGCTTGTTCACAACGCTTTCGAGCACGTCCTTGCCGTAACGCCGCATACACTCGCTGCCCAAGGCCTGGCGCGTAATCGTCTGGCCGTTGACCACGGCCACGATGTTCTGATTGAGTCGCTTGGTGTCGCCCACGAAACCGGACGCCGCATTTCGATTCGCACTCGGAATGGCCGCCTGGCCCCGAGTCACCGGCGACGGCGTTTGCCGACCGGTAGAGGTGGAATTTCGTGCTGACGGAGCGGCCGGTCGTGTGCCTTGGGCTTGTGGCGCTTGTGCGGTTGCCGATTCAGGCCCCATAAAATGGCGCACTCCAAAAACGACAGCTAGTACGAGAATCACCCCCGCCACGATTGACAGTGGTGAATTTAAGACAACACGGCGGCTTTCACTTGCATCCTTGCGGCTCATGCCGATTTCTCCCAAGAGCGAACCTATTCCTTGATTTGCCAGCGCGGCTCCCACGAACGAAGTCCATCGGGCGGGCGGGAGTATAGGAATGCCCCACGGGAGGGTCAAGGCAGATCGTGTGGCAGGCGGCGGTATATAATGCACGCCAGACGAAACGACCTCAGTGGCCATTAGAAGCACCAAGATCCCTGGTGCTGGCAAGACCCCACACAAAAAAGAAAGTCGGAGAAGTTGCCAAGAATGTCATTTCCAGCGCTGACCGAGATCAACAACGCCGCCGGCGCGATCCGCCGAGAAGTTGCCAGAATCGTCGTCGGGCAACAGGAGGTCATCGACCACCTGATGGTGGCAATCTTGGCGGGACAGCATTGCTTGCTGGAAGCGGTCCCGGGGTCGGCCAAGAACCTGTTGGCCGCATCACTGGCCAAAACGCTTGGGCTCAGTTTTTGCCGAGTGCACTGTACGCCGAACCTGAGCCCAGCGGAACTGATTTCGCGGGCTGTCTTCGCATCACATGAACATGGCGGCACTGATGACGAATCGTCGACGTTGCCTCACATGCTGCTAATCGACGACATTTTGAGATTAGTGCCGGCGACGCGCGTGGTCATCGAGCAGGCGATGCAGGACGGTGTCGTCAATCTTGATGGCCGGCGATTCGTCGTCCCCGCGCCGTTTCTTGTGCTCGCCACCAAATATCGACAGGACGATGAAACGGCCGACGTGGCCGACGAGCCGCGAGACGATCGCTACATGTTGAAGATTGCCATTCGCTTCCCCAGCTATCACGACGAATTTCACGTGACTGACGCGCCGTCGACCTGCGAGCTGCACGAAATCGGTCATGTGCTCGATGCAATGCAATTGGTCCAGTTTCAGCAAACCGCGCGGAGCGTGGTCGCGCCGGCCCATGTTGTCCATTACGCGATGCGATTGGTGCGATCGACGCGAGTGCATGAAGGCCAAACCCCCGATTTCGCATTCGAGTGGATTGGGACGGGGGCGGGGCCGCGAGCCAGCCAGCACCTGCTGATCGCGGCAAAAATGAGGGCCGCCTTGAAAGGCCGTGAATTCGCCGGTATTGAAGACGTGCAGGCGATGATTCACGGTACCTTGCGACATCGTCTGATCACCAATCGAAATGCACGCGCCAACGGAATCACGCCCGATCGGGTCATCGATCGGATGGTCTACGAGATTCCGGTTCGCATCGAAGGTGACGATGTGCCTGCGGTTCCCGGGGTCACGCCGAAGTTCGACGTTACCAGCGATGACCAGTGGCTGGAGAAGTAGCAATGACTAATGATTGGAGACGTCACGCCGGGGCGTGGAGACACAGTGGAACCGCAAATGGACGCCAATGTACACAAATCATTGCATCCCATTAGCGTTCATTCGCGTTCATTTGCCGTTCTAAGTATGTCACGCGGCGCGTGATGGCTACTGTTTTTCAACCGATCGATAGCTCGCGGCCGCCGCCGCGATGCTAGCCCCATGATCAAATTCGTACGCCTGTTCGGCCAGTAGTTGTTCGAGCGCCGCCAGGAACAACAGCACGTTGGCAGCCCGCGAACCGTAACCCATCAGACCGATTCGCCAGACCTTCCCTTTGAAGGCGCCCAGTCCACCGCCAATCTCGATTCCAAATCGCTGTAGCAAATCGCCACGCAGCTTGCCGTCATCGATGCCGGCCGGGACTCGGACAGCGTTCAGCATCGGCAGTTGGTGCCCTTGCTGCGCGGTGTATTCAATGCCAAGCGCCGCCAGGCCGGCCTTGAGTGCAACATGGTTTTTCATGTGCCGAGAAAAGCCGGCGTCCAACCCTTCTTCGTGGATGATCTGGATCGCTTCGTACAATGCGTAGGTCATGTTGATCGGCGCCGTGTGATGATAGACGCGGTCCGTTCCCCAATAATTGGCTAACATCGACACGTCCAGATACCAACTTTGCACCTTCGTCTTGCGGCTGTTGATGACTTCCAACGCACGATCGTTGAATGACACGGGTGCCAAGCCGGGCGGGCAACTGAGGCATTTTTGCGACCCCGAATAGATTGCATCGATCTTCCACTTGTCGACTTCCACCGGAACGCCACCCAACGAAGTCACAGCGTCGACCAACAGTAGCGCGCCGGCGTCGTGGACTAGTTCTGAAATCTCTTCCAACGGTTGCCACGCACCGGTCGAAGTTTCCGCCATCACAATGCCGACCACCTTGGGCCTGGCTTTGGCCAGTGCATCTTTCAGGTCAGCCGGCGAGAAAACCTTGCCCCAAGGTCGTTCAACCGTGGTGACCACCGCGCCAGCACGCTCGGCAACATCGGTCATGCGCGTGCCGAACACTCCGTTGACGCAGACCAACATTGCATCGCCCGGTTCGATCAGGTTCACGACGGTGGCTTCCATCCCGGCTGACCCCGTGGCGCTGATCGCCATCGTCATTCGGTTTTCCGTGCGAAACAAACCACGCAACATTGACTGGAGGTCGTCCATCAACTGCAGGTAATACGGATCGAGATGTCCGACCGTGTTCTTACCAATCGCCTGCACGACACGTGGGTGTATGTCACTGGGCCCCGGTCCCATGAGTATGCGAACGGGTGGATTCAGCGGCGGTGCGGCGCACGTCATTTGATTGCCTCCATCAGGTCAAGCGTCTTTTGGTTCCGCTTCGCGAACCAGCGCACTGACTTGTTTGAATTCGGAAGTTCCAGCCGCGTCGCACCATTCGAACAACGCGGCTTCCGTCGTGGTTAGCGTTGCGCCCGAGGACTCCATTCGCCGTAATGCTGTTTGATAGTCGATATCATGACGCGCACCGACTGCATCGACGGCCAGGTAAATCTGAAATCCGTCGGCCAAGGCGTCCAAGACGGTTTGTTGAACACAAACGTGCGCCTCGATTCCGACGACCAGCAACTTGTAAATGCCCGCATCCCGAAAACCGTCAAACAGTTGCGGACATCCTCCGCAACTGAAAGTCAGCTTGCTAGGAATTTCTCCCAGACGAGAAGCCAGCACTTCCGTTGTCGGCCCAAGTCCGCGAGGATATTGTTCCGTGCCCGTCACCGGGACGCCCAGTATCTTGGCGCCATCGATCAGCCGGCGGATATTCCAGACCAGCCGATGGTGATGGGGAATCAACGACACCAGTTTTCCCTGGACATCCACTACCAACAGAGCGCTGTCGCCTCGCGACATGAGTTCTGGGCTGCGTGGTAAGCGAACTGGCTCGTTCATAGTCTCGACGGATTGGGGCCAAAAATTGGACGTGCTGCTCGCAGAGGTCTGATACGCGCGGCGATCATGCCGGTCGCGAAAAATCGACGACCGATGATACGACCGAACGACTCCCCAAGACTCTAAGCAGTGTTCGATCTTCTATTGTCGTCTTTCGCT
>JASLPZ010000153.1:0-15634 GCA_030744725.1 Pirellulaceae bacterium
CGGAGCGAAAGACGACAATAGAAGATCGAACACTGCTTAGCGACGGTCACCGACCGCAGGTTGGTCGGGGAGCGGGTCGCTGCAACCGAGCGATAGCTCGCGTCAGCCGGAGGCACAGCCTCGCAGACGTGTCTACTGCACGACAGTTCCACCGCAGACATTGATCATCTGACCATTGATCGCTGTGGCCTGCTCATCCGCTAAGAATGCGACGGTGAAGGCAACCTCCTCGGGCGTGATCCGTCGGCCCAACGGTGATGCCTCCGATTCCAACTGTTGGAACGACTTGCCAAGCCGCTGGGAGTCGTACTCGAGGCGCTTGTCGTTGAGCTGTGTGGCCGTCACGCCGGGACAGACGGCATTTGCCGTGATCCCAGTCCCTTCGACTTCCTTGGCAGTCGCCTTCGTTAATCCGGCCAAGGCGTGCTTACTCGCCGTGTATGCCGCACCGTGCAACGATGCGACGCGGGCATTGATCGATGCAATATTGATGACGCGCCCCCAATTACCTTGCAACATTCCAGGCAGTACGCGTTTGGTCAGCCGATACGGTGCCGTCACGTTGACGGCGAACGTGAGATCCCAAAACGTGTCGTCAAAGTCGACCAACGGCAGCGGGCGCTGACTGGATCCGATTCCTGCATTATTAACGAGAACCTCGACGGTGCCCCAACTATCTTCAACTTGCCCAATCAGACGATCGATGGCTTGAGGATCTGCCAGATCATCAGCAATGGCCATCGCCGTTCGGCCGGTGGATTCGATCTCCTTCACAACGGCCTGCAATTCGTCTCGACTGCGTGCGGTGACCGCCACACGGAACCCCAGGTCAGCAAGCGCCACTGCTGAGCTGCGACCGATGCCCCGCCCCGCACCGGTTACAACGGCAATCCGGTCAACTTTCATGGTCTCTCCTCGAAAGCTGTTATCAGCTTAGTTCTTCGCATTCTATGTTCTGGTCCGAAATTGACAATCATGCCGGTCAGCGCGGCAAGAGCGACCGGTTGCCGGCAGGCACTAAATCCCTCGCAGAGTGACCTAGACTTGTCTGCAAAACAACGTACTGAACGAGCGAGTTTCAACACGCTCGAAGGGAAGAACACCGAAGGCAGTTCCCACAACGTGGCTCCCGGCATTCCATGGCGAGAAACCTACGATGTTGACTCAGGCCAACCTAACCAGCTTTGTTACGTACAATCCGATTGCATTGCCCGTGGAAACCCGTCTGGCCGAAGCAGTGCAGACGCTGGCTCAAACAGGTATCCACCATTGGCCAGTCGTCAACGCCGAGCGACAACTTGTTGGCATTCTCTCGGAGCGGGACATTGTTCGCGTCCTGACGCAGCAAATGCGGACCCCCGTCGCAGTAGGGGATTCTGCACCCGCTCAGACAGATGACCTGTCCGTCGCGGACGCGATGTCTAGTGTGGTCGAGTTCGTGACATTGGACGAATCACCTCGCCAGGTTCTGACGAAACTGCTCGAGCACACACTAGACTGGCTTCCCGTCGTCCAAGACGAGATGGTGGTAGGTGTGACAACCATGGCAGATTTTCTCCGCGAATTCTCCTATGGTCAGATCGGTCTTTCAAAGACGCAAGTCTCAGAGCTGATGGTGCCTGCGGAGATCATAGACAGTGAGATGACGTTGAACGAAGCCTGGGATGCCTTGACTGAACACCAGTCTGGTTGCGTGGGTGTGGTGCGAGGTGATTTTCCCTTGGGAGCATTGTCTCAACGCGACGTGAGACTGGCCATGTGCCGCGTCGCCGTGACCGATTGGCTGGGCGATCAGCCCAACGTTTACGAATTCGAATGCAGCGGCCCGCGAACGGTATTGGAATTGGCTTCGTCGGCACCTACTATTCGACCTGGAGCGCGTCTGCAGAGCGCTGCCACGTTGATGCTCGATCACGGTCGCGAGGCCATCGCTGTTGTCAATCAAGCGAATCGGATGATGGGTGCCGTGACCGAGCATGAGATTCTTCAGCGCACGCTCAACTATCTGATCTGAATGCCAACCTGGGCGTCACTTAAGATGTGCTGCGAGCAGTTGTCACGGCCAGCCTCGAGCCTGTTGAATCAACCATGTTGGTCAGGCTGGGAGAGGCTGTGAGGGATTTGGCTACGTGGATTCAAGGCGACTTGCGTGTCTGCTCGAAGTAGTACACGCCCTTCTTGTTCGAGGAAACGATATCCAGAAGACCGTCGCCATTGACATCAGCGACGTCGAATTGTGTGCCAGGGCCGCTGTCGTGATCGAACTGGTGGCGAATCCACTGGACATGACCGTTTTCTCGTTTGAGTTCAAACCAGAAAAAGACGGCTGGCTGATCGCCGCCAGGGTCCCGGCCGCCATGCGCCCACCAGCGTTTGCCCGTCACAAAATCCTTGAGACCGTCGCCATTGATATCCTCCAGCCGAACGCCATGGGTCTGCGAAAAACTCTTGTCGATTTCATGGGTCTTCCATTTCCCGGCAGCTTCTTGTTCATGCCACCAGATCCCAAACGCGTGCGGGCTGCTGGCCAACACGTCGCTGTCGCCATCACCATCAAAATCGTGAACAAAGATCTGCGCAGCCTTGCCCTCGCCGCCCCGTTCGCCAAATTCGGCGGCATGAAACTTCCAAGGCGTCTCCGACAACGATGCGGGGGCTTCCCACCAACCAGCCGCACAAACAATGTCGTTTCGGCCATCGCCATTGACATCGCCAACTCCCAAGCCGTGTGAATAGCGTTTTGTCCCTGGGGAGGCTTTGATCGAGATGGCATGTCGATGCCAAGGCTTGTACGGGTCCTCGTCGGGCGTGAAATAGGCCATCTGGCGATCGGGGCCATCGGATTGTGCCGCGTCGGGCGAAAATGCGGCAATCAACTCGCGCCGACCATCGCCATCAAGGTCAAGAAAATCTGGGCTCTCATTGTTGGTGACGGGCGTAAGTAGATGCTTCTTCCACGCTCCATCCGAGTTCTTTGGATTCTCAAACCACCAGGTAGGCGTACCGGGAAAGTCGACAACAATGACATCGACCCATCCGTCCATGTTGACATCTTCGGCGAAGTTGCAGAACGAGTTGCTGTAGCCTTTGGGATCAAAATATGGTGGCGTGCCCTGCACCGCACCGCGGCCGGAAGGCGGATCCTTGGCAATCGTGTGCATCGTCCACCTCGGTGCCTCGTACCAAACGAATCCAGCGACAATGTCTTGCTTGCCGTCCTTGTTGAAATCGCCGACGGCAACACCTTCGCTGCGGAACTTGGCATCCAATCGTTGTTTCTTGAAGCGCGGCGTCGATCCCTCTTCGGCAACGGCGAAAGCGCTGAATGCGAAAACGACAAGAATCGAGGCTGCGACTCGGATTTGAGCGGCTTGGATTTGAGCGTTGCGGTGCACGGTATGATTCCTCGCGTGTGGGGCGTGGGGTAGGGTTAGTTTGTTGGTATTATCGTAACCAATTGTCGCCCCCAATGCGCGCGATTCTTACGTTCGGCGTTCCTTAATCTTCGTTCGACTGTCCACCTTCTGCGGCCTCTCCCTCTGGAGACCAATGCGCTCCATGCATTATCATCTGAGACGGTCGAATTAGGATGAAGAATCCCCTTCACGACTTCTGGCCGTGAACGGTTACGTAAATCCGTTGTTAACCAAGAAAGGCAAGAAAGCGAACAAAACTATGGACCAGTTCATTGACATCAAATTCGCTGAAGGCACTGACGGACATGCGGCCACGATTCGTATTGCCAAGATCGATGCCGTCGTCCGACCGGTTCTTGGCGCGCCGTACATTCTGGTGAATGGCCACGCGATCAAAATCTCCGAGTCGGACGCCGAACGAATCACGACTACCATCCGGCAATAGAGACGCCCATCGCTTGTTGTTACCGTAGTTTGCGACCGATTTCGAGCGCCGATCTCGAAATCCGCCAAAACAATGGCTCGGTGCGAGCATCCATGCGCGTCTCGTAATCCTCCGGCGTCGCGTGGGATTGTGTCGGTTGTGTCGAACAAATGCGGGGACTGGGAAAGTTTTTTTACCACCCACCCATTCGGTACCCCATATCCCTGACGCTTCTTCTACTATGTGGGTAGAATTAACTGATAAGTCTGCGCGTTTGGCTCGACAGGCAACTTGCCGATGCGTTCCTTGCAACAATCCTCCGCATCTTCTGGAATCCCAATGACAAACTCGGACCAACCGCAGCCTGGCAGCGGAAACACGCAGCAGGTAAAGATGCAGCACGTCACCGCCCGCGTGCCCGAGCAGGTAAGCGCGGGTGCGTTCAGCACGGGCGTGATCGTCATGACAGGATCCAGCGAGTTCATCTTGGACTTCATCCAGAACATCGGCGGGCCCCCACAGGTTGCCGCGCGTATCATCATGCCCCACGGAGCGCTACCGCAATTCTCGGAGGCGTTGCGCAAAAACCTCGGCATTTACAAAGACCGCTTCGGTGCACCACCCGAGCTACCAAAACCCCAGCAGAACCAAAAGTCGCAGTCCGCACAGGAAGTCTACGACGAACTCAAACTGCCCGATCACCTACTCAGTGGCGCCTACGCCAACGGTGTGATGATCGGCCATTCGGCGTCTGAATTCAAACTCGATTTCCTGACAAATCTATTTCCTCATTCAGCAGTGTCGTCGCGAGTTTACTTGTCGGCACCGCAAATACCTCGGCTCTTGGATTCTTTAGAATCGACGTTTGCCCAATTTCAGCAGCGGGTTAAACAGCAGCAGCAACAGAAACAGCAGCCACCTCAAGATCAGCCGCCAACCGAATCGACCGAAGACGAATTGGGCTAGTGCGGCTTTCAATGCTGGGCAAACATGTCGCGCATCATCGAACAACCTCCCGAGAATGGTGTTCGGTCCGACGGCTTGTATGCCGGAGGCTGGTGGCACACGCTGGAAGGCGACGAGCGGATTGTCTGCGACCTCTGTCCGCGCGAGTGCCATTTAAAGCCGGGAGATCGAGGCTTCTGTTTCGTTCGACAGAACGTCGATGGCGAGATGATGCTGACCACGTACGGTCGTAGCACGGGATTCTGCATTGATCCCATCGAAAAGAAACCGCTCAATCATTTTTTACCAGGCACCAGCGTTCTTTCGTTTGGAACCGCCGGCTGCAACTTGGGCTGTAAGTTTTGTCAGAATTGGGATATTTCGAAGTCGCGCGAAGTCGAACGGCTCAGCGAACTCGCCAGCCCGGCCGCCGTCGCCGCGGCCGCCAGGCACTTTGATTGCCGCAGCGTGGCCTATACCTACAATGATCCAATTATCTGGGCCGAATACGCCATCGATACGGCGCGTGCCTGTCGTGTTGAGGGAATCAAGAACGTGGCGGTGACAGCAGGTTACATTTCGTCAGCGGCACGCGCCCCGTTCTTTGAATTCATGGATGCCGCGAACGTCGATCTGAAGTCGTTCTCCGAAGAATTCTATTACAAGGTCACATATTCGCATCTGCAGCCCGTCTTAGAGACCTTGGAATGGTTGAAGAAGGAAACGGATGTGTGGTTCGAAATCACCAATCTGTTGATTCCAGATACCAACGATTCGCCAGACGAACTTCGCGAAATGTGTAACTGGATTTTGAACCATGTCGGCGATGAAGTGCCGGTCCATTTTTCGGCATTTCATTCCGATTTTCGTATGAAAGATCGACCAAACACGCCACCGGAGACCCTGGTTGCCGCACGCGAGATTGCGCACCAGCAAGGGCTCAAATTCTGTTACGTCGGCAATGTCAATGATGTCGTCAACCAAAGCACGTACTGCCCGGACTGCCGTGGCCTGTTGATTCAACGCAATTGGTACGAGCTCGGTGAATATCGCCTCGATCACAACCACTGTGGCCACTGCGGGATGAAGATCGCCGGCTGGTTTGAAGAGTCGCCGGGGCATTGGGGGCGCAAACGCCAGCCCGTGCAAATCTCGCAGTTTTCACAACCTTTACCTATCACATCGATTCCCGTCAGACAAAAAGAGGATTCCGCGATGACCACAGCGTCCAAAACCGATGGTGCCGCCGCCCGACTCGAAGCACAGCGCCCGAAGCTCAGTGACGAGCAACAGCAGCTCATCCATAAGGGCGCCTGCGAAGTGATCGCATCCTCCATCCTCAAACGCCCGCTCAGCGTTCCCGATCCGACTTTAGGCGGAGCGGCTGACCGCACGGTCATGGGTGCCTTTGTTACGCTCAAACGCAATGGAAACCTGCGTGCCTGCTGTGGGGCGCTGGGTCGTCCGATGCCGTTGGGAACGGCGCTACAACAAGCCGCCGTTCGCACAGCCACCGAAGATACGCGACTGCCTGCAATCTCTCCGACAGAATTGCCCTTCTTAGATGTCGATGTCTCGTTGCTGCATGGCTTTCAGCCGATTAGCGAAAAGGGTGAAGACCGCGCCGCCTCTGTCGAGGTCGGTCGCCACGGTTTGCAGATTCAACGCGGAAACAACGCCGGCTTGCTGTTACCAAGTGTTGCTCGAGAACAAGATTACGACGCGGTGGAATTCCTTCGCCAACTTTGCCGCAAAGCCGGCCTCCCGGCGACAGCTTGGATGGACGACGACACAGAGATTCAGGTCTTTGAAACGCTTTCGATCGCCGGCGTCTTCGAGGCAACTGGAATCGAAGAGGGAACTGCTGTGGCCCCCCTGCTAAACAACACTGAAATCCGTGCGTTGGCAGCCCATTGCGGCAACAATATCGCATCCATCGTTCAGGGCGCGACGCCCAGTTATTATGCTTTGGGCTGTTCGGATGGCACGGTCAACGGCATTGCCTTGACCCTCAAGCCGGTCGGCAGCGATGACACCGTGCATTTTTCTCGTTTTTCGATGCGACCAGGAATGCCATTGCAATCGACGGCATTCGATCTGGGGAAGTCCATCGCGGAATCGCTTAGCTCTGGCCAACTCAAGCTCCCTTCGGCGGACCTGCACGTCTCTGTTTCGATCCTGCATGATTCAGCGATGCATGGTTCGGCTGCCAAACCGGACTTGCGCGGCAGCGACCCTAAGACGCGCGCGTTGATGATCGTCGAAGGGGCCAAGACCGCCTGGATGTATGACCCCGAAAAAACCTCGGACGAACTCTTGGCCGATTTGACAGAGAAGATCGCGGTCTTCAATGCCGAGGCCACCGGGATTTTCAGTTTTGCTGTGCAAACCAACGAACCGACAATGACCGTGGTCAACGCGCCGAAACCTTCGGTCGGCCCTGATCAACGTCCTGCGGCGGTCGCCGGAAAATTCTATCCGGCCGACGCCACGGAACTGAGCGAGATGCTTGATGGCTTTCTAGCTGATAAAAAAGGCCGAAAATCAAAATGCACAGCCATTATGGTTCCGCACGCCGGCCTGATGTACTCGGGCAGTGTGGCCGGCGCGGTCTTTGCAAAGACGAAGATTCCTGATTCGGTCATCGTCATCGGTCCCAAGCACACTCGCAACGGCGTTGAATGGGCTGTCGCGCCTAACAACTCATGGGCGATCCCTGGCGGCGAAGTTGCCGCAGATCCGCAATTGGCCGCGCAGCTCGTCGAAGCCATCCCCGGCTTGAAAATGGACGCCGCCGCGCATCAGGGTGAACATGCCATCGAGGTCGAGTTGCCGTTCCTGGCCAAGCTAAATCCCAACACCAGAGTGGTCGGAATCGCGATTGGTGGCGGGTCGCTGGCACAATGTCACGAGTTCGCTGAAGGACTGGCGAAGGTCCTGAAAGGACGCGACGAAGAGACGCTCCTGGTGATTTCCAGTGACATGAACCACTACGCCAGTGACGAAGACAACCGGCGGCTCGACGAAATTGCCATCAAATCGTTGCAGACACTCGATCCTGACGAACTGTACGAAACAGTGACCGGACACGGCATCAGCATGTGCGGAGTCCTGCCTGCGGTGATCGCAATGGAAGCCTCGAAACAACTTGGCGGATTAAAGTCTGCCAAGCGACTCGCCTATTCGACGAGTGCCGATGTTTCAGGCGACAAGAGTCGCGTGGTTGGCTATTGCGGAATGCAATTCAGCTAGCAAGTCTGTACCTCGGACCGGCGCGAGCCATCGCCCGGTTGCCGCGACCCGCTCCCCGACCAACCTGCGGTCGGTGCCCGTCGCTGAAAACTCGACTCATTACTCGGTAGTCAGTGGCGCGCATGAAGGTTGACCTAGCGCCGTGTCGTCGGTGAACGCGTCGTTGTGACTTTGCTCAGATACAGCGCGGGCTGTTCCTGCACTTTTCGAATGCAACCCTTGCAGCACACGAAGACCGGCTCGCCGACGACGATCACTTTCCAGGGTCCGCCCGTCGAATTTAACGGCTCGTCCATTACGGGGCACGTCTGTTGACGCGCGATTGCCGTCGCGTCCGCTTTTGTCGCCTTTGTCGCCTTTGTCGGCGCCGTCGGTGCGAGTTTGGCAAGGTGCAGTTGTGGATTCCTTCTCAGCGTCGATTCGCATCCCGCGCAACAGAGATAGACATCGCGCTTATCGATCGTGACCTTGGGAGGTTGGCCCATGGAACCGAGCAGTTTTCCACTCACCGGACAAATGCGTTGACGCAAGATGGTGATCTGTTCCAGCGTCTGCGTTCGTTGGAACGGGGTGGAAAACTCAATCGGTTGCGGCCCAAGACCTTGCAAGGCAACCGTGATTGACACGCCACGATCTGGAACGCGGGACAGATCCACGGCCAGATACAGCCTGTTGGGCGAAGGTGCTCCGCGGCCGGGCGAATAGAGATCATAGCGAAAGGTACGCCGATCTCCCACAAAGGCGAAGACAACACGACCGCAGACATCGTGCAACTGCACCGACCCGCCGCCGCGGTCAAAGACAAATATCTCGACGGACCGGTCGGAGAATACCACTTCAAACTGAAAGCCGCCGCTGACCAGCACGCGTCCCGCATGAGAGCCGCGTCTGGCCGACTGTTCAAGCTGGGCTACTTGCGACGGGGCGACCTGCGTCTGTCCGCTCGCTACGCCCGAAAGACCATGTGCCAGGCACAATACGAATAACGTTGCGTTCCATCGCTTCATCGGAATTCTCTCTTTCAAGTCATTGAAAATGAGGTATCAAACCAGCGGGCTTCCTGCCCTGACGTTTTTCTTGGTCGGTCATTCGTTAGATCAACTATGTCATCACCACGTCCTTTTCCACATCGGTCGCAATCCAACGATCGTCTTGCAGATCCAGGTTCATCTTCATTTCCATATAGCCGCAATAGAGTACTGGCACCACGAACAACGACACAAGTTCAATAAACATCCCAGCAAAGACAGGCAGCGCCATCGCCTGAGCCACGTCGGCTCCACGGCCCGTCGCGATCATCACGGGAATGAGTCCAGCAAAGGTCGTCACCGCCGTCATGAGACAAGGACGAATGCGCCGTCGGCCGGCCTGCACGGTTGCGTTGCGAATATCAGCGGCCGATTCAAGCCTGCGTCGTCGGAACGTTTGTTCAAGGTATGTCGCCATGACAACACCATCGTCGACTGAAATGCCGAATAGGGCGATAAAGCCGACCCAAATAGCCGTGTTCATCTCGACGCCCATCACGCCAAGCCCGATCATCCCGCCAGCGAACGCAACCGGAATCTGGCAGAAGATCATCAAAGCGACGGGCAGGTTACGAAACTGAAAATAGATGATCATCAAGTTGATTAACACGACCGCCGGCACGATGACCATCAGCCGATTGTTCGCTTCAATCTGGTTTTGAAACGACCCCACGGGGTGCCACCTATATCCTTGCGGCAGATCCAATGCGCCGCTGGCCTGAGCTTCGCGCAACGCCGCTTCGACGGCTTCGACCGTTTCAAGGTCGCCAGTGACACCGGACGGCGAAAACGAAACATGAGCAACCAGCCTTGCATCTTCGCTGTTGATGACACCCGGACCCCAAGTCGTTTTCATCTTGGCTAGCATCTGTAGCGGGACAACTTCGCCGGAATGACTTACTACCGGCAGGCGCGACAATTCGTCAATCTGCTCGCGTAGATTTCGTTGGTAACGAACTCGAATGGGATAACGTTCTCGACCTTCGACGGTCAGTGTGAGGTTCATGCCACCCAAAGCCGTTTCGATGACCTGATTGACCATCATCGTGGACATTCCGTAGCGAGCGGCTGCCTCGCGATCCACGTCAAATTCGACATAAGGTTTTCCAAGCACGATGTCGGGATTAACGGTTGCTGCATTGACGTGAGGAGCTTGTTTGAGTTGATCCGCGACGGCGAATGCCGCCTCTGCCAGACCTTCGAGACTGTCACCATAAATGCGGATTGCCATCGGTGCCTTGATGCCACTTTGCAGCATCACGACGCGGCCCTCGATCGGTTGTAGAGGCGAGGCTGGCGTAACGCCAGGCAGTGTCGCCACCGCGTTAATCTGATCCCAGATATCTTGGGGAGCGATGCCACGACGCCACTGATCGGGCGGCTTGAGCATCACATAAGTCTCGACCATCGCGGCAGGTGCTGGATCGAGTGCCGTTTCCACTCGGCCGATTTTGCCGAGCACGTTCTCAACCTCGGGTATCTCTTTGATCAGGGCGTCCTGTGTCTGCAGAATCTCCATAGCTTGCGAGAAGCTCGCGGCTGGATACAGTGTCGGCATGTAGAACCAGCTTCCCTCGTCGAGCGCGATCCAGTCGTCCGTCTTGAGGCCGGTAAACGTGTGCTTGAGCGACACGTAACCAGGCACATCGTTCGGCTCGCAACCCAGCCATCGAACTGGACGTTCAAGAGGCCTTAAGATGGCCGGTAGTCCAAACCAGGCTCCAGCACCCGCAATGATCAGCAAAATGGGAACCGATAAAAAAGCCATTTTATGACGCAGCAGGAAGTGGAGTGTCGGATCGTAGATCCACAGAATCAGCCGGCTGATCGGATTCTCATCGACCGGGCGAAGTCGTTCGCACAACATCCAGAAGACAAGTATTCCTCCGACGATCGCACTAATAAGTGTCAGAACTACGTGACTAACCGGAAGGTGACTGGCAACCGCGTCGCCCCACAGAAAGAAACACGTACTGCCAAGGAGCAAGCTGAATGTCACCGCCCCGATGAGTCTCGGTCGCCATTTCATTCGACTGGACGACAGCAACAGGCGGCTTAACATCGGAACTAATGTGACAGCGACAATCACCGAAGCGATCAGTGCGAATGACTTTGTCCAGGCTAACGGGGCGAATAGTCTGTAGTCGCGCCCGGTTAGCATGAAGACCGGTAAAAAACTGATGACCGTCGTTGACACCGCGGTTACGACTGCTGGTGCAACCTCGCTTGCAGCACGGTTGATAACTTCGATGCGGGAAGAAGCAGCCAGGGATCGGCGATCAGTGGCAAGCGCATTCTGTTCCTCTTGATCTCTGGTAACTGGTCCCTGATCCCTTTCCTGCTCTCTCTCCCACTCGGCCAAATGATCGTAGATCGTTTCCGATACGATGATGCCCATATCGACCATCGTTCCGATAGCTATCGCAATTCCTGCCAGCGACATGATGTTGGCATCAACGCCAAAGTGCTTCATCCCAATGAAAGCCATTAAGACTGCGATCGGAAGTGTCGCAGCCACGACAAAGCTGGCCCGGACGTGCATCAGGAATAGGAGGATCACGATTGCCGTGACGATCACTTCTTCCGTCAGTGCGGATGTCAATGTTCCCACGGTCTCGTCGATCAAATGCGACCGATCGTAGATTCCATTGATCTTCACGCCTTCCAGGCTCGGTTCAAGTCGTTCAATCTTCTCTTTCACGCGGTCGATGACGGCTCGTGGGTTGTCCCCGAAGCGCATGACGACAACGCCACCAACCGCCTCCGAACCGTTCAGATCGATAGCGCCTCGTCGGAAATCCGGGCCGAGTTGCACGTGACCGAGGTCCCGAATACGAACGGGAATTCCGTCACGAGAGAGAATGACCGTCTCTTCGATGTCCTCAACGGCTTGATCGGTATCTTTGTCGGACCCAATGAATCCTCGGCCACGGATGATGAACTCCATGCCGTTCGATTCCACCGTCTTTGCTCCCACGTCGATATTGGAGTCTCTTACTGCTTTGATGAGTTGGTCGAGTGGAATGGCGTGAAAGCGAAGTTTGTCGGGATCGACTTCAATCTGGTACTGCCGGACATATCCGCCGACGCTGGCAACTTCGCTGACACCGGGGACCGCTTGCAACTCGTATTTAACGACGAAATCCTGCAGGCTGCGAAGCTCTGCAAGTGTCATTCCTGGGGGCGGCTGGAGAACATAGTAAAAGACCTGCCCCAGTCCGGTCGCATCGGGGCCGAGCGTCGGCACGACGCCGCTGGGGAGAAATGAGGCTGCCGTGCCAAGCTGTTCGGCGACTCGGGAACGTGCCCAGTAGAAATCGGTGCTGTCAGAAAACGTCACCTGCACGAAGCTGTATCCGAACAGGCTCTTGCCGCGAACACTCTCCGCTTGCGGCACGGCCAGTAGAGCGACCGACAACGGATAGGTGATCTGGTCTTCGATGTCCTTTGGAGATCGGCCAGGCCAGGAGGTGAGCACAATCACCTGGTTCTCGCCGACATTCGGAATTGCGTCGATGGGAACGGTCCGCGCGCAATACCACCCGTATGCGATCACGACGGCTGTGAACAACAGCACGACCAGCGGTTCGCGGACGGAGAAGTTGATGATGGAGCGGAGCATGGGCTATGGTTCCGGGTCAGGGGCAGCAAACTCATGAACGATCTCGCCACAGCGCAACATTTTGCTTCCCTTGTAAGGATTGACCAACTCGGACGTCGGCTGCAGCCAGTCACCCGCTCCGCCATCGACCATCGGGCAGAACATGTGGTGATAGGTTGTTGCCGCCCCTTCGCCGCGTACCAACGTCGCCAGCGTGACAACCGCATGGCTAATAGGCCGAAAAGCGTCATGGCGAGCCTTGCCAAGATCCAAGTGATGCAAATGTTCGCTATGTCGAGCGATTGCGGAAAGCTGCGTTTGCGCGCTCTTAGGGACAGCTGGATCTGCGGCTAGCGCCGTCGCGAAACGATGCAACGTGGTCGCATCTGATTCAGTCGGATTCTTGTCCGCAGCCAACGATTCTTGGATGTGGAAGTAGGCGGTAAACATCGCTTCGAGGTCCACACCTGCCGCACCAGACAAGGCGGTGATGTGCAGGTCACCAAACTCAAGCGGCGCCTTACGTTCTCGCAGCGCGACGACCGCCTTAGCTGGATCAATCAAGCTTGGTTTACCAGCTAGTTGCATTTGGGAATCAATCAAGAAGTTGCCGGCGGTGGCGACCATTTCACCTTCTTTGAGTCCGCCCAGGATGATCACTTTGTCGCGCAAGATCGGACCGAGTGTAATAGCGCGAATCTCGAATCGACCTGGCTCCGTTTCCACATAGACAACACTGCTGCCACCCGCCATCAAAACGGCTGAACGCGGAACATGGAGTGCCGTCGGTTGCTCAACGGGCTTGTCCGAATAGCCGTATTTTGAAGTCGGAACGAGATCCATGCCGCAGATCGGACATTCGCCTGGTTCGTCGCTGATAATCTGTGGATGCATCGGACTAATCCACCGTCCCGCCAATCCAGAATCGTAAACCTCTCCTTGCTGACCAATTGGCAGAAAGATCGTGGCGCTGGCATAGTCGCCAGGCCGAAGTTGGCCATCGTTGTTCAAAAATTCAACACGAACACCCACCGTGCGTTTTTTGGAGTTAACACTTGGATCGATGAACGCGACGCGCCCGTTGAAGATCTGACCCGGTAGCGATTGCATTTCCGCCTCGACACGCTGACCGAAACGAATCCGCGCGGCGTCTTCCGGATATAGCTCCAACATCAACCAGACGGTTGTGAGATCCGCGATCCGATAAATCGGTTCACCAGCCTTTACGTACTTGCCTTCCACCGCCAATTTCTCGATAACGGTACCGCCAATCGGTGAATAGATCGTCAATCGAGACTTGGCCAGCGAGGACTTCTCCAGCTCGACAAGCTGTTCCTCGGTCATGCCCAGTTCCACCAGTTTCTGTCGCAGGTTGGTCACCAGCTTGGTCTGTGCTTGCCGCACCACTTTCAGCGCCGCTGAGGTCATCGCATTCAGGGATTTTCGAGTTTCGATGTATTCGACTTGAGCACGATGAAGTTCCGGACTGTAGATGACCGCCAAGTGATCTCCTTTGGCAACGTCCACGCCGTTGTAGTCCGCAAATAGCCGCTCCAGACGGCCATCGATGTAAGTCGCAATTGTCGACATTCTACTTTCGTCGATGGCAATCGCCCCGACGGTTTGAATCGTTGCTGAAACTGGCTGGCGTTTGACTGCGGCTGTCGCAATGTTCGCCAAGCGACGTTGTGCCGGATCGATCTTCACGGATAGTTCGTCGAGGTCGGCGCTACCGGCCGCCGCCACGACCAATGCCATGCCACAAATCGGGCATCGCCCCTGGGTCGGCTGGCGGATCTGTGGGTGCATGGAACAGGTATAGACCTGATCCCCTCCAGCTGGCCCCGTCTCCAAGTTGCCAGTTCCCGCGGAGATCCACCCAATTCGCTGGGCGATCCCCATTGCCACGATCAGCAATATTCCCGCAGCAAAGAAGATCCCAATCTTCAGCAGAAAGACGCGATTGGGCATCAGGGACGGGGCAGGTCTTTTGGATTCATCTGACGCGCGAGCATTCTCCGATGTATCGCGATCGTCCGCGCCCGCACCGTGCGCGGCCGGTTCTTTCTGGGTCATCGCTTTTCTCCTTGCAAAGAAACCTTGCATCGAAAAACATGCCATTGGCAATTTGCTTGGGACCGACACATTAATACATTGATTCGAAATCGCGCGTGCGAATAGATGACGCGGCATGAAGCCATGCGGACAGCTATCAGCAACGATGAAGACGTCAGAATGGCTGCGCAAACGCGTGAGCGTGCGTCAGCCGAGCACGAATCAAATCCGCCAGATGCAAAGAAGGGCCTGCACCGAATCCGCGGTGCTCATATCTCGCGGTGGGGCTCGGCTCACTTCTCGTTGCGGAGAGAGGATGGCCGAGTGAACTGCCGGGTGCGGGACGTGAAACGAGAGCTCGACGTCTCGCGGGTTTGGTTTCGGTGCATTCGTCGGGGCGGCCGGCGCTCCAGCGTCTTGGTCGCCACAGTGGCAATTGCCAAGGCAAACGCTGGCCGTCGATTCGCATCCGCACTGGTCACTACCGCAACAAGACGATGTCGCGGTTTCTTCCGCCGAAGCCTCCGGTTCCTGGTGACAGCATGACTGCACAACTGGCAACTGTTCGCTCGAACAAGCACACGCGCCCGGAACTGAAACGATCGTCTGCATCAGCAGGACCGCTGCTGCAAGTATCGATGTCACCGGTCCGCGAGAGCTAAGTGCCATGATGCGCCTATGGTCTGTAACCTGTGGCGGAAATGCAACCGACTTGCACTATCGTACGCTCCAGGCCTTGCGTCTAGGCCAATTGTTCTTGGGTTTTGCGAGACATTCAGATTCGTCGGCGGCGAGTTGAATCGAACGACTATTTCTAGTGTAGCTCACGAACCCCAGTTGGGGGTGGCAGTAGGCCGCGCCAAAGTTGGCATTTCCTGGTGAACTGAGCTAGTTTTTGGAGGGCAGTTTTGTT
>JASLPZ010000154.1:0-15589 GCA_030744725.1 Pirellulaceae bacterium
CTAGCGTTACGCGTTTCACACCACGTAAACTAACAGGAGGCTGCGATTTAGGCTTCATTGAACGGTATTGGGGCTAGAGCTCTGTCTAAGCTCAATCTTGGTCCCAATACCGCTTAATGGTGTTGGCCGAGCAGGCTGGTCAGGGAGCGAGTTGCTGCAGCCGGCGATAGCCCGGATTATTCACCAATCCGTCTTGATAGGATCCGCCAAGAAACAACTGTCGTGAAACGGTTGTAGGACGGATAGCTCGCGTCAGTCCGAGGCACAGCCCCACTGCCTTCCGCAACAGCCTCGCGACCAAGGCCCCGGAAAACACACCTCTAGCTATTTAGATTCGCCACTTTCGCCAGTCACTACACTCCGCATCGCCCAAGTCAGTTTTACTAGTCGCCTGTCTTTCCCCTAAATTCGCACATCGGTCAACTCCGATACGTGTTTCTGGAGATTATCTGTCCAGGACACGCCTTTGGGTGTCGATCAATGGTCCCGTTTTCCTAAAGGAAACTAGATATGAAGATGCGCTATCTTTGTCTGCCACTCGCTGTTGCCATTAGCACTTGCCTTCCTGCTTTGCAACTGAGAGCGATGGACGTCGCTGGGATGGACGAGGTTCTGGAAGTCGTCAGCGAACCCGCTGCTGTTGTGGGTAGCCAGACGGAACAGGCAGTTGAAGCTCATGAGGAACTTGCGGCAAGTGACGAGACTCTCGAAGTTGCCGAAGAGATGATGGCAAACGAGAGTGGGTCAGCAGAGATCGAAGACACAACAGACGACCAAGCCACGGAAACCGCACCTGTGGCGGGTCCATTTCCGTCGATCATGATTGCGGTGTTTGAGGACGTAGACGATGCCCCGTCACTTGAAGCTGACGACACCCCGATCCAAGAATTCGATGACGTTGTTGAAGCTACTAATGGTCACGAAGTTGATCTAGAAGCGTTGTCTGACGAGCAGACCGAGGCTGATCAAAGTGAGATGGTCGACGAAAGCAAAGCGATCGAAGATTGCATCGACGAGGAGATGTACTACGAGTCTTATTCCGATTGGGCTACGGATGAATATGTCGACGGCGACACCGAGGATACGCTTGAGGTCGCGGAAGAGGAGATGGACGCCGAGGAAGCCGTAGAAAACGTGGAAGCCATCGATGATTACATCGACGAGGAGATGGACTACGAGTCTTATTCCGACTGGGCTACGGATGAATATGTCGACGGCGACACTGAGGATACGCTTGAGGTCATGGAAGAGGAGATGGACTCCGAGGAAGCCGTAGAATACGTGGAAGCCGTCGAAGACAGCATCAACGAGGAGATGGACTACGAGTCTTATCTCGATTGGACTTCGGATGAGTATGTCGACGACGACACCGAGGATACACTTGACGTCGCGGAAGAGGAGATGGATACCGCGGAAGCTGAGGAAAACGTGGAAGCCAACGTGGAAGCCAACGAAGACAGCAGCGACGAGGAGATGGACTACGAGTCTTATCTCGATTGGGCTACGGATGAATATGTCGACGGCGACACCGAGGATACGCTTGACGTCGCGGAAGAAGAGATAGACGCCGCGGAAGCTGAAGAGAACGTGGGTGAGAGCACCCCAGACGAGACGCCGGACGATGCCGAGCCTATTACAGTTCGCACAATCGAACTGGACGGCTGCACGGTGACCATTCAGAGCGACAACCAGATGGACGACTACCAACTGTTGGACGCCCTTTGGGACGCCGTTTACCAGTTCGAGTCCCAAATGGACTGATTGTTCTGCATCGGAACGACGATCACATCAAACGCCGCTGGGGGTCTTGGACCGTCAGCGGCGTTTGTGTATTCTCCGCCGTATTCCGCCCACAACACAACGTGCCAGTGATCGGTGTATCAGCGTTTAACTTCATAGTAGTAGGCTCGATAGCGTCCATCGATTGCAAAACTGCTGTCGGATGCGATCGGCACGCTTTCCCCTGTGGGAAGACCATATCCATCGAGTGGCCGGACACTTACGGGGGCGGAACCGGAGAGAAGCAAAGTTGCTTCGACTGGTTCCAGTAACAGCGGCGGGCCGCCAACCTTGAGCAACTTCGACCAGTCCGCATTGAATTCCGACCCAGTTTGCTTGTCGCGAGCCATCGCCGTAATCAGGATGTGCCGCGAGTCAGCGAGCCGCTCGTTATCCAGAGGCGTGAAGATGAGCGAGATGAATGGTGTCTTGATCTCGGCTTGTACGCCAGGCAATTCCACGGGTTCGCCTCCAGCAAACCCGATCACCGCCTGGGTCTTTTCGGAGCGGACTTCGACGCGCCGGTCGCCGTATCGCCAAAGCAACTCGTTCGTGGTTGACCTCAACGATTTTGCGGCTTTGTCGTGAAATGGAGTCAAGTCAGACGTCGTGGTTTGCGACTGACTGCGGAAGCCGATCGTGACGCGCCCAATCGCTAAGGTCGCCGGCGACGTCGTCAAACGACCAGTTAGTTCCTTCGCGTCCCAACTCCCTTCGGAGAGAGCCTGTCCGAGAACGTCCTTGCCAGCGAAGACGTCGGGCTTCCCCAATTCTCGCGTGGCGACAACATCACCTTCCTTAATATGCCCGTTGTAAATCGCAAAGGCTAACGCCGGAACTGCCCGATGTAGTGCGGTGTCTCGGTAACGTACTTGCGCAACGAAGGCCAGCCATCGCCCATGCGAGGCGAGTTGCTGGCGAAATGATAGACGGCGTCCCATCCCTGCAACCCCATGCCGTAAAACGCATAAAGCGGCGCCGCCTCGACCTTGTAGGGCGACGGAGGCAGCATACTCCATTCGCTGACACCAAACGGCTTGTTGTCAACTTGGAACAGCCCGAGGCTCAGCAGGCCGCGGCCGGGCTCGCCCAGATGCGTCTTTGTCACGACCTCACCTTCTATGATGACATGACCGCCAGCACCTCCGCCATAGTAGTTGTGTCGATCGATCATGCCGCCAGCAGAATCCGCGACTAGATTCGCCATACTGGCGGCTGGACCACCGGACTTCCAGGCGGTCGTCACCGTGACAGCCTGGAAGCCAATCTGGCGCACCTCGCTCTCGCGGCGGACGTAGTAATCTCGCTGCAGCTTCGTAAGGAACTCGATGTAGTCACCGGCGCGTCTCTCCTGTCCACGAAACTCATGCAGCGGTCCCTCACTGCCCCAGTGGTAGGCACCCATCAAGCCGAGTTCGCCGGATTCCCATTTGTCATCGCGATCCCATCGATTCTTCCAGGCGCGTGCGGCGTCTGCTCGCGTCCGATACTTCGCCTTGACGAATTCGAAGAAAGCACGGCGCATTTTTCTGGCGAAGAGAGGATATTCGCCGCCACGCAACCCGTTAAGCGTATGGAAGAACAGATTGCTCTCGTTCTGAAATTCAAGTACGGCCAGCGCCGGATCGTCTTTATACAGCAAACCTGTATACCTGTTCTTGTGATTCAGTAGTCGATCGAAGTATCGCAGGGCAATGTCTTGAAGGTCACGATCCAGGTTGATGAAGTCGTTGACAACGATCGCTTGACGATTGCCATCGTGCCCTTTGTCAGCCCCATCCAACTCGGCAAAGAGAACGGGATCATAGCCATCGTGTTTCTGCAGGAACGGTCCATGATGTGGGTAGATTACTGACCATGTGGTGTAGATGCCTTCTTCCTTCAACGCCGCGAACCAGCGGTCGTAATGATCCAATCGCTGTATATCGAACTTGCCATTGCGATCGAGCAGGCCAACGGCATTGATCACCGTATGTTGTCGAACAAGGTTGATGCCATGCTTGCGATACCACCGTGCAGCGTGTTGCATCTGCTCGGGGGACAAGGCATTCGGTGAAGCGTTGATCGCCCAGAACTTGCTGGGTCGTCTCGCTCTCTCGAACTGTAGGCGATCGGCATCTGCCTTGAGAAAGCCATGCTGCCCAGCAGGTGCTTCAATGAGATGGCTGATGTCGATCACCGACTCGGGCGCAAGGGGATCTTCATCCAAGATGACGGGGAACCAATCGCTTGGCCCGGCGACTCGCCGCTGCGTAGACGGTTTCTGGGTGCCCGAAGGCACCCAGCGGTCTGTTGTAAAGCAGAAACAATCAATCGCGCCATGATTCTGCGAGCCGGAATCCATGCGAAACTCGAGGCGATGCTCACCTGCCTCAAGCCTCACCGTGCCCACACTCACCCACGCAATGAATCGCAGATCGGGTTTGTTGTCACGAGCAATGTTCAGAGCACCGCGCCTGTTCTGATCCATCGCGATCTTCTGCCACTCACCACTGTCCAGTCGATAAGCGAGCGACGACTTCACATGATTGGCTCGTATCCAGAACTTGTAGTCGCCCGTCTTCTCTGCCTTGAACTCATAGCCGGCCATCCCCGGCTTGTTGGCATCGAAGTGCGAAAGCCACTCGTTACCAGACAACACGTCTTTCTTCACACCGTCATACCAACCATGACGCGTGACTTGCCTGGTCTGCGCCTTTTCGCCCTCGATCCAGATCGAGTCGGCGAGACAAATTGTGACCGAAGCCGCCACGAGGAATCCGCAAAGAGACACGAATGATGTTCTCAATAGATATGTTTTCATCTGCCTGGTTGAGTCCAGTTTGATCTACTGCGCCGCGTGAAGTATCTCTTCCATTTCCGACAGGGAAATCTCGCGGGGATTGACTCTGAGGATTCTCTTGGCTTGAAACGCCTTCTCTGCGACCGTGGGGATTTGGTCGGCACTCAGACCCAGCTCTCGCAACTGTTGTGGAATGCCGATCTGGCGGGCCAAATCCTGCACGGCCTCGACGGCTTGCTCGGCGGCTTCGTCTTGCGTCAGGCCGTCCAGATCGCAACCCAAGAGCTTTGCAATCTGTGCCGTTTTCGTAAGGCAGGCAGGCAGATTGAACCGCATAACGTAGGGCAGCAGGAGTCCATTGCCCGCGCCGTGCGATGAGTGTGTTGCCCCACCGACTGCCGCTTGCAACGCATGGACTAATGCCACGCCGCTGTTGGCAAATGCCAATCCTGCCAATGTCGCTGCAAGCGCCATCCCTTCACGTGCTGCCAGGTTGTTCGGCTCGCTGACAGCCTGCACCAAGTGCTCGTCAATCAGGGTAATGGCCTTCTCTGCAAGGCACTCCGAAAGTGGATTGCACCCCTGATACACGCTCTCCTCGCCGGCCGGCAGTGGGAATTGTCGATTGTCGATCGCCGTATAGGCCTCAATGGCATGCGTCAGGGCGTCGATTCCGCTGTCGGCTGTGACCTTGGGAGGGCAAGACAAGGTCAGCTGCGGATCGACAATCGCCACCGCTGGTCGTATGTAATTACTCAGAATAGGGATTTTCAGTTCGTTCTCCGTGTCGGTGAGCACTGCAGCAAACGTCACCTCGCTTCCTGTACCAGCAGTCGTGGGCAGGCAGATCAACGGGAGCACCGGCCCTGGCACCTGGTCGTCACCAACGTAGTCGCGGATGGCACCGCCATGGGCGATGACCGTCGCCGCGGTCTTGGCCAAGTCCATATTACTTCCACCGCCCAATCCCAGGATTCCGTCGGCATTGCATCGTCGTGCTTGTTCGATGCACGCCTCGCCCACAGCCAACGAGGGTTCCGGCTCGCCTCCATCGAATACGTCGACCGCAATCCCGGCTTCCACCAAGGAGCCTCTCACCCCACCCAGCAGTCCTGCCGCAATCAAGGCCTGGTCGGTGACGATGAACACCCGCTGAAGCCCGATCCGAGTCGCGATTTGTCCAACTTGAGCCGCAGCTCGCGGACCGAAGACGATCTGACCGGCAGAATGGAACGTCCAAACTTCACTCATGAATACAATCTCCAAGGATCAAGGTAATATCGTGCCCCGGGGCATTACGACGAGTCTCCGACAATCGTCCAGTGTGATATGGCTCCCGGTTCAGCGGTTGTCGGTCTCTTGGCGCGCACGGATCAGAGCCTCGATCTGCCGGGCTTCCTCCACCGCCAGTCGTTTGCGTTTTTCAGCAAAGTGCTGATACGTTGCCGTGTCTTCCGGGCCCATCGTTTCGGTATATGTACCGGCATATGGCACGCCTAGATCGATCCAGCAGGCGATCAGATCCATTTCCGCTGACGTGAGCTTAACTCCTTCATGGCCCTTCGCGAGTATGTCGATGAGTTTGCTCTTGGCAGCACCGGCATGGTAGGGCGGCAGCATGGGTGGTGCGGATTGAGGGCTCACCCAGCTTGCGATCTTCGGGTCGGCAAGCGCCAAATAGGCGTCGCTCCAAGTCTTGAGACTTCTCTTGTCGAACGTACCGGCCCCCTCCAGGCTGATGGTACTCGTGTCGTTGGCGACCGCCTCTCTGCTGTGGCACTCCACACAGTTCCGATCGAGGATCGGCTGGATTAGCCGAGGAAAGCTGAAGCCCTGCACTTCGTCATACAACGGTTCCAACGGTTGCGGGCCGGCCTTCAGCGCCTGGGGCAGGGCGGCACGGGCTGGTGGAGTTCTGCCTTTGTCAACATGGCAACCGACGCACGAAAACGTCTCACCCGGCTGCAAAGTCGACCAGGATCTCATGGTCTGGACTACGTGGTTGTGATCGTCGAGAGCCTGAAAATAGACGGGTGTACGTGCCGGCACGGTAAACGCTGCCGAACCGTCTTCGTAGACTCTGGCCGAACCGAGCACCTTCTTCACATCCCACGCCCCGTTGACAGAGATCGGTGTGCTGACCAAAGCACCACCCGCTGGTCCGCGGTTCCCGTTGCTGCCAACTCCAGCAGCGCGAAACTCGAGCGCTACCACTCGCAGTCGCTTGACCGTTCCCCGCGCGATACCTTGAAGGCCGGGACCTTGATAGATGTCGTGCACGACATAAGTGCCAGTGCGCTTGCGGTAGTCGACTTGGCTGCGGTGCATGGGCGGCACGGGTCGAGGGACCAACGGGATCGACTGGTTGCACGAGATCTTTGGATCCGCCGCCAGTAACTCGCGCTGCCCGTCAATCATCATGAAATAGATCCCGAACGGTTCTTCCGCTCGATCGCGGCCCTTCTTGCTGCCCTGGCCGCTGTAGGTGATGATGAATTCCGTCTCGCTCAGCGCGTAAGGGTATTGAAACTGCTCACCCTGGTAACCGTACTTGTCGACCTTGACGGCTTCGGTGTGGCGAATCGGAGCGATCAGCTGCACCCCGCTGGCCTCCTGATGCCCGCGACTCGGATCGATGATCGCCAACTTGCCTTTCTGATAAGTATGATGGCCGGACAACACGCAAACGACCTTATCTGATTTCGGAATCCCGCGAGCATGAAGGATTGAGGTGGGGAACCAAGAGTTGTTTCCATAGAACTCAGTCTGCCCCGTTCCATCAAAGTTCATTTCGAAAAGAGGTTGAGGAAAGAGCTGCCCACGGTCGTTGTAATCCCAGCGAGTATAAATTACGCGTCCGTCAGGCAGGACGGTTGGATAGTTCGTGTGGACTTGGTCGAAACTCAAACGCCGCAAGTACCGCCCATCGCCATCACACGTATATAAGTTGCTCACGTCGGCCCACCAGCAGTCGACGATCTGCTGGCAGCGGCTGGAGTTGAACAGAATGTCGCCGTTAGGGAGGTAGGTCGGCTCGTAGTCGGCCACTCCACGACCAAATGTCAATTGTCGAATCTTCTCGTCAGACATCGACATCTCGTACAGATGATAATCGTCGTCCGTCATCGACGTGCGCCAGGCGAACAAGATCCGCTGGCCATCGTAAGAGACCGCCGGATCGCGAATCAACCCGCGCGGTTCATCTAACAACGTTCGCACGCGACCATACACGCCGTCCATCTCCAGCAGGCAGAGCTTTCCAGTGGGTGGAAATGGATTATTGTCGTTGTAGGCCGAATCGGTGACGTCTTCCGTGTAAGCGTAGTGCTGACCACCGATGTCGTGGTGTTTGGTGAAGACGATCCTGGAAAGCTTGTCCAGGTATGGCCCGAGCCGAACCACGCGTCGCCGGTGACAGACATCCAAATACAATTCCATCCAACGACCATCTGTCGGCGTCGCACCCGCGGCAAGTAGCTTCTCATGGCGGGTGGCGAATTCCGCAGCTTGCGATCCGAGTCGGTCAATTACGATGGTCGCCAAAGTCTGAAAACTGTCCACCAAAGCTCTGTTGTCATCCTGTCGCAGCCAATCCCATTGGATCATCAGTTGTTGTCCAGTGCTCGGGTCGGCTTCGTACAGTTGCTCCAAGATTGCCTTGGCATCGTGTCGCTCTTGAAACTCCATCAATCGAGCACGCAACTGCTTTAAGCGGTCGATCGTTGTTGCATCGCCGCGGTCGGCAGGTTTACGCACCGCGTAGATGTCGTTGGCCAGTTCATCCAACTGCGCGAGCGCCTGTTTCGCCTCCTCTTTCGAACCGTCGATCGTCTGGAGTTGGGCGAAAAGGGCCAGTCGGCTGCGTGGATAGTTGAAGCTCAGATCAGCATTGCGATTCGCACTCGGTTTCAACGTCGCGCTAAGCTTGGGTGATTGACCGTTGATTTTCCATTCGAGAATTCCTCCCGATGCGCCCGGTTGATGCTGGACTTCGATTCGCAACGCCGTGGTGATAACCGGCTCGAATTTCACTTCGTTGAATCTGTCGCCGATCACATCGTAGCTGGTTGCGCCGGGCATGGGCCGCCATTGATAGCCGCTCTGATAGAACAGCCTCCAGGTCTCGGGTACACGGCACCCACCGCCTCGCGGGCGATCATCGAACCAATAAACCTGAACGCTGGAGACCTTTGCCGGAGTTTCAAAATCATACCGAACCCACTCGGCCGTCCCCTTGTGGTTCCAAAAAGTAAAGCGAGGAATCTTGTGATCATCGGAAGACGACGGTTCGCTGCCGTCGCAGAGCGCAGGTAGAGGGTCGCCACCGCGCCCGTCGTTCTTGTGTGCGTGGGAAGCTGACGGCGCGACGGAAACGATCGGCTCCTCCGCGTCGACAAGCGATCCGTGCCACAGGATTATGGTCCCGACCAGCAGCAGATTGCACTTCCACCCACGATACGGCTGAGACTGGTGCCGATTGGGCATCAACATGTTCATCTCCTCAACAGCAGAGTTTCAAGCGAGGATTTCAGTCAAGACACGGGGCGCTCCGACCCCTGTGAGCCCGAAGTCCAGGCCTTGAAACCCGAAGGTAAATCGTTGGAAGTCGATTCCAAATAGGTGATACATGGTGGCGTGCAGGTCGTGGACACTGACTGGATTCTCGAGGGCATTGTATCCAAAGTCGTCCGTCGCGCCGTACGTGACGCCTCCCTTAATGCCGCCGCCGCATAACATCATCGAGAAACCTTTGATGTGATGGTCGCGACCGCTTCCCTGAGCCATAGGCGTTCGACCAAACTCGCCGCCCCACAGGATCAATGTCTCGTCCAGCATACCGCGTCTCTTGAGATCCTTGATCAGAGCAGCCGTCGCTTGATCCACCTCGGTTGCCGTGCCTGCTGTGTTCTTCTTGATCGCGCCGTGATGGTCCCAAGCTCGATGATACAATTGGATGAACCGAGTGCCACGCTCCGCCAAGCGTCGTGCCAACAGGCAGTTGGCGGCGAAGGACCCGTCCGCACCCTTCGTCCCGTACAGATCGAGCGTTTCCTGCGACTCGTCAGAGATATCGATCAAGCCTGGAACGGAAGCCTGCATCTTGAAGGCCATCTCGTACTGTGTGATCCGCGTGGCAATCTCGGGATTGTCGACAACGTCATCGCGCAGTTCATTAAGTTTGTTGACCGCGTCGACGACATGTCGTTGCCTCGCCCGCGAGACTCCTGGCGGATTCCCCACATACAACACGGGGTCACCTTTCGAACGGAACTCGACACCTTGAAACCGTGACGGCAAGAAACCAGCACTCCATTGACGCGCGGCGATCGGTTGTGCTTGTCCAAACTTGCCAACCGAGCTGAGCACGACGAAGCCTGGCAGTGCGTCGGTTTCGGCGCCCAGACCGTAAAGCCACCACGCTCCCGCACTCGGCGCACCGTTGATCGAGGTTCCCGAGTTCATGAAGGAGTGCGCGGGATCATGATTGATTGCCTTTGTGAACATAGAACGCACGATGGCGATCTCATCGGCGACCGAGCCGATATGCGGGAAGATCGAACAGATCTCCTGTCCCGATTTGCCATACTTCTCGAAAGGATGCTGCGCACCCATGACGCGAAGCTCCTTGCCTTGAAGCTGTGCGATCGGCTGCCCCTTGGTCAGCGATTCGGGCATCGCCTTGCCATCGAGCTTGGCCAGTTCCGGTTTGTAATCAAGCGTCTCCAAATGACTCGGACCACCAGCCTGATACAGATGGATCACCCTCTTCGCCTTCGGAGCAAAATGCAGAGGCTTGAGGACTCCCGTCCACCGCCCCGGTTGAGCGGAAGCGGCCTGAGCCTGTATCGCCTTGGGATCCAGCAGTGATGCGAGTGCCAGCGTACCGATCCCGCGACTGGTGCGGCCCAGGAACGAGCGACGAGTCTGATGCAGAAGCCTTGAATTGTAGTTTTCCATGGATAGGTTCTTCAGTTTCGTGTGATCGTCTCGTTCAGATTCAGCACGGCACGGGCCACATCCGCCCAGGCAGCCAACTGCGTAAAGTCAATCGATGATTCGCTCGGCGACAAACCGATCGCCAACAGCTTCTCGACCGCTTGCTTGTCGCTGGAGTACTCCTTGAGTTGCTGATCGTACAGCTCGCTCAACACGGCAACCTCCGCATCCCGAGCCTCACGCGATGTTGCCAAAAGCATGGCGAAACGCACTCGATCCTCAACCGAGTCGCCTCCTTCCTGCACAATTCGTTCGGCAAACTTGCGAGCCGATTCGACATAAGTGGGATCGTTCAGCAAGACGAGAGCTTGCAGCGGAGTATTGGAGCGAGCACGCTGAGCTGTGCATTCCTCACGGGTGGGCGCATCGAATGCCAACAGAGAAGGATGAAGAAACGTCCGCTGCCACCAGGTGTACAATCCACGGCGGTATTGGTTTTCTTTCGCATCGTGCTTCCACGTGCGATTAGGAAACTTCAGGTGCATCCAGTATCCGGCCGGCTGATAAGGTTTGACCGAAGGGCCACCTACCTTGCGAACCAACAAACCGCTAATGGACAGGGCTGCATCGCGAACGAACTCGGCGTCAAGCCGCCAGCGGTTCTGCCGAGCCAGCAGTCTATTGTAGGGATCGCGTGAACGTTTCTCCTCGTCCACCAGCGAAGACTGCCGGTAGGTCCCAGACATCACGATCTGCTCAACGAGCCGCTTCACGTCCCAATCGTGCTCGACAAAGTCGGCGGATAGCCAGTTCAGCAAATCCGGATGCGTTGGCAGCACGCCTTGCGTTCCCGCGTCACGTAGATCGCCCGATATGCCGGCGCCAAACAGCAGCGTCCAAACGCGGTTAACCATCACGCGAGGCGTTAGTGGATTATCGGGAGAGACAATCCACTGAGCGAGGTCCAACCGAGTCGCTCGCCGATCACCCGTTTCCAGCTGCCCAAAAAACTCGGGAATCGCCGGCTGGACGAGCGGTCCTGAATCGTCCATCCAGTTGCCACGTGGTAAGATTCGTATCTCCCGCGGAGGGGCTTTGACGTTGGTGACTAGCAGATCCGTTCCCGAATCGTGGACCTTCTTCCGCTGCGCTTTTGCCTCCTCCAACTCCTTCTTCACGGCTGTCTGATCCTCTTCGGATTCCTGCGCTTTGAGCTTCTCGTTCAACGCAGCAATACTGGCGTCTGCCTCCTCGAGCTTCGCCTGTTGTTCGGGAGTGAAGAACTTTGTGTGCGGAGGACCGCCAACGGCCGGCTCGTCAATGTCGGCAAAAAACGCCGCCATCGAGTAAAAGTCCTTCATCGAGAAAGGGTCGAACTTGTGGTTGTGACACTCAACACAATTCATGGTCGTGCCAAGCCAGGTGCCGGCCGTATTGCGGACGCGGTCCGCGGCATATCTGGCAATGTATTCTTTGGCCTGCGCGCCGCCCTCTTGGGTCGTTTGCAGAAGGCGATTGTATGCCGAAGCGATCAGTCCGCGTCGCCCCGCTTCCGGTTTCAAGTCGCCCGCCAGCTGCTCGATGGTGAATTGATCGAACGGCATGTTCGAGTTGAATGCATCGATAACATAGTCGCGATACAGCCACATCGTTCGCGGGTTGTCGCCGTGAAAGCCGTTGGTGTCCGCATACCGGGCCACGTCCAACCAATAGATTGCCATTCGCTCGCCATAGTGCTCGCTACCGAGTAACCGATCAACGAGGTTCTTGTAAGCGTTCGACGAGGAGTCGTTGACGAATGCGTCCACTTCCGTAGGGGTTGGCGGCAGTCCGATCAGATCAAAACTCAACCGGCGAATTAACGTCTCGCGATCGGCTACTGCGTTCGGCGTGAAGCCTTCGGCTTGCATACGAGCTAAAGTGAAGTGATCGATCTCGTTTCGCATGAACTTGCCTGACGAGCCCTTTGGTACATCCGGCTTGGCCAACTTCTCGAATGACCAATGTTCTTGCCACTCGGCTCCTTGGGCAATCCATTCCTTCAGTAATGCCTTCTGTTGCTCCGAAACGACCTTTCCCGAATCCGGTGGTGGCATCAGTTCGTCCTCGTCGTCCGTGACGAGTCTGCGATACAATTCGCTTTCTTCCGGCTTTCCCCGAACGATCGTCGATGCATCTCGCTCGGCGAAGACGTCGGACTCGAAGTCCAACCGCAAATCTCCCTCCCGATTCGTCTCGTCGGGGCCATGACAGGAATAGCACGTCGCGACGAGTATCGGTCGAATATCACGGCTGAATTCGATATCACCAGCGGCCGAGGCATCGCGAGCGCCTAGCGCAAGCATCGTGATGCCAAAGAGAGCGGCTGGGCAGTACCTGAAGAGGGCTGCGCAGTACCTGAAAAGGACTGCGTGCGGCGTGGTCATTGTCTCTGCGCCGCCGCGTTGCGAACCGAGCCATCTTGGCTCGACCCTGCTTCGTGTTGACCGGGGCATTTTGAACCCTCGCGCTGGTTGAAAGGGGAAACAATCAGCTTGGACTCGCCGAGCGTCGACCTGGTTCGGGAGTCTACACAAGCTTCCATTCTAGCTGGAATATCCACAGTATTCGCTCCCCCAAAACATCTTCGCGGCAGTGCTTTCAGTCCACTGTTCGTTCGTCTTGACAAGGCTCAAAGAGTATATCACGAGTTGAGGGAAAGGTGACTGGATCTTAACTCGAGAAGCGAGAAAGACTTGAAAACTGCACGACCTCCTCGGGGAGAAGGATAGGATGAGGGGGCGAACTGCCAAATGAAATCAGACACCCCTCATCCGGCCTTCGGCCACCTTCTCCCAAAGGGAGAAGGACATGTTCAGGGCTCTCCTAAACCTCCGAGGCGAAAAATCTGCAGAGGGAGAGGGAGCAGAAGCGGGACAATCGAACTGATGCTATGTCTGAGCAAAAAAGTGGGCGCCTTCCAAGGCCGACTCGCTGACCGACGGCCTCGGAAGGCCATCGTACTGACCGTTTTGACTGACGTGAGGGAGCCGGAGCTACAGGCGGATACGTCAAACGTTAGCGGTTGTCGGAACCTCGAACCCTTTACGGTGGCTGTCCTTCAAGAGCGCGTTCGCTTGGTCTGCGTGGTCCCCGATGTGCCGTTCCGTTTTCGGCTCGTAGGCGAGTGACGGCCCAACAACGTATGTCGATCCATCTTCGGGGATACCGACACCCTTGCTCATAATCTCGCGCAACCGCAGAAAGTGTTCCGATGCATCTGAGTTGTCACTGAAACCACCAGCCTTGGAATTAAACGGCACGCTGCTACCGAGACGGTACGAGTTGTTCATGAGGTGGCCAAGTACACAACCGTAATGAGCTTCCATCGCGTTCCCGTTAGCCATCGAAGGATCACCGGCGCGGCACGCGGCGATAAAGGCACCCCAGTTACCACCGGGCGTTACGTCGCCAGGTTTGACCGAGACCTTCTCTCCGTCTTTCGCTCCCTTGGCGTAGTACTTGCCGCGAATGATCTTGCCGCCGTCTTCAAAGTAGTATTCGTTCTCGACCTGCCGTTCGTATCCCTTGTGATTCACATTTCGAACATTAAAGAATACGTACTGGCCATTCGGATATTCCGCGATGGCAAACATGGTGTTCGGCGTTTCGCCTTGATCATCCCATTGGAAGCGACCGCCGAGTGCCATTACGCGCACGGGATGTGTCTGGTCAGTATCGAGCGCCCAACGTGCGACGTCCAATTGATGCGTCCCTTGATTGTTCATGTCGCCGTTGCCGGACTTCCAGAACCAGTGCCAATTGTAGTGGACGTAGTTGCTGTGAAACGCGTCGATGTCCGCTGGCCCACGCCACAAGTTCCAATCGAGATTCGACGGTGGTGCGCCGGTTGATTTATGGCCGATGCTGCCGCGTGGTTTGCAGCAATAGCCGTATGAGATCTTCAGCTTGCCGAACTTTCCAGCCTGAATGGCTTCGTGCAATCCAGCGACATTGGCGTTGCTGCGCGTCTGCGTCCCGTGTTGAATGACAACCCCGTATTTCTTTTGTGCTTCGACAACAACGCGTCCTTCGTCGCAATCGTGGCTCATCGGCTTTTCAACATAGACGTGCTTGCCCGCTTGCGCCGCCCAAATCGTAATGAGCGAGTGCCAATGATTCGGAGTGGCAACCGAGATGGCATCCAGGCTCTTGTCTTCGAGCGCCTTGCGGACGTCGCTCAGACCCTTGGTCGTGTATTTCCCATCGGCCTTGCTCTCCACCTTCTTCAAGGCGCCGCTCAGAACATTCTTATCAGGATCGATCAGGTACGCAATTTCCACATTGTCCTGTCCCTGCCAGCCGCCAATGTGACTTCGCCCACGTCCGTTCAAGCCAGCAACCGCGATCCGCAATCGGTCGTTCGCGCCAATCACTTTGCCCGACGCCTTGGTGCCTGAGATCACGAAAGAAGCGCCGACAGCTGCCGACGAAGCCTGAAGGAAGTTACGGCGAGTGAGACGTGACATCGTGGTTTACTCCGCAATTTGAGGAAACGGTTACACCAATCTATTGGTCTAAATGGTAAAGCACACAGCAAAAGGTTGCAAATCGGACCTCCTCGAAATAGGGAGGGGATCTTGGAGTGAGATGAAGCACTGTCGTCCGTACGATGACGGTCCACTGGGGTGCTCGTGCTCGCGTGCGGTAACGTCCCACAAACCCACTGCTCTTTTGAAAACCTGGCCTCTAACAGCACGCGACTGTCAAATCCGACCGAACTGTCACATTTAATCGGTCTCTGGGGCCGCGCAACCAACCGGTGGGACGCGCAACCAACCGACAAGGAACGGCTCGTCCAAAACCCAAGCGATTCTCGTACACACCACCTGTGTTCAAGCAGCCACACCGTTCAGACTATATTTCTTGATTCTTGCGGTCCGAGATGATCTAATAGCGCGCCTGTATGAAGGCCAGACGCTTCTGGCTTTGGGCCACGTCTTTTTTTATTTCCTATCTTCGTCACGAGGAGTATGTCTAGGCTGCGCCAAAGTTAGTATTGCTTGAGCTGGGCGATCGTTCGGGTTTTGTTTACGCTTTTCTATTCCGACA
>JASLPZ010000155.1:0-15581 GCA_030744725.1 Pirellulaceae bacterium
GAATTCCGGTGAGTCGCTACGAAGAATCGGAAACTGGTCACGGTCGCATCGAACAACGATTGTACTTTCAGTTGACCGTTCCGAAAGATCTGCAAGGACGTGACGAGTGGGCGGGGCTCAAGACGATTGGAATTGCGGTCCGCATCTACCAACAAAACGGAATTGAGAAGTCCGATGTGAGATACTATTTATGTAGCATGCGTCGCAACGGCAAGCTGTTCGCCAATGCGGTGCGCGATCATTGGGGGATCGAGAACACACTCCATTGGTGTCTCGACATGACGTACCGCGAAGACGAAAGCCGCGTCCGAAACCGCAACTTCGCCCAAAACCTTTCGTGGCTTCGTCGCCTCACGCTAAGCCTGATCAAGCAGCATCCCGGAAAAGAAAGCAACGTGATGAAAAGACGAATGGCCGGATGGAGCGTCGACTTCTTGATCCAAATCCTTACTGGACAATACACTTAGTGTGCGCTGGCCCTGTGGATTCTCCCGTGATTCTCGCACGGCGCAGTTCATAGTCGGGCGTAATGCTAAAACGATGGAGCACAATCGTCGTGTTAATCTCGCCATCATCAAGAAAGAACCCTGGATGTAACTCGGCCAAGTGCCGCAACTGCACGTTGTTCAGCACGCGCATTTTGTGAGGAAGGCTGAGAATGTCGATGTTTTTCTCGACCGGCCCGGCTCCGCCGACGCCTCCCAGGTTGTGGCACGCCACACAGGACACGTCATTGAAGTTAGGCCCAAGACCGTCTCCGCCCGGACTAGCCGGCTCGCCAGGCTTCCACTCACGTTCGAACATATCCCGACCGATTTCCAGGATCCGGTCGCGCGATACTTCTTGTGCGACGGCGGTCAACGAACAAGGTGAAGCGGAACAATACACCGTGATAATGATGAATGTGAGGCGAAAAAGTGTGTTCATGAGTTTTGCTCAATAATAAAAAAGCACACTGGATATTAACCGCTTATTCACACGCCAAGTCCATGGCTTTCCGCAAACGAGGTCCATTCTCGTTGCCGACTACAGTGACGTATTCTCCGTGACGATCAAATAACAACCAGTTTCGTGAATTACGAGAAAGCGTGACGCGCGAGATCGCGGCGTCTTGCAACAGCGCGGCAAGTTCGCCTGGCGTTACTTGGACTGATGCGAACGAAGTCAATCGGTCACGGACGGCATTACTCTTCGGTTCCCAAATCAACAACTCAGCCAGCTCATTCACAGGTGGTGCCGCGAAAGGTTGATCGTCGACAACGATCATCATCGGCCGATGCTGGAGACGCGATCTCGCATACCAGCCGTAAAGCGCCTTGCGACGCGCTGTGATCGATAAGCATGGCTGTCCCGTCACCGTCTCGAAACAGATGCGATCTAGCTTGTCGAGCGCTACTAAAGGAACTTCGCTCAACACTAAGTGTGCGAAACTCGTCCGAACTTCGCCATGGTGCCCCAACCGTGCAATCGCTTGCTCCAACATCGCTCCTTGCAACTGGTTTGCGAATCGATCGGCCAGTTCCCGCTTGTGAACCTGGCTAGCGGTCGCCACGACGTGGTTGACATATTGTGGACTCCACGCTTTGGTCGAGCCGCTTACGTCGCGTTTGCCGGCACAGGAGCGTTGAAAATCCAACAGATGCTTACCGTGGGCGCAGGTCAAATGCCAATTGCTTACTGCAAGAACCTGACGATCTGCTTCGCGTTCCAGCTGCGTTTCGCGCATCAAACGCTCGGCCAATGCAGCTGCGTTCAACAGGTCGTCGGCTGGCAGGAAGCCGATCGCCAAGTGCAACACCCGCGCTTCCGACGTGCAAAAGTAAAACATGACGTTGTCGGATCGGCCGTACTCGGGCGAAGGCGACGCGCGTCGCGGCATCCGCCGCTTGACTTTTTCCGATTCGCCGCGTTGCCGGCAAACGACCTCGAATCGTCGCTGCGACAATTCGATGATCCGCGGATCACAAAACGTCGTCGCTTCCAGCAAGCGCCCCATGCGCGATGTAAAAGGCTCAGTCGTCACCTCACCTGCCAGGTCAATCACCAACAGAGGTCTTTTCTTCTCCCTTGCCTGGCGACTGGCCGCGTCAAGTGACGGCGTCCATCTGAACCCTTCAGCAGCGTTGCCAAGGCGACACGGGTGACAGGTCAGACACAGCCATGTCGTGCACAGCAGCAACGTGCCTCGAAGAATCGGAAGTTGCACTAAGCAAGAAAAATGCATCGGAAATCGATCAGGCCAATGGGCCGCAGATGGGCGGCGGCAAGAACATCCACCTCTCTACCTATTTATTTCCTACGCCGCGACGAAGGTCACAAAAAATCTGACAAGAAGAGTTAAGAAACAGCTCGAGATTCGCGTCTCAAGCCCCCGCTGCCTCGCCAGACCTCCCAGAGGACGTATATGTCGCATGTAGTGCGGTTTGGTGGAATCTATTTGTGGTGTTCGAAGACCCTCTTTGGTTGCGGCCAGAGGCTGCGCCGGGAGCATTCGAGGATCAATAGACAACGCGATCAGGACATTCCTGCCACAGGCGAAACAGCTGTTGGCATTCGTCGGCCAGCACGCCGGATTCCAATCGTACGGTGCTCCCTCCGATCTTCAGCACTTCGGCAGCTGACAGGCGAAGCTCGTTGAACCCGGCGGATTCGGCGTCGGCAATCGTGGCGCCAAACAAAACAGTTCCAACGCGTGCCCAATGCAACGCGGCCATGCACATGGGACATGGTTCGCAGGTTGTGGCCACCAAGCTATCCTCCAGATGAACTTGCTCGGCGACACGACACGCCGCGCGCAAGGCGTTGATTTCGGCGTGTGCGGTAATATCGGTCGAGGCGACGACGGTATTGTGCGCCACGGCCAGGACCTTGTCGTTGGATGCGATGGCACAACCGAAAGGGCTCTGACCGTCGGCAATCCCCCTCTGAGCGGCTTCGACTGCCAATTGCATCAGTTCGACAGGATCGATCATGATTTCACCAACTTGGCAGCTAGAGCGGAAAAGATTCCGTACATCACCTTGAGATACTCGCGTGCTTCCGCGACTGTCATCACCAGCGGCGGACTGACACGGATCACTTTTCCGGCGAGCGGTCCCAGCAAATGGATCGCGCGGCCTTTCGCGTCGCCGCGGTAGCACGCCTCGACACACAGGTTGGCGACTTCTTCGGGCTTGCAATGGTCGAAACCGGCACACTCGATGCCCCAGACACACCCTTCACCACGCACTTTTACGATCACACCGGTCTCTTTCAGGCGTTGCAATCCGGCCTCCAATTCAGCGGCCAGCTCTTGTCCTCGGGCCAAAACGTCGTCTTGCTCAAATTCATCCAACGTGGCCAGCACGGCGGCGGAAGAAAGAGGGTTGGCACTCCAGGTGTCTGAGCCTTCGCCATAGCCCAGTCCGTCAAAGATACTACGGCGTCCCACGGCAGCGCTAACGGGAACACCATTCCCCAGACCTTTTCCCAAGCAGACGATATCCGGTTCGATGCCGTAGTGAGTGAAGGCATACATCGGTCCGGTGCGACCGAAATTCGACTGAATCTCGTCCAGAATGAAGATTACATCGTGATCGCGGCAAAACTGCTGTAGCATCTGCAGGTATTCGGGCTGCGGATGGTACGAGCCACCGCCACCCAGATAGGGTTCGGTGATCAAGCAACAGATTTGGGAACCCAGTTCTTGATCCAGGCTCGCAAGTTCCTGGCGATACTTTTCCAGGGCTAACGCCTCGCGGCGTGTGGCCAGATCATCACATTCGGCCAAGGGGAAACTAATAAAGCGGACGCGAGGGTCACGTTCCTTGTCGGTTTCTGATCCTGTCACGGCACCTGCCAAGCCCTTCTTGCCGTGAAAGCCACCACGGGTTGCCAGGATGATGTTTCGTTGCGGATCGCGTGACATCGATGCCCAGAGCGCTTTCTGAACCGCTTCGCTGCCGCTGGCCGCCCACAACACCTGTTCCATACGACCTCCACCTTCGGCGGAACGCATGTTCGCGAGCAGTCGTTCGCTGGCCTCGACCTCCAATTCCGTCGCGGCGTTATACGCCGTAAGCGGCGCGGCCACTATGAATTCGGCCCGTTCGTCGAGATTCCGAATACCTAAATTGTCGAGCAACCGTTTCCACCAGCGCGTCGGATTGTGGCCCAAATTGGAGACCAGCACTCCCGAACTGAAGTCGGCAAGTTTGCGACCTTCGGGCGTAAAATGATAACTGCCAGCGCTCTTGGAGATCAAAGCCAGCGACGGCGTAAACGTACGCAGGGTCCTAGGCTCGACCCGGGTCAAACGTTGCCGGATGATATTCGACGATTCTTCGCCTGGATGCTGGATGGACGAGTCGGTTTGGTTTTCGTTCGACATCGGCTCTCTTGGGTTCAGTGCACGGTCTCCAGCGCACGGTCTCTTGGCTGTCGACACGCCGTTTAGACAGCAGGTTCATACAAAATATCGGGCTCGTCCGAAGTTGGCTGGTACAGGACAAGTCCGCCGCGTGATTCGTTGACGTGTACAACACAATTCGGCTGCCCGGCGGCGTGTCGCGCCAATATGGCTTCCATCGCTTGGACGGTCGCCACGACTTGACGATCGGCAGACAGGTCGTTGTAGGACAGATCACGGGCTTCAGCGATCCGCCGATCACGTTGGTCGGCTGATCCGCCGTATTCCACATTGGCGACCTCGCGGGCGAAGCGATCCAGAACTTCGATCCCATAGCCGCGGTGCGAATGCTGTCCGTGTGGCTCTAAGAACGAACCACTGTAATGGTTGTTGATGGAGATTTTGGCTTCGATGGGCGTCTTGCCTTCGATTGTGCATTCCACACCGCGACGACGGCTGTGTCCGTTCCAGACGCCATTGTCAAAACGAAATTGCACTTCTTGTTCCACATAACCGGGGAAATTGTCCGGCGTGACCCAACTGGTGTGAATGTCGAAAGCGGCCTCGCGCCCCGAGGCATATTCATAGATCACGCGCAACTGGGTCGAATCCCAAGTTGGACCATCCTGCGGGCCGACGATCCCACGCTGGCCCGTGCACGAGACACTCTTGAGCTTGCCGCCAAACGTAAAGTCGATCAACTTCAGATAGTGCACCGCGACATACGTTCCGGGGTTCCGGCCCGTGATCCACTCGGAGAATTGTGCGCCAGAAATCATCTTAGGTTCAAGCAGTGTGCAGTAGCCGTTGTTGACGTGCTGCAACGTCTGATCGGCGACAAGCGTCCGCAACTTCTTGTGGTCCGGATCAAACAGTTTGTGATAAACCACTTTGGCCAAGACATTCTTAAGACGTGCCAATCGGTCCAGCTGGTCCAATTCCTGCAACGACAACACCGACGGTTTTTCAATTAGCACGTGCTTGCCCGCCTCGAGCGCCGCGTGGGCGGCTGTAAAATGCCGATCATCCGGCGTTGCCACGCAGACGAAATCGACATCGATGTCCAAAAGCTTGTCGATCGCATTCGGCTCGGCAAAACTTTGAAAATCGGCCACCTTACCTCGAGAAGCCTGCTTGTATGCTTCTGCGCGACGACCGGTCCGGCTGGCAACGGCCGCCATTTCAACTTCACAAAGCCCAAAGCGGCGGTCGTACAGCCCGTCGCGTCTCGAGTTCTCGAAGAAGGGGCGATACGTCTCGTCAAAGATCATGCCGATCCCGACCATGCCGCCGCGCAGGCACAGCGGGCTGGCCTCTGGTTCCGATGTTGGAATGTTCATGTTCATGAAAATAACGCACGGAGTGGCGATTTACCACTACGTCAGTGGCAGTGACACCAACTAATTCGAGCGAACGCTCGGCTTCTGACAACTCGCTCCTGTTGATGGCCAGCTACTTGCACAGCAATCGCGAATCTCAGGAATAGCTGCTGTACGGCAGTGTGGACCAAATGAGGCTGCCCCTTGCGTCTCGCGGATTCCGGCTTCACAATGGCCGCCTGCACGAACTTCCTGAAGGACGACAACCATGGCCGACCAACCCAGCGTCATTCTCTCTGGCTTCGCGGACGAAGCTGCCAACCAAAAAACCGCCGAACAGCAGTTTTCCGCCTTTGCCTCGTTAGGCCTTCAGTACTACACGATCCGCTTCATTGACGCCGGAAAAGGCGTTAAGAACGTGATGCAATTAACCAAGTCAGAGATCACGAAGGTGCGGCACCTGGAAGACGAATACGGTCTCAACGTTTCGTCGCTGGGCTCCCCCATCGGCAAAGTCAAGCTGCTGGATGTGGATGACAAGACAAAGAATAAATTCATCCCCTTTAAGAAGTACCTGGAAAAAGACGTCCATCGCGCCTGCGAGCTCGCTCATGCGTTTGAAACGAAGTTGATTCGTGGTTTTTCGTTCTACCATCCACGCGGTACAGACCCCTGGGACCATATTCCACAGGTCGTCGACCAGTTGGGTCGAATTGCCGAAACGTGTCACCGAAGCGACCTTATCTTTGGTCTGGAAATCGAAGCCAATCTCATTGGCCAAAGTGGCGAATTGTTGGCGGAAATCTATCGCCAAGTGAGCCATCCCGCCCTGATGCTGATCTTTGATGCGGGAAACATCACGTCGATGGGCTGCGAAGCGGGCGAGGTCTTCGACCAGTACACGGCGATGAAACGCGGCATTGGCTGGATGCATATTAAAGACTACAAACACTCGGGAGCTGCCAAACGTGTCGATCATGTGGAAGAAGCGGCGCTAAAACACTTTGTGCCCGCGGACATTGGCGACAGCGGCCACGAACGGATCCTCAGCGACTTTGCAGGACTGATCCCGCCGCTGCAACGCAAGCTGAAACGCCGTGGTGTGCCGGGTGTGTTTTTGGATCTCGAACCGCACGTCAAAGGTGGCGGCCAGTTCGGCGGGTTTAGTGGACCAGACGGCATGCTCGTTGCCCTCCGCGGCCTCTGCCGTGTGCTCGACTATGTCGGCATAGAATACCACCTTCGCGACTTTGACGATGTTTGTGCGGCACGGGGGTTCTAGGCCGATTCAAGAAACTCGGCTTGGAATTCCATGAGCGAAAGATCAAGCTTCCGGTGCGTCACAATCGTTGCTCTGTGGTGTTTCGCGATTGGCGTCGTCGTTTTCGTCCGGTGTACTCGCCTCGGCGATGACCAGCGAATGCCGCTTCAAGAGGTACGATTGCCAAATCCACATTACCGCGCTTCCAAGCCCGACACCAACTCCCAAGAATGTCACCAGGGGATGGCTTTCGTATGACAACGTCGACAAAGCAGCGGTGGTGACGCCGGCGCCAGCGGCGATCAACTTGGCCGAGGCCACATCAATACCACTTTTCATGTCATACGCTGCGATTGCGGATCTGGTTGTGTCATTGGCCAGGTCGCGCATGGCTGACAAGTCCGAATCTTCTTCCGGTGCCTGCGAACGTGCCACGAATTCCAGCGACTCGTCATTCTCACTTGCTTCACCAGCATTCTTCCAGGACGATTCTACTGCTGGTCGCGCCGGTTCGACCGACGCCGCGATGGAGCTGTCTCCACCACGAACACGAACCAACAGCTGGTTCATATACGCTTCGATCGAATCCTCATCTTGGCTGCCGGTGTTCCCACTCAGCGGTTGCTCAGAATCCTCTTGCGGCGCGTTGTCGACCATGCCGCTGGCAACAGGTTCGTCATGCTCTTCATCGCTGTATTGTCCCATTCGCGACAAGGCGTCGTCCGCCGCAACCGGTGACCCCGCAACCGATCGCATAGCCTCTTCGTCCACCATCGCCGAGGGCACACTGGTCGCACTCGGTGCGTCAAACGATTCCGCTGTGTGGGCAGAAGCGTCGTAACGGGGCGCACCGCCCGAAGAAAAACCGTCCTCGATGTCTATCCCATCTCTTATTTCCACAGCCTCGCGGTGGTGTGTAGGCATTCCAAACGGCATCGGTTCTACTGGCGCATGGGATGATCCGTCCGGTCTCGTTGGTTCCGTATCGAGGTGGTGTGCCTCGACAGTGGATTCTGCTGGCACGTCGCCTTGTGGCGCGTTCAGCCGATCAAACATCCGATCACGATCGGATACTGTCGGCTGTGTGGGCGCGTCGTTGGTTGGATCCTCGCTGCCAGCTTGACTGACAGGGGCCGTGGCGTGACTTGTCAGTCCCAAACCAGCGTCTCCATCAATTGCTGGCGAGAATTCGGACTCGTCAATGGTCTGCGACTGCTGCTTAATCGGTGTTTCGATGTCGTTGAGGGCATCGAACGGACCGTACTCGTGAGTTGACTCGGCTTTCGTCTGCTGTAGGGCTGCCACACGACTTGCTTTCAACTGATCCAATCGTGAAACCGGCGTCTGATGCTGCTGTTCGTTTGGAATCTCATCTTCCCATTGGAGGGGCCCTTCCGAGACGTCCGGTTCAATTCTTGAATTGCCATCCAGGTCGGCTACGGAAAGCACACCTTCGCCGACATGTTCTGGCTCGCACTCTCCTGTGACGTCTGGCGTGAACTCCTCCGTGGGAACTTGTGGCGAATCCATTGTCGGTTCCGACGCCTGCTGAATCACAATCTGGCGGTGAAGTTCCTCCAGATGTTGGAATTTGTCATGCAATTCCTGGTGCTCAGCCACCCACTTCGCTTGCATTTCGATTTGTTGACTTTGTTGTTCTGCAAGTTGTTCCTTCAGAGCTCGAACCGACTCCCGTGTTTCCTCGGACTGCGATCCTTGAAGTTGACGATCCCCTTCAGCATCTTCGTGGTCGCATCGAAAGAGGTCGAGTTCCTGTTTCAACTGTTTCAGCTGGTTTACGCCATCGGTCAGCCGTTGCTCCAAAGTGTCATTGTTGGCCTGCCATTGGTCACGAGCTTGTTGATGGTGTTGACCGGTTTCTGTGATTCTCTTGGCAAGCTTTTCGACTTCGGCGGAAACGTCGGCAGAAACGTCGGCAGAAACTTCTGTGGAAACTTCGGCAATACGCTGTGTAAGCAATTCAGAAACTTCGGTGATACGCTGCGAATAGAGTTCGGACGTCGCATCGATCTCGACATGTTCGGAGCGAACTTGCTCCAGTTCGCGGCAGAGATCGCTCGCTGTTTGAGTGGCGCCGGCGAGTTCACTAGCGAGTCGGTCGCGCTCAGCGGCAAGCGATTCAAGCGTTGTTCCGTTGCGTTCTCGTTCGCAGTCCAATTGTCGTGAGAGACTGGCAATGGCTTCCTGCGCCAGCTTGAATTCTTGGATTTTTGATTCGCAGGTGGTCGCCTGCCCGCCATCCTGCTGCAGTACGGCGAGCTGTCCTTCAATGCGGTTGATTCTGTTTTCGATCGTGGTGGCCAGGCCGCCTAGTGACGGAGGATCCAAAGTGACGTGCCGGTTCGCACCTGACGCGAGGATTGAAGCGTCCACCCCGGGGATCGGCTGAGTGGTTGGAGGCGATTCCTGGTCGGTTACGTTGGTCACCGTCAGAAGAACTTCCAATTCGTACGGGCCGATTCGGAGCCGATCGCCCGTAAAAAGCGTGGCGTCTTGAACTTGCATCCCATTCAATGTCGTTCCAGGGGCTAGACAGCGCACTACCGCGCCGCGTTGGCCACGCAGGATGAGGCAGTGAACGGGGTGGATCCCTGGGCCGTTCAAAGGAAAGTTACACGATTCCGATGATCCGATCGTGCATTTTGGAACTCGCACGACGACCAATTGGCCCTCGCATCTGGGCCCACGAATCCGAAGCCGCAGTTCATCGTGCGGAGAACCAAGTAGCCCCTGGGGCCGTCGCTTGTCAAATATTGTCTGCAATTCCACCATAACTTCGTTCGCAGCCTGTACTGGAGACTTTAACGTGAATTGGGGATCGTTCGATGCCTACGCTGCCCGACAAAAAGCACGGTCAATGAGAAAACCGTGTACATGGACTTAGGTTGCAGATGGCTGGCAGTCAAAAAAGCGGCGGGGCAAATTAGGTGAAGACAGTGACAGCAGAACGGCAAATCCTGCCGATTCTCTCAGAAACAGTTAGATCTGATGGCCGGATCTGTCGATGAACGGTTTGCAACGGAGAAATCGAATACGTGGAACAAGGACGAATGCCTGGCAAGGTGGACCAAAAGTGTCCCCCTCATTGAGACGCGAATTCGACGTGAGCGGATCGCCTGTTCAATTGGAACGATTCGCCGCAAGTTCCGATATTGCAGGTAGTTACGAGAGGGTAATTCGATCAGACTCGAATCCGACTGTACGCAGAGGATTTCAGCCCTCCTCATCGTCAGGGTACGTACTATAGTTTGGTTGCCAATGATCGCCGCCCCACGAGGAGGCTGTCCGAGGCAATGGTTCAGGAACGAGGCCAGTCCCTAGAAAAGGGGACGTTGTATCCCGGGACTCGAAGGGGGGCACCCTTCGAAACGGGTAACTAGAGCGAAGGGTTGTCCCATGGCACGCAAAGAAGCAATTTTGAATCTGCGGCAGGTGCTCCTTAAGCGGCGCGACGCACTCCGCACGGCACTCGCTGGTGACCTAAGTCTATTGAAAGAGCTGCGCGAGCAAACGTCTGGCGACGTCGTCGACTTTGCTTTGGACTCGGCACAAGACGAGATTAGCTCGCAGTTGGCGGAAGTCGAAAGTCGCGAGCTGGCCCACATTGAAGCCGCGCTTGAGTCAATGCGCGATGGAAAATATGGTGCCTGCGAAGCCTGCGACAAACCAATTCCACTGGCCCGACTTCAGGCCTTGCCCTATGCCGTGCTCTGTATCGATTGCCAACGCGAAGCCGAGAAAGACGGATTCACTGGCAGCGACATTGCCAACTGGGATCGACTGATTGATGCCGATGCGGGCAACAATGATGTTGTCATCAGCGACATCGAGATGGACGTTTCATGATTGCTGGCTTGGGCAGTAAACCACGGTACGCGTTTCGGCGGCGGTACGCGTGCCAATCTGTGTTCGCTCGCTTTCATTGTACGGTGTCACCTCTGTCACAGTAATTCTCTTGCTTCGTTGTCAAGGAGGACGATTGGTGCAGCGCCTAAATTGTCAAAAGTGGCTTCCCTGGATTTGTACGGGAGCAATGTTCTGTTTGGCCACCTGCTCAACGCCGGTCGCGTATAGTCAGGTCTTCCCTGCCTCGCTTTCTCCGGAAGCACGCGAGCAACTCTATGGTGAAGTGGACGCCGCGTTTCAGGCACTCGAGCGGCAAGGCAATTTGCTCAAGAACGTGGTACGTCTGGTCACGCCGACGGTGGTGCACATCGAAGCCACGATCCCACCTTCGTCGAACAACAACTATCGCCGCAAGTCGGTTGAAGAGGCTGGATCAGGCGTCATTATCGAGATTGATGAGACGTTCTACGTCATCACCAACCGGCACGTGATCGACAATTCACCACTCTCGAAAATCGAAGTCCGCTTCGCCGATGGTAGGACCACCAATCCGACCAACGTCTGGTCCGATCGAACGACCGATGTGGCGGTCATGGCCATCGACATCGAGGATTTGGTGTCAGCCCGTATCGGCAATAGCGACAATGTGGAAATTGGCGACTTCGTCTTGGCCGTGGGAAGCCCATTTGGCCTCAGTCATTCGGTGACCTACGGAATCATCAGCGCCAAAGGCCGCCGCGATCTGCGGCTGGGAAACGGCGATATCAAGTATCAGGATTTCATGCAGACCGACGCCGCCATCAATCCCGGTAACAGCGGCGGACCGCTATTGAATCTGCGTGGCGAAGTGGTTGGCATCAACACTGCAATCGCCAGCAGTTCCGGCGGTAGCGAAGGGATCGGGTTTACGATCCCCGTGAACATGGCTGTCATGGTCGCTCGGCAATTGGTTTCCAAAGGCCGGACGACGCGTGCGTATATGGGGGTCCGTCTGTATCGCAGCGCCGAATTCACGCCAGAGATCGCCTCGCGGATCGGACTAGCCCAGCCGCGTGGCGCGCTGGTTCGCTCGATCACTCCCGACGCGCCGGCCGACGCCGCCGACTTGCAGCCCTACGACGTGGTGATTCAATTCGACGGCCGGACGATCGAGGACGACGTGCACCTGGTGAAGGTCGTTGGATTTACGCCGGTCGGCAAGGATGTGGCCGTGGTGGTGCTGCGGGGCGGGAAGCGTGTCGAGTTGACACTTCGTCTCGACGATCGCAGCCGCTTCGAAGGAGATGGTTAGACGGTTCAGTAGCTCAAGACGCGTGAGCGGGTGATTCACGGCAACTTTATCCTCGCTGCGAAGCAACCCGGCAATCAGATTAGCCGCCCGTGCCGCACCGCCGCAGCCCGCGTACGACGCAATCCTTCGCGGCCGTCGCATCGACCGTCAATGCAACCTCCATATTGTTTCGCCAGATTGGATTTACGCGTCGATCGAACACCGTCGCGCCTTCGGTAAGGTGACCGCTGATCTCGACATCACCGGCGATTTCTTCGGTCCCAAACAGTTCCGGCTGCAGGACGTTCAGCAACGCCACGACACCGTTGATGAGGATGCTCTCTTCACCACGAATCTGATGGTGGGCGCGAAAGGCAAACGGTAGCATTTTCCGGAGCAAGCTACCCGCGTTGGTCGACCCGACCGGAAGTTCATCCATCACGTCGAGTGTCAAACAGACTTGTCTCGTGACATCCAGCGGGATTACTGTTTTTGTGATTGGCGAGCGGAAGACAGTTCGGGCGCTGACCGGATCACCATAAATATTGAATTCGGCGGCTGGAGTCACATTGCCACCAACGCAGACACTTCCGCCGGCAATCACGATCTGGCTCACCAGCGATGCGACTTCCGGATCGCGACGGAGGACACGCGCCAAGTTTGTGAGCGGGCCGAGGCAGATGATGGTCACCTCGTCTGGTGCCGCGTGGACTTCGTCACAAATTAGCTTGTCTGACGGGTGTTGGTGATGCAACGGAGAGATTGGGAGCCCGGCGTTTCCAAGGCCGTCGGCCCCGTGCAAGCTGGCTCCACCGACGGCTGGCCCATCTTCGATCGGCGATGCGGTGCCAACACGCGGCAAGCGAGGCGGATCCAATTGGTCAATGATGGCCTGGACGTTTACACTGGCCTGCTCGGCGGACACATTACCGGGAACCGCCGTCACGGCTACGACCTCCAGACGGCTGTCAAAGAGCGCCATGCACATCGCCAGCGCGTCGTCGATCCCTGGATCGCAGTCAATGATCACCTTCCTTGCCATAGCGTGGAATTGTAAGATCCATGGTGTTAGGCGACAAGGCATATCCTCGGCACGAATCACACATTACAGAACTCACGAGGTTGCTGGTGAATCAAGATTCAAAATCAGTCATCGGACACATTTCCGGTGGCCTAGACCTAGAGATGGACGAAATGGCGGAGGTCGTCGGATCGATCATGGAAGGCAATTGGAGCGACGACGAGATCGCATTACTTCTTAACGCGCTGCGACTAAAGGGCGAAACCGTGGCGGAAGTTGCTGGTGCCGCCCAGGCAATGAGACGGCACATGACGCCGGTTCGTACCGAACGGACTGAACTGCTCGACACTTGCGGCACGGGGGGGGACGCATCAGGCACTTTCAATATCAGTACCGCGGCCGCCCTGGTTACCGCCGCATCGGGCGTTGCCGTCGCCAAGCATGGCAATCGCAGCATCACCAGCAAGACTGGATCGGCAGACGTGCTGGCTGAATTGGGTGTCAATATCGAGGCTCCCGTTTCGACTGTCGAGAAATGCCTGAACGAACTGGGAATCTGTTTCTGTTTTGCCCCACAACTGCACAAATCCATGAAGCATGTTGCAGCGGCTCGCCGCAAACTAGGAGTCCCTTCGATCTTCAACCTGTTGGGGCCGATCTGTAATCCCGCTTCTGCGCCCTACCAGTTGTTGGGTGTTGGCAAGCCCTATCTGCGAGACCTATTGGCTGACGCACTGAGAATGCTCGGCGCGCAACGCGCCGTCGTCGTGTCGGGGGCCGACGGACTCGATGAGGTGACAATCAGCGACGCTACGCACGTTAGTGACGTTCACAATGGCCAAGTCGAATCGCTCGTCTGGCACCCCGGCGATTTTGGAATGCAGGTCGCCAGTAAGGAGACGATGATTGTTGATGGCCCCGTCGCGAGCGCTCAGCTGATCCGCGACATTCTCAATGGCGTTGCCGGCCCATCTCGCGACATTGTCGTGATGAACGCCGCCGCGGCGCTGTGGGTGGCAGGCGTTAGTCCTTCTTTGAACGCGTGTGCGGAAAAAGCCCATGCGGCGATCGACAGCGGCGCGGCAAAGGACCTGCTGGCCAGGCTGACCCGGGCAGCTGCATGATGAAGTCTTCAGTTGCGATGCGTCTGGTGTTGCTGGTTTCCTGTGCCCATGCCCTTGTGCATCTGTACGAACTCGCGCTGCCGAGCGTCGAACAGGAAATCGCCAGCGAGTTTTTCGCGGACGACGTCGAAGCCGGGAAAGCGCTGACGGGCAAACTATCGAATTCCTGGCGGTTGATGTGGGGGTTGGGCGCGATTGTCGCCGGTTGGCTTGTGGACCGTTTTGGGTCAAGAAAACTACTGACCGTCTATTTGCTGGGCTGCGCCGTCACGTGCGTTCTGGCAGCCGGAACGACGCAGAAATCGGCTCTCTTCGTTTCCATGATCTCCATGGGCGCATTCGCATCGATTTATCATCCAGCAGGTCTTGCGTTGATCTCGCGTGAAACGACGCCTGAGAATCGGTCCCGCGCGTTGGGTTTGCACGGTATCTTTGGGTCGGCCGGAATTGGCACCGCGCCACTGGTGGTTGGCGGAATGCTGGCATTTGATGCCTCTTGGCGACAGGTCTACTGGGTACTCATGACACCGGGCCTTGTCCTCGGCTTGGTCTTCCTCGCTCAGTCCTGGCGTGGCCAATCGTCGGCAGCGTTGCACGAGGCAAGCAGCACGTCTTCGACTGCCGAGCAGCACCATTCTGACTGGCGATCGTTCTTTACGCTCACGTTGATGGCCGCGCTACAGGGGTTCGTGTATTCGGCAGTCTTGAGTTTCCTGCCGCGTTATTTGAACGGCGTCGAGTTGCCGGACATTCCCGTTATCGAAATACCAACTGCCAGTCAAAGCAACTTCTTGGCGGCCGGCGTTTTGGTTCTAGGCTGCATTGGTCAGTATCTGGCCGGGCACTATGCTCGCGCTGATCGTCTCGAACAGCAGCTGGCGCTGGTGACGTTGTGCAACGTTCCCTTTTTAGTTTGGATGGGCGTCGCCGACGGTTCGCAACGTGTGGTTGCTGCCGGTCTATGGGCAACCATCCATTTTATGCATCAACCGATCTACAACAGCCTGATTGCCACATACACGCCACTAAGAAAACGCAGTCTGTGCTACGGGTTCAGCTTTGCCATGGGCCTGGGGCTGGGAAGTTTTGGAGCCAGTTTTGCCGGGCACACGCTGCAGAACGAAATCGTCTACGGCACGCTGGCTGGAGTCGCCCTCGTTGCGAGCATATTCTGCGGCCTGTTGTGGGTGTGGAATCATAACAACTAGGCGTTTGCTGGTGATTCTCGTCCCGATTCGTCTTGCCACCACGATTAGGGTGCATGTCAGGAATTGTAGTTCAGGCGGCCTGTCTGGTTGAGCTGGTTCGTCTCAGGGTGGCCCTGCCGGGGCG